>CBFCYP010000007.1:0-40897 GCA_965602185.1 uncultured bacterium
GTATCGCAATTTGTTTTAAATATGTGCCCTTTTTCAGCAAGCTGTTTTTTTAATTCCATAAAATTGTATATTTCGCCGTTATAGATAATCCATACCGTATTATCTTCGTTGGCCATCGGCTGCCGACCGTTTTCCAGATCGATAATGGAAAGCCTTCTGTGAGCTAAAGCTATATTTTTATCAATATAGACGCCTGAATCATCCGGCCCCCTGTGCGTTAAGGCGTTGTTCATATCAATCAATATCTTATCGGATATCGGCGCGCCGTCGCCAAAATTATATATCCCGCAGATTCCACACATAATCTATTATCTTAACCGTTCTTTATTAAAATCATTTAAGATCATTTTCGACTTTCTTGGCAAGTTTTAACGTCAATCCCTCCGGATCTTCCACCCTTCTCAACGCCTCGTCCCGGCTTATTTTCCCGAGACGCACAAGCATGCTCATCTCATAATCATAGGGGTGATAATTTAATTTTTCCTTGTGTTTAACTATGCCGAACGAATTGAGCCTGCAATTCGAGGAATTCGGATCAACGTCTTTTGGGCGTCGCCAACCGAGTTCCGTAATAGCCTGATATATTATTTTCTCGTCATATCCTATCAAAGGAAACGGGCTGATTGTATAGGGGAAAGGCGAAGTATGATATTCTTCCTTGTCAAGCAGAAGAAAATCATAAATATCGTCTCCAAGTTTGTCCGCCAGAGGTTTGAACAGCTTTTTTTTCATTTCGTAAGGAATCTTGTTGTCTTTGTAAATAATCTCGCTTTCAGATTGAATCAACTGCCCGGGGCTGTTTCCCAGCATCACCATGGGAATTTTTTTATCGATTGCGGTCTTCAGCGAAATATTGTTTACTATTCTTATGCATGAAATACAGATCGAACTTCCGAATTTCAAGAGCTGGGAAGGATATATGTCGGAATTGGCGCTGGTCAAAAATATCTTCTTGGTAAGATCATACCGGGGTTTGAAAATAATGTGATCCACATCCAGTATTTCCAGGACTTTCCTGATATTCCTAAAGGTATTTTCGGAGATAAAACCGTTGTCGAAAGTAAATGCCAGTATTTTCAGGCCATAGGTCTTCTTTAATTCGTAAACGAGATAAGTGCTGTCCTTTCCGCCGCTGAAAGCAACTAAAGCGTCATATCGCAAATTTTGGGCCTTGCTTTCACCGATTATTCGCTCGAATTTTATTTTTAATTTCTCAAGCGAGACGGTTTCGCCGGTTCTCTTATCAAATTTCTCGCAGACGGAACAGACGCCCTCGGAATTGAAGGTTATGCCCGGGAATGATTCCGGGAGAATGCATCTTACACATCGTTTCATTTTATCGGTCTTTCCAATTTTATCATTTTGATCAATTCGGAACTGTTAATTTTGTATGTAGTGGTTCGCGGCAGATAATCTTGGAACCGCACCTCGCCGGGCACCATGTAATTTGGCAGCCTGGTCCGGCAAAAGAGAATTACGTCCCTCTGAGATAAATTATAGCCGTCTTTGGTAACTACTGCCGCTAATATTCTGGTTCCGGTTTCGTCGCCGGGAACCCCGATAACAGCCGCTTCCTTTATTCCTTCGATTTGATATAGACAGGATTCTATCTCCGCCGGGCTAACCCGAAATCCCTGTACTTTTATCATTCCGTCTTTTCGCCCTACATAATAAAGATACCCTTCTTCATCCAGCTTTCCCAAGTCCCCCGTATGAATACGACCATCTTTGAATGTTTTATTTGTATTGCCGTTATCTTTCCAGTATCCTGGCGAAACAAAAGAACCTCTATGGACTATCTCACCGATCTCGCCCGCTTGACATATGTTGTCTTGCTCATCGACGATCGATATCTCCACGCCCGGAAACGGTATCCCTGCCGATGATTTTTTTCTTTCGAAATCTTTTGGCGGAAGATAGGTGGATCTGAAAGCTTCGGTCGTGCCGTACATCATGTAAAATTTAGTCTTTTTTAATATTTCTCTTAATTGGTTAACTTGATTTTCAGGAAACACCTCACCTATAATCGATATATATCTGAGGTATGGATATTCATATTTCGGAAATGGTGAATATTTTTGAAGCAGTATTCTCCAGAAAGACGGCATGGCATGAAATCCGGTTATCTCCTCCTTAATCAGTGTATCTACAACGTCCTTTGGAAAATTCGACTTTTGCTGGACTAGGGTTCCCCCAACCAGGATTGATGTAAAAAGCTGGCTTAAAGCGCCGTCGAAGGAAAACGGCGTAACACTTATCAAACGATCTTCATGATTGTTGTCTAAAACAGCGACGGAGGCCGCAGTCGAATCATAAAATATCTTATGAGTAATAATGACTCCTTTAGGCATTCCCGTCGAGCCGGATGTATAAATAATCGAGGCCACGTCGTTTTCATTATGTTGGTTGCGTAATGTCGTATGGCCCGACGATTTCGATAAGATATCACCTATGAAATATGTCTGCCTGCAGATTATTCTATCCAGTTTCACGTCCACGGACAGCGAGATAATCATTTCAATCGGATTGGTTTCCGAAAGAGCTCCATTGACAATTGCTGATTTGAATCCGTCCATGAACAAAACCTTTATATCACAATCAGCCATAACATGAGAAAAATGGTTCTCCTTATATTGCGGATTAATATGCACGAATATTCCGCCTATTTTCAGTATTGCGAATATGGCGATTACTTCTTCAATGCATTTATTGGCAAAAATGCCTACTCTGCTTCCGGGGCAGACTCCCTGCGCCTGCAGGAAATTTGCAACAATAGTCGATGATCTCTCTAATTCATTATAAGAAATACGGTCATCTCCGCATACAACGGCGGTTTTATCCGGGTAATCTACGGACGACCTTTTTACCATCTCGTAAATCATGGGTAAGGTCAGACTTATTGTTCTTGCTTAGATTTCTCAACAAATTCAACTATTCTATCTATCGAGCCAAAATTATCAATACCGAGATCCTCATCCGAAATAGTGATCTCGTATTCATTCTCTATGAATGCAAGTAAATCCAATACGTCAAGAGAAGTCAATAATCCGCTTTCGAAAAGATTCAAGGAATGGTCTATATCCGGATTATTGGTTAACTCTGAAATGTGCTTTTCAATCTCTTCCCTGATTGCCATTCTCTGCTGGCCTCCACGTCAATTCATGTCAACAGTTACCTGCCGCTTCAGTTCTGCCCTGTAGCCAATAAGCTAAAGAAAAAAAATTATAATTACAAGATATTTCAATATATCGGCATCATTGGGCTATAATCTTATTAAAATAGCGTTCGGAACGGGCCATTCGCCCTAAATTAATTCCCTACCCGGGAAATCCCCTCGACCGGTATCAAGAGCAAAAGCATAAGGGCGCTAAGCCGGAGCGCTTCATCTATTGACCCCTTCCCCCCTCCAGTCGAAAATCGTCAAAATACAGGGTAAACTTCTCGGACGGCCTGAACACAAACAGATGGATCGCGCGAATTTCGCTCATATCCATATCCCGCGTGGCGGGAGCCGTCCTTATTTCGCGAAGAGGTATGGAAATCTTATTAAGCCCGGTTTCAATTATAAAAGTACGGTTAAACCTGTCTTCATAATCGTTATTATGATAAGAATCCTCGATCCTGACGGTAAGACATACCGCGCTATCCATTTCCATGAAAACCTTAAAGGTAAAAATATCGTAACCGGTCCAATCGGGATACGGCTCTTCAATTTCTAAACCGGGGTAATATGCCTTAAAAAACGTTAATTTCCCTACTCGACCGCCCCCGCTATTATCCCAGTTTTCGGGCGGGAGGGTTTGTCTAATTTCGGCGTTCTGAGTATTCAGAAACTTGTTTTCCCATACCGATTCAAAACCGCAGATTACAGGAAATTTCCGGTCTCGATAAACATACGCTCCCCCCCAGGCGACAATCGGTATTAAGTTTATTAAAATCAGTATTAAAACCACAAAGACAATTAACGATTTTATCCTTCTGTACCTGTTCATCAGGGAATCCTTCATTTTTCTATCGTAAATCAATCGCAGACCCAGGAAGGAGGCCGCTCCCGAAATATCTCTTCCGAGATCCCATACGTCGGCATCACGGGGACCGATAATCTGGGAGAATTCATGCAATATCCCGATCGCCGTCGAAACAACCAAAGCCATAATATATGGCCATAAACGATTACTTATATTATCGCCGAAAAACAGCGATATCAGCGCCAAAAGCAGCAATGACAACACCCCGAAAAACGGGAAATGACCGGCATTATGAATCGCCCTTACCAGGTAGGTGTTCCCGGGCAGGTTAATCGTATTTAACGCGACAATCAGCGCTGCTATGGCAATAGCCAGCAACGCAATCGATAAACCGGCTGTTTTCGACATCAGGGATTATTGCAGAGTTCTTTACTAAGGATATTTACAATTCTTTCGGCCGTCTTACCGTCCCAGAGCTCCGGCACGGTGCCGGCCTTATAGCTACCCTTCAGGATTTGATCAACGGCTTCATATATTTTTGCCGCATCGATTGCCGTTATGGTGTTGCTACCCGACTCGACAGTGATAGGCCGCTCTGTATTATTCCTGAGAGTAAGGCATGGAATCCCCAGATACGTGGTTTCTTCCTGAATACCGCCGGAATCGGTAAGAACGAATCTGGACTCTTTTTGAAGTTTCAAGAAATCAAGATATCCCAGAGGCTCTATTATCCTTAACGCATCTTCATTATACTTCCCCAAAAGCCCGAACTCATTTAGATTTTTCATGGTCCTCGGGTGGCAGGGAAAAACCACCGGCGCCTTTCTGCCGACGTTTTCAAGAACGGCCAGTAAATTTTCGAGAACTAATCTATCGTCAACATTCGAGGGGCGATGCAAGGTGAGCGCGGCGTATTCTCTTGATTTAAGTCCAAGTCTATTGAGAATATCGGATCCATCGGCCAGCGATAGAGAGTTAATCAACGAATCTATCATAATATTACCGACGAAATATATATTTTCGTCCGGCACCCCTTCATGTATGAGATTTCGCTTTCCGGACTCCTCTGTTACGAAAAGGTATTTCGTCAACCTGTCGGTAACAATCCGATTGATCTCCTCGGGCATAGTGTTATCGAAACTGCGTAAGCCAGCCTCCACATGAGCAACCTCAATACATAGTTTGGCGGCAACGATAGCGGCCGCCATCGTCGAGTTCACATCGCCGAAAACGATTACCATGTCCGGTTTTTTTTCAATAAGCAGTTCTTCCAGTCTCATCATAATCTGCGCCGTCTGATAGGCGTGGCTCCCGGAACCGATCCCCAGGTAAATATCCGGCGGCCTCATCTTAAGCTGTTCGAAGAACAGCTGCGAGAGCTCATAGTCATAATGCTGCCCGGTATGAATCAACGATGCCTCGAATTTATCGGAGTGGGATCGCAGTTTTTCCAACAGCGGGGCGGCTTTCATAAAATTCGGCCTGGCCCCGACGATTAGAATTATCCTTTTGATCATTTCGTTATTTTCTTTTAAAGAGATTTTCACCTTTCATGATAAACATCATTTATATCATTTTTGTTTAATTATTGCAATAACTTTGTAATCGACGTCTTTCTTGAGACCTCTTAGAAGTTTGGAATTATCGAAGTTGATTATAAACGTTTGCCCCGGCGCCATGAAACGCATATAGAATTCAATGATGAACTCGACTGTCCATTATTTAAGGCCAATATACGATTCGATTTTTTAACCGACTCTCTTTGAAACTCCGGATTAAAATCAAACCAGCCCGAGGCAATTACAATCTATAAAATGGCGATATATTCAGCCGATTTATCTTTGATAATCTCTGCCATTTATTAAAATAATAGATATAAAAGTATCAATCTGTTTTCTCGACAATAAAATACGCCGCCTTTTCGGCGGCAATACGATTGGCAAACCCATTAGGATGAGAATCATATTTGTTTACCTTTAATTTTGAAAACTCGAATTTCTCGAATGCTGCTTCCAATGATATGACAGGAATTCCTGCAGCTTCTAATTGAACTACAAAATCTTTATAGCGAGAATTACGGTGACTTTCTGAGACTATGGAAATGTCAAAAGGGACCACCCATACTAAAGCGCCGTTCTTCTCGCCCAGTTCGATAAATTCTGAAATATCTTTCAAGTGTTTCGATACCAAAGCGGTGTCAATATAAGGATCCGGTTCCTTATCATTACTTTCCTTATATTTGACTTTTAACATACGGAAACGAAAATACGCTTCCTGAAAAAGATAGAAATTCCTAAACAATATTGAAGTCAGCTTTAACCGAGAATAGAAGTCAGGACGAGGAGTTACCGACGACAAATAATCTATATCGTTGAAAACATAAATCAAAATAATTATATCGGGTTCATATGAAATGGTCCTTTTTAAAAATTCAATATGATCTAACGTATGCGTGTCATAATCGCTTGCGTTTATTGATTCCCAATTACTTCCTCTCTTTTCCTGAAGTTTCGCCGCAAGTTGCTCGCCAAAACGATCTTCAATGCTATTTAGACCCCAGCCAAATGCAAACGAATCTCCAATCGTTAATAGCCGACTGGTACCTGGCGGCTTATCAAGCGTATGTTCAATATCCCGAAATCCCTTTCTATTGTAGTCAATGTTATATCGTCCCCATAAAATGGAGGTATAGGTTGGAAATCCTTGTGAAATCGGGGAGATAATAGCTCTAAAACGGATAATTCCCTCACTAACCAATAAAAGTGCACCAATTGTAAAAAACATCAAGATCGGATTTTTCCACTTGTTTGACGATTTAGGGACAATAATTATAACGCCTGCAATAAATAATAAGAGCATTGCAAACCATTCCAGCATTATTGCCAACGGTGTAGTCGATCCAACAATGTTTAGATCGGCAATGCGACAGGCGTTGTTATGTAGATCAACCGCGCTTAGAAAATATGCAACTCCCCAGAAAAGAATCGCCAGATCGAAATATGTTGATGCCGAATTAAGTAACCGAGTTTTACGCACTTCTCTTTTTAATGAAATCCAAGAACTAATCAATAAAAGAATAAAAACAACTCCCGAAATAACAATCAAAATAAAATATTTATAGGACCATAGACCAAATATAGGCCTATTCTCAGGAGAGCGATAAATGAATAGGGCTGTAAAATAGAAAGCTGTACCGATTACTCTATTGAGATGACTGGCGAATAACAATTTAGACAATGTCTTCAAAGTGGTTTTTTCTTATTTATCCGGGTTTTAAATTTTATAAATATGGTATTCGTAATCAGGCCCCGGCAGTCGTTTTTCAAGCGTTTTAATTAATCCCCGCATCCGGATAAATATCGCCAGCATGCCGGATATCATTGTCTGAGTAGAGGCGTGAGATATTCCTCAATTTCATCTATTATATATTCCGCTACGACCTCATGTCCGTAAGCATTAAAATGGCCATCGACTTCGCCATACATTAATCGCCCCTCTTCCGCGATTTTGCGCATATGCATTAATGGATCTTCAAGATGCAGGGACTCAGATTGAAACATGTCCCGCATTATGGTATTCGGCTGGTCGATATCGACGGAATCTGATATGATATCATATATATCCAGGCTTTCATAGAACGAATCCACATTAATCTGAAAGGGTGCCGGCAGGATTACAAAAAATACGGGCGTCATATGCCGGGCAAATACCTGCTGAATTTCTTCACAAATCTCGGTTGTTAATTGCCAACGTTTAGATTTTTTTTCGCTGATTTTAAAAACCGGCGGAAAATAATTGTCGGCCGCCAGGCCGACCCTTGCACGCAACGCCTGGGTCCGGTTCTTTAATAGAAGAAACAAATGAGAATTTTCTTCCAATAGATCATTAATGGGATAAAAGATGGAGTTTATTAATTCCCGCCATTTCAAACTTCGGGGCAGGCGAAAATGATGTTTACCGGATACTACCTGCGATGAAAATGAAGTCTGCTTCCTGATAATGATATCATTGGCAGAATACAGAAAAATAATACCCAGATCATACCTGCCTTTTGCCAACGCTAATTTTGCCTCCGCCAAATAATGGTTCGGATTCCAGGCCCCCACACCATCATTTACTACTTTCACCTTTTTATCATATTTATTACTTAAAATTCTCCGGATCACCTGCGGTATTGTAAAACGATTTTCAACCTGAACAGCCTCTAAAAACGAATCTCCTATAGTTATAATCGAGATATCGGGTTCAGCGTTTGCTTCATCCTCGGCAATACTGTTAATCCTGTAACCATTCTCATCCGATACAAAATGGACGGTTCCTTCCCCGGTATTTATTTGTGCGTTGGCGTTCTCTCTATGACGCCAGCCGATCGTTTCGTCGGGACGCCAAATATCATGACTGGGAACGATTAGCTGCTGAGGGGCTATAAGCCGAACCAGAATCTCACCCAGCAGTAAACTGATTGCCAGAGAAACAGCTAAAAGGCCAAGATTCTTAAGAATGTTCTTCACAATTTCCGATCAAATCTTTACGATTCTCATTAAATCCAATATTTAATAGTAGCTTAAAATTCTCCGGTCGCCTTGCCGGGTAGAAATCACATCTCAAATAAAAACCAAGGATTCATTTTCGGAATTTTAATACTTTCTTTATGATCCCCGGCCGGTTCTAAACTCGAATGGTCAAGAAACATCCGGATTCTCAACATCAAACCGATCAAAACAGGGTATATATAAATGGAGCCAGGGCCGAACTCTCAGCAAGAACCAGTATTGTTCCCAATAGTATTAAAAAGATTATTATCGGCGCCAGCCACCATTTTTTTCGGGCCTTAAGAAATCCCCATAACTCGCCAAAAATAGATAGTTTAGACATAATATTGCCTCTTCCTTACAACCATTTTAAACCGGGCAATTTACTTTTTCTTATTACCTGATACATATCTTCTTCACCAGACTAAATCCCGAAGCAGAATTCAATACGGTTTATCCGCTCTGCTTGTGGGACCGGCCGGATCCACCTTAACCCAATAACTGCCGGCATTCTTATCAAACCTTAACTTTAGGGGATCTTTACCGAAAATCTTCATTATAATTCCGATAGGCGTGATTATTAAAAAGAAGGTCAACGTAAGCAGCACACGCGTCATTACAAAGCCCAGGGCGTGAGCCGCCTTCATCCAGGCCCATTCGACAGGCATTAATATTCGCGGAAGCAACAGTCCGAAGACAAAAAAGAATCCGGCTATATACAGGAGATATGGCCCCGCCGGTTTGCCCCGCCACAGGAATAAACCACCAAAAATGGCGAACGCTATGGCCAGCGTGATGCCGAATTTCCGAAGTTCTTTATCCGTTTTCTTTTTTGATTTCATTCCTGTTTCCCAAAATAAAACTCTCTGATTTATTTAGTCGAGTTCATAAATCTTTCGCCAATCCTTCTCTTCCTTCAGCTCGGGTTGTTCGTTTTTATAAAGAATAATATCCTCAAGCACCAACATATCCATCTGCGTCCTCATAAAACAGAGATAGGCGTCTTCCGGAGTGCAGACGATAGGCTCGCCGCGAACGTTAAAAGAGGTATTAATAATCACCCCGTATCCGGTCTTTTCTTTAAATTTTGAGATAAGAGCGTGATATTTTGGATGGTGATTCCTGTCTATCGTTTGAATACGGGCTGAAAAATCCACATGGGTAATTGCGGGGATATCACTTCGAGGCACATTAAGCTTCGCGATACCGAAATAATTCTTCTGTTCGTCCGTCATTTCCTTGCGTCTTTCTCTGCGAACCGAAGCAACCAACAACATATACGGCGACTCGCGATCGATTTCAAAATACTCACTGACGTCTTCCACCAGTACCGTGGGAGCGAAAGGCCTGAAGGATTCGCGATATTTGATTTTCATATTCATTGTAGTCTGCATCTTGGGGCTTCGAGCGTCGCCGATGATACTGCGCGCACCGAGCGCCCGCGGGCCAAATTCCATCCTGCCGCAGAACCAACCAACCACCTTCTCATTTGCCATCGCCTCGGCCGCTTTTTCAATCGCCTCATCAGAGGAATACCGATGATACGGATAATCCTGTTGTTTCAACCAGGCTTCAATATTTTCGGTTGTCCATGACGGTCCGAGATAGGAACCTTTTTGAAAATCACTTCCGTCACTATTTACTTGGCGATCGCTTTCAAGTACATGATACCAGGTAAATAAGGCCGCCCCCAGAGCCCCGCCCGCATCTCCGGCGGCCGGTTGAATCCAGATCTTGTCAAAGATTTTCTCCCGCAGGATCTTGCCGTTGCCGACACAGTTTAAAGCTACTCCGCCCGCAAGGCATAGGTTTTGTTCTTTTGTTTCTTCTCTGACATGCTTCGCCATCCGCAACATTACCTCTTCCGTAACTTCTTGAACCGAACGCGCCAGATCCATCTCTTTCTGCGTAAGTTCCGATTCCGGTTTCCTCGGAGGACCCCCGAAAAGCTCGTGAAAAGCCCCGGATGTCATCGTAAGCCCCTGACAATAATTGAAATATCTCATATTAAGCCGGAAGCTTCCATCCTCCTTGAGATCCATCAGGTTATCGAGAATAGTCTGAACATATTTGGGTTCTCCGTAGGGTGCAAGCCCCATAACTTTATATTCACCGGAATTTACTTTAAAACCCGTATAGTATGTGAATGCCGTATATAGCAATCCGAGGCTGTGAGGAAATAACATCTCATGTTTCATTTCGATTTTATTACCCTTGCCCAATCCCCAGGAAGCAGTCGCCCATTCGCCGACGCCATCCAATGTTAATATGGCGGCTCGGTTAAATGGAGAGGGAAAAAACGCCGAAGCTACATGCGATTGGTGGTGCTCGGGAAAAATAATCCTGCCATTGAAACCCGGCAATTCTCCTTTAATCCGTTCGGTCATCCACAGTTTTTCCTTCAGCCAGAGGGGCATGGATTTTAGAAATGATGAGATCCCCTGCGGAGCAAAAGTAAGATAGGTCTCCAGCAGACGCTCAAACTTTATCCAGGGCTTATCATAAAACGCAACGTAATCGAGTTGTTCGGTGGTTATGAGACCCTCGTTCATACAGTATTCGATAGCGTTATCTGGAAAACTATGGTCATGCTTTTTACGCGTAAAACGTTCTTCCTGGGCGGCCGCTTTAATCTTGCCATCCTGAACTAAACACGCAGCGCTGTCGTGATAAAATGCTGAAAGTCCCAGTATATTCATAGACCTAACTATTTGACCTCAAGTTTAAAACGTTTTGCCTCCAATTTTTGTCGGACAAATATGAAAGAAATGAAGTGATCTGTCAACGAAAAATCCATAACCTGTATAACTGAGCCCACGATGCTCTGGATCCTTTAATCTACACCGGGGCCTTTTGACATCGGAGAATATCAATCTACATCCATTTTTGCGATTAACGGTTATTTGTATTACTCCTGACCCTCCGACAACATAATCTCTCATTTTGAATCAAGGCTGAATCCGGATCTCATAAATAATCATCAACATTTGATAAGCGTCAAATGCTTTGAAATATTAGTTAACTGAAAACCACTATCTCTTATAAGTTAAAACGGAACCAAATAGAGTAACCTGATAAACTCATTACTTATGAATTTGGTTCCTTTTGGAAAACTCTATACGCCCGAAAGCCCGATTAAAAACTCCCGAAACCTATTATGCTTCTGCATGAGAGCCACGAATCTCTTCTCGCGTTTTGCCGCTTTTGCCTTAATGATTTCGATTAGACGGTTCTTATCTTTATTACTCCATTCGGGAAGATCTCCTATAAGAACCAGAAGAGGGCTCCATCTTTCGAATTGCAGCCGCTCATTGTTAGACCATTTACTTAAACCGGTAATTCCCAGAGCCGATAATGCGTATTTTTCGGCGTATCCCAGGGCTTTCCGACCATCGCTCCCGAAATCGGCCGCTATCATCTTCGTAACCGCCATCCCGATATCAGATACAAGTAATTCGCGAAATGATCTTCTTGGCTGGGACCTCAGATCCACCAGCATATCGCTCAAGGCCAGCTTCTTGAGCGATTTAATATCGCTTCTGTATGATCTATCCCGTTTGATTTTTGCCGCTTCAATTTTCGCGAATTCTCTTATATCGGCGTCTATGGGACGGAAACCCAGCTTATAATAAAACCAGAACGAACCCGATTGCAGCCCTTCCTCGTTTTCGTATCCTACCTGCCATCTACGCATCAGGAATGCCCGGCCCCCGAAATGATGATAAAATACCTTGAAAAAGTGATTGAAAATAATCGACGCTTCACCGGATCTGAAAGTATCGAATACATTTATGGCTATCTCGCAACGCTCGAAAAGCAATACCGATATCGCGTAACCGATCGGTACGCCGTTTTTTATCAAAAGTCCGCTATAGTTGGTTTCAAGTGGCATCCGATTCTGAGGATTCATCCCGATCATATAAATCTCCAAACCTCTGCCGGGCGAGGTAACATAAGCTTCGGATGGATTCGCGTACAATGTGGGATAAAGCTCCCTGTGCCTGGGCAGTAATGCCAGAATCTGGGTCTCAATTATTTTTTCCCCTGCCTTTTCTGAAAGCAACTTAATTCGGGGAGGTTTACTTTTGGCAATATGCCTCAGGTCAAAACGATGCTTTTTCATGGGCGTTTTCTGATAATAAATGACCGACCGACTGGTCATCGCCAACGTACTGGCCGCCCTGGACTTACCAATTTTCCATTTCAGCATCAACTCGGCGCCGTCATAGATATATTGTTTAACATCGAATGATGCTTCAAGCTCATCGAGCCTTTTCAAAAGCCATTTTAAGGAAGA
The DNA here is from genome assembly GCA_965602185.1 of uncultured bacterium. Classification (GTDB taxonomy): domain Bacteria; phylum Zixibacteria; class MSB-5A5; order UBA10806; family UBA10806. The sequence goes on from CBFCYP010000007.1 coordinate 12,798, forward strand.
TTGGCTTTCGGCCAGCGCCACCTCAACCCACTCTTCTGTAGCAAGATCCTCATTGTCGATCCCGTCATTCTCTATATATTGGGCAAACAGATTTAATAGGCCCGAAAGAGGATCTCTCTCGTTTTCCGCGTAGTATTCCCAGTCGATATCAATATCATCGCCATATTTATCCACCAGCCATCGCGCCATAATATAATTATAGGGATACCTGATAACCGTATCGACCAATCCCGCGTCCTCGATCCTCTCGTCGTCTTCACCGTAAATCTCCCTGAAATACGCGACCCTATCCGCGAATCCGGCCAGTTCCCTGTCTGCAAGATCCTTTATCTCGGGATTGTCGGGATAGGCCTGCATGAAGCATAACGCCTCATGGTATTTTAAAATATGCGATGGATTCAGAAGCTTCCTGGAAGCCAGGATGTTGATAATATCCGCTTTCATTTGGGAGTCGCCGGCTGAAAATGAAAATTTTAAAGAGTTCACTAATTTTATAAGATCAATCGCCCTTTTCGGAATCGATGATTTTGTTTTCATTTAACTTCCTGCATCGCTTAAGGTTAATATAGTAGAAATATATTTCCGCTGGCAATATAAATTATTCCTCCAAATTGAGAACTTCGCGCGCAATTAATTCGGACTACCGTTAATCCTTTATTAATTATATAATTACAAAAGAAGCGGGATGAAAAGCGGAGTGAATTCTTGGGCATTTTCGAAAATCGGGTAAAAAAACAAAAGCGAGGTTTCCAGGCTATAGGTTCAGCTGGGAATTATATACCGATATCGTACTCGAGAATATAGCCGAAAAACCGTACTGGCTTGATATCGGGGCTGGACCCAATATACTGATAAAGAAACAGCCTGGCGCCGAATTCTCGGTTGGCCTGGATATTATCAGACAACCGGAAATATATGTAGACCACAAAACCGGGGCTTATGTTATCGCTGATTCCGGGAAACTGCCATTTAAAAATAATTCTTTCGAATTCATAAGTTCCCGATATACCTTCGAGCATCTGAAAATCCCTGAAATCACCCTGGGCGAAATTTACAGGGTCCTGAAACCGGGCGGAACCTTCGCCATGCAAACCACAAACAAAAAAAGCCTTATGATTCTATTTGCCCGGCTTATCCCTTTCAAAATAAAAAAAACCCTTTTCAGGAAGATTTTTAAAAATATTCCCTCGGGTACCTTTAAAACCTTCTACGAGATGAATACTCCCGAGGCGATTAAAACAAAATCGGGATCTCTACGATTGCACGAATTTTTAATGGTTGAAGATCTTCTTTGCCAATCCAGGTTATTGTATTCCGTTTCCCTGATTCTTTTTAAGATTATCAATAAATTTCAATTGAACTCAATCAAAAACAATATAATCGCAATCTATAAAAAGCCGGAATATTAAAAAGGGACCCGTCGGCCCCTGAAAAAACTATCTGACTTTAGACTATTCCTCTATCATCTCGACATTCGCCCTGGGTATTATGGCCCTGTTGCCGTCCTCAAACTCCACCTCGAGAACCCGGGCTTTCGATTCCGATTCCAGGACCTGAAGCTCCGCGGGGAGATCCGTCACCATGCCAAGTCTGCCGAAATAGGGTTGGCGAATCACCCTGATAGGTGAACCTACGGAGAGACCTTTATTTTCGGCGCCCTCCCGCATGTCTTTTTCGCTGATATCGCCCGGTTTTGGTATTACCACCTCCGGTCGGATAACACCGGCCCTGATCTGCGTGGCGCCGTTAATGCACGCTTCCTCTCCCTCATGCTTTTTAAGAAGATCGAATGTTTTCTGGGCCATATTGATTTCACCGAAACCCTCGGTGACTACAAGCGTTATCCCCTTATTTTCGCTGCCGGTTATGGCAACCCCGAGATCATAACCCAGAAAATCGCGGAGATCCTTGTCGCTGAAGCCACCGACCACTATACCAACCGCGTCCACCTTTATCGCCTTCTTTAATCCGTCAGCGGTCACCAGCGATCCGCCGATTATAACGTGTCCCTTACAGGAATCGTCAATCTCCTTGTCCGTGAGGATCTCGATATTACTTTTGGACACGATTTTGATGGGGCCGTGGGTCTCGCCTCCGATACCGAAAATCCCCTGCACAAAACTTCCCCAGGTCGTAACCTCGACTCCCTCGTTTTCAAAAACATCCGTTGCCATGCCGTTAAGATACGCTTTTACCTCTATGGGAATCGGCGCGCCGCGCAACAGGACCTGCCCTGTTATGGACGATACGTTTTCTACAACGCCGCTTATTTTGGCCTTTGCCGACGAGGTAAAAAGGCCGAAAAACGACTTCGATTTCGCGATTTCCTCGCCTTTCTCAACCTCCTCGCCGATTTTTTTAAGCATCGTATCCGGCACGTCCTGCGGAGGTACGCCCAGAATATTGGCGACATTTATCGGCTCCACCGCCCCGGGGAGTTCCGTTCGAGCAACCACGGTATCTGAAGTTACCTTATCGCCCTTATTGACCACAACTTCGCCCTTTAGAGGTAAAATCCTCTTTTTAACTACCTTCAACCTCTCCGTTACCATCAAGCCGGGTGTATATGCGTGCGCCATAAAATCTATCCTCTTATTAAATTGTCAATAAAACCAAATACAACTTAACTGTGAAGTTTAATAAAAAAGATCCGGTAACGCAAGCACGAATAAGGAATTCATTAAAATAATCGCCGTAAGTTGATTGCTGTCAATAATATAGATTTTTTGGTTGTTTTTTTTGAGAAAATCCTTAAATTAATAGTGTGGAGTAAAATAAAGAGTCTCTTTTATTTCTGGATTTTCCGTAACAAGAAAGACGTTGTTGTTAATGTAATATGATAAATTGCAGTAATAATATTAATCAATCTTCAATTGTATTCTTTTTACATGGAGGTGTAACGGAAGTAGATTTCTGCCAAGTTGAGTTATTAGAAATCGTAAAGATATAATGTCCACATTTTGAAAGGAGTAAAGATGAAGTATTATAAAAGCATTTTAATTAATTTGATCGTTTTGGCCGGTATTGTGTTGTTCAGCTTTTCTACGGCCAGCCCTGAGGATATCACCCTTAAATCCGCCCCCCATGATGCGGCTATTAAAAAACATCAGCCGCAAAGCGTTATTCTGGTCGATTTCCTAACCGAGGGTTTTGAAACGTGGTTTCCCCCCAATTGGAGTCGCATCATTACAAATAACAGCTACACCTGGTTTCAAGAAGATTACGATCCTCATTCAGGTACCTACAGCGCCTCGATCAATTACGATCCCGCCCTGGTGCCGCAGGATGAGTGGATGATTTCTCCGGTCCTTGATTTCTCAGCGTCCGGTCCTAACCTCGAGCTTAGTTTCTGGTTTCTGACAAGTTACTACTGGCACGTAGACCCATATGACAATGGTGACATGATAATCGTAGTATCGACCGACGGCGGCAGCAATTGGTCGAATCCGTTGTGGACGGAGGATGATTACGGAGTATTCCTAAACTGGACCTGGTATGAGGTCGTCTTGGATTTCAGCGCCTATGTGGGGGAATCAAACTTTAAAGTAGCGCTCGTCTACCAGGGCGTCGATGGCGCGCAGGCCGATTTCGACGATGTATTGTTATCCGACGGCGACCAGCCGCTTGATCATGACGTGGCTGCCGTGGAGGTTCTCGCCCCGATTGGAACGGGTGATGTGGGCGTTCCGGTTACGCCGGAGGCTACCTTTGGCAACATGGGCGCCAATAGCGAGACTTTCACCGCCAATCTGACTATCGAATTGAATGGATCGCCAGTGTACGATGAGGATGTTATAGTCACTGATCTGGCGGGATACGGGGCGACCTTGGATGTTGTTTTCCCGAATTTCACGCCTGCTGATCAGGCTATATATGACGTTATAGCTATCGCAAACCTGACCGGCGATCAAAATCACGCCAATGACTCCGCCTTCGCAAGCTATAACACGATTACGGTTTCCGGTTTCTTCGTTGACTTCGAAAGCGGCATCGCCGATTTCACCACCACTAATGACTGGCAGCATGGAATACCCACAACCGGTCCCGGCGGAGCCTGGTCCGGAGATAACCTTGTCGGTACCTTAATCAACGGTCAATATACAATGGGGCCGTTGCTGTCCGAGTTGACCAGTCCGGAAGTCTTTATTGGCGAGCAGGCAACCTTGACTTTCTACCATTGGTATACCACCGAAGGTACAACCACTGGCTATGATGGCGGTAATGTTAAAATCTCCACCGATGGCGGCGCCAGCTGGATTTTGATCACGCCCGTAGACGGTTACGACGGCGTATTATCAACCGGATTCCAGAATCCTATAGGCGGCGAAGAAGCTTTTTACGGCAGTAACGGTTTCTGGCAACAGGAGACCTTCGACCTTTCCGCTTATGCATTTCAATCAATAAGGATCAAATTTGATTATGGTTCTGACAGCTCGGTTATCACCGGCGACGGTTGGTATATCGACGATTTCCTTCTTGAGTTCTACATGACGGATATCGAAGCTGAGGCAACGGTACCGAACACTTTCAATATCGCACAAAACTATCCTAATCCCTTTAATGCCCGGACGACAATTGAGTACAACCTTCCGCTTGATACCCGTGTAACTCTTGATATCTTTGATATTCTCGGTAGAAAGATCGAAACGCTGGTGAATGGGAATCAGTCATCCGGCGCCCATGCGGTAGTTTGGAATGCCGACAAAGTAGCATCGGGATTGTATTTTTACAGAATTCAGGCCGGCGAGATGTCCGAAATCAAACAGATGACTCTTTTGAAGTAATAATTACCGGATCTCTTTTAAAGCCCCGGTATGCGCCGGGGCTTTTTTTATAGCTCTTCGCGCCCATTAGCAAGGTTGGCCATATACTTTATTTTAAACTCCGAAAATTCATCTTTTTCGATTGATTCTCGAATCTGCTCCATCAAATCCAGATAAAAATAGACATTATGGAGCGACGCCAGCCTCAGGCCCAGTATCTCCCCCACCGAAAGCAGATGCCGGATAAACGCCCTCGAATATCCCCGGCACGCCGGACAGGGGCATTCCGGATCAATCGGCTTCTGGTCTTCGGCGTAGCGAGCCGCCTTGATGGTCATTTTGCCAAAACGCGTAAAAAGAGTACCGTTTCTGGCGTTTCGAGTCGGCATCACGCAATCGAACATGTCGATTCCCATCTCCACCGCTTCCAGAATATCCTCCGGCGTACCAACGCCCATTAAATATCGTAATTTATCATCGGGAAAATGCGGGAGAATATTTTCCAGAACCCTCCGCCGGTCTTCCTTCGGCTCTCCCACCGAAAGCCCTCCGATAGCTATGCCGGGAGCCTCGAATTTTAAAAGCTCCTCCAGGCAGTACATCCTCTGATCAATATAAGTCGCTCCCTGGACAATCGGCAGCAGAGCCTGCCCCTTTTCGGGGCCGCCCTTTTCGATAAAGCGCGAATTGGACAAGTCGAACCAGGTGACAGTCCGCTCCATGTCTTTTTTGGACGTCTTCTCATCCACCGGATAGGGAGTGCAAACATCTAAGGGCATAATGATATCGGCGCCCATCGATACCTGTATGTCGATAACGTCAGATGGCGTAAATCTATGTCGGGAACCGTCAATATGCGACTGGAAATCGACGCCCTTATCATCTATTTTATTCAACGCCTTAAGAGAAAATAGCTGATAACCACCGGAATCGGTTAAAAACGAGCCTTTCCAACCGGTGAACTTATGCAGCCCCCCCAGTTTTTCAATAAGCTTATGCCCCGGTCTCAAATATAAATGGTAGGTATTTCCCAGTATGATTCCGGCGCCGAAGGATTCCAATTCCTCGTTGGAAAGGGTCTTTACGGTTCCCCTGGTGCCCACCGGCATGAAAACCGGTGTGGGGATTTCTGAGCGAGTTGTTGTTATTTTCCCGAGACGGGACCTGCTTGATTTGGCGATTATATCGTATTGCAATTCTATTCGGACTTATTTTTTACCGTAAATCCGTATTTGCCTTCGTTCCTCGAAAGCCCCGACCAGTACTGTTTCGCTTTGGTACAGTAAATAAGCGGATCGAGTTTTTCGATATCGAATCGGCCATCGACTAAAATACTCTCATCGGCATGAGTGGCCACGATCTCGGCGATGAATACATCATGTGATCCAAGCTCGATTCTGGTGCGAACCTGGCATTCCATATTGATGGGACATTCCGCTATCATGGGCACACGTACCTTGGTCGCTTTTTCCGGGGTCAACTCGGCCATTTCGAATTTATCGTAGTCCGCCCCTGAATAGGTCCCGCAGAGGTCCGTGGCTCTGGCTAACTCGTGATTGGTTATATTCACCACAAACTCGCCGGTGCTTTTTATAATGTCATAAGAAAATCTGTTTTTTCTTACGCTGATCGATATCATGGGCGGTTCGCTACACACTATCCCGGTCCAGGATATCGTGATTATATTGGGTTTGGAATCGGGTTTCTGACACGAAACCATCGTCGCGGGTAAAGGCACTAAAGCTGTTATTGCTCCTAAGTTTTTCTTGGCCATTTTATTCTACCTCAGATCCAAAATATAAATGCGTATTTAAGAGATTTACATAATTCGACCACTCTACTCCGGGTCGCTTTTCCTTCTTCTTTATCCTTCTGAAAGCCGCCAGCTTAGAATCCAGCAGGTCCGCCGCATAAAGAGCCATGCTCTCCGGCATCATGGGTATCACCGGCGACGCCTGCTCGAGCGTGCCCTGGTGGGATAAAATCAAATGCCGCAGTTTAAGAGCCTTCTCATCGGGAAAGTTATCGATCGTATCTATGAAAGTCCTGATAATTTCATCCCCGATCACTATATGCCCCAGAAGACGCCCCTCGCTGGTATAATCTATCGCGCTTTTAAGAGAATATGTTGTAGTTTTGCCGATATCGTGCACGATCGCACCGGTTAAAAGGAGATCTTTGTCAAGCTCCTTATAAAGCCGGCAATAATCCGCGCATATATCGAACATGGCGAGACTGTGTTCCGCCAGACCGCCTATATAGTTGTGATGCCATAACTTCCCCCCCGCGCCATTTAAATACGATTCCTTCAACTCCCGGTCGGAAAATAGTTTTTTTAATAATCCGCCATAATCCGAATCGCTTATTTGACCTGTGGCCTTATCGAGTCTCTCCTCGAGTTCCTCATACGAATAATCGCCTCTGGGAAGATAATCATCGGGATTGAATTTTTTGCAGGGTTCTATATTCTGAACGGTAATCTGATTTTCACCCTTATAACTGGTTACACTGCCCTGGACTCTATAAACTTCCCCGGCCTTTAAAATTCGCGCCAAACCCGCAGGTCCATCCCAGCAAACGCCCTTAATCCGGCCGGTACGGTCAACCAGTTCCATGGCAATCATCTTGCCGCCGGAATATTCCTTAAAATCAACGGTACGGACCGCGAATAAATCGGAAACATCATCACCGATTAAAAGCTCGGCTACATAAACGGATTTCATGGAACATCAATAATCTGATTTACGTCTATTAAGTCAAGGAGAAATTGCTTGAGATTATGGTAACTTACAGATATAATATGTCTTATGAGAATTCTTTCACGATACATCCTTAAAGAATCAATCGGGCCGTTCCTGTTCGGTTTCTCGATTATCACCCTCGTGCTGATAATGGATTTCCTGGTTGATATAATGAATCTCATTATCTCCCGGGGGGTTAAGCCGCTTCTGGTCCTGGAGCTTTTCGCTTTGAACCTGGCTTGGATGCTGGCGCTCTCCGTTCCCATGGCGGTTCTCGTCGCGGCTTTAATGGTATTCGGAAGGATGGCCTCCGATAATGAAATTACGGCATCCAGATCCTGCGGAGTTTCTTTTCTGAGATTAATGATTCCCATGCTGGGAGGGGCGCTTATACTGACCCTCGCCATGATCTGGTTTAACGACCGTATCCTTCCGGAATCAAACCATAAAGCCAGGATGCTGATGACCGATATCACCAGGAAAAAGCCGACCTGGTCGCTGGAGGAAAATATCTTTCTGGACCATTTTGAGGGTTACAGCATACGGGTCAGGACAATCGCCAGGAAAACATCCGAAATCGAGGATATAATTATCATCCAGACGAAGAACTCCGAACGGATTATTACCGCCAAACAGGGAAAGATGTATTTCGGGCCCGATGGTTCTACGTTGATGCTGGAACTGGAAGAGGGTGAAATCCTCGAGGTCGGAGCCGAAAACGAACAGGCTTTCACCCGCACCGATTTCGCCAAACAGACCATATCTATCCCCGACGCGGCGTCCGAATTCCAACGAACCGCGGAAAGCAACAGGGGCGACAGAGAAATGAATGTTTCGATGATGATAGAAAGAAACGGGGAAAGATACGAAAAAGCGGCCGATTACATGTCCAAAGCCGACAGCACTACCAGGGCGGCGGTTATGGGACTTTTCCCGGGCGATGGGAGCACGGCGGACGATATCTCCGATTCCAGAATCCGCGCTATCAATAAGGTCTACGGCGAATCCAGGAAAATCCAGGCGAAACAGACTTTTAACGCCAGAACAGCCAAAAATTATTTACGCGAGATTAATTCCATGAAAGTGGAGATTCATAAGAAATTCTCTATCCCCGCCGCCTGCATCGCTTTCGTCTTGATGGGAGCTCCTCTGGGATCGATTGCGCGAAAAGGAGGTTTTACCGCCGGCATCGCGCTGGCGATTTTCTTTTTCATAATCTACTGGGCGTTTTTGATACTCGGAGAACAGCTGGCGGACAAAGGTTATCTCCCCGCGGTCTGGGCTATGTGGCTTCCCAATATAGTCGTCGGCGGGGCGGGCATGCTCCTTGCCATAGCTTTTGTAAGACAATCGGCCGTCATATCCTTGATCGATACCATTAAGAACCTGTTCGTGCGCCGGAAACGACATCAATGAAATCGTTATGAAAACCCTCGATCTCTACATTCTGAAGAAATTCCTGAAGTCTCTTCTGGGAGCGATCTTCGCCTTCAGCGTGATCGTGCTGGTGGTCGATTTCGTGGAACGGGGCTGGAGGATGATCGAACGATACCAGGTCGGTTTCGATATCATGGCTCTTTACTATGTCAACTATATGCCCTTTTATATAATCCTCGCCTTCCCGGTAGCCATGCTGGTCTCCACCCTGTTTTCCATGGGTTCTCTGGCGAAAAATCGCGAGCTCGACGTCATGAAAGCCTCCGGGCTCAGCCTCTATAGGATCGCGCTTCCCATTCTCGCAGCCGCCTTCATTCTCTCCCTGGGGATCATGTTTTTCGCCGAGTTTGTCCTGACTGATTGCGAGAGACGAAAAGACGAAATAAAAACCGTTCTTATCGAAAAAAAAGATATACCCAGATCTAAAATCCTAAGGACCAATATCAAGGTGCCGGGCGAACAAGGATGGATCATCCTCGGCAAAAAATACAACGTGGAAACCGAAATCGGGGAGGATATCAAGGTCCATCAGGTGGCAAACAACAAAATCAGGAAAACATATGTTGCCGAGAAAATCATCCACAGCGATTCGGGATGGGTGCTTATAAGCGGCGTGGCACAGACACACACCGATGTCGAAAGGGGATTACCGGAAAGCTTTGTAAAGTTCGATACCTTATGGGCTCCTTTCCTGGTGCAGACCCCTGAAATGCTGGCGGAACTTCCCATACCTCCGCGTCAGGAGAATTTCTTCGATCTTCTAAGGAAAATAAAGGATAAGGAGATCGTGGGCGAACCCGCCCACAAGGACTGGGTGGAACTTTACCTGAAAATAACTTTTCCATTTGCCAATTTCATACTGGTATTGATCGGCATTCCGTTGGCGGCCAACCCCCGCCGCTCCGGGCCGTCGGTCGGTTTCGGCCTGTCTATTATCATATCGTTCATATTCTTCGTGTTGATCCGCACCGGCCAGAGCCTGGGCAACAACGGCAAGATCCCGCCGCTTCTGGCCGCCTCCGTCGGGGATATATTCTTTCTATTGGTCGGCGCGGCTCTGTTTTTCAAGGCGCGGAAGTAAAATATTAAAAATATTATTGACATTAGTTTTCGAGCATATTTAATTATACCTAACAATTTTACAATTTAATTACTTGACCAAGCGAGGAATGATATGTTGACAATCGTTCTAAGGGTCATGTTATACAAAGGAGGTATTGTTTTGAGAGAAAAAACATTAGAAAGGTCCATGTCAAAATTACGCGACAAGGAGGTGATAAAAAGGGCGCCGCCCAAAGCTCCGACCCAATAAGCCCTGACAGCTTTTAGACCGAAAGGGGACGCCCAAAACAATAATTCTTCTACATCTAAAATTAATAAAAAAAACACTTAAAGTCAAGGAGAATTAACAATGAAGACTAAATTGTTCCTTTTGCTAATAATCGCACTGATATTGGGCTTATTTTCCAGCTCCGCGATGACCCAATGTCTGACAAAAAAATCACTTAGTACGATTGGAACAAGCAGTTCATATACTGCTTGTAACTCGGAAATGAAAACAACATTTACGTGGGAAGTTCCTCCAAGTGGCGGAACATATCCTATGATATCCGCGTCTGTAAATAACACCCCTTTTTACGAAACTGACATCGCAAACGAGCTTTGTCCGGGCGGGGGATGCTCCGGAAGCGAAGTAGAGTGGAATCATTGTACTACGTTGACAAATCACTATTTAGAAATGGACGGTACAACCGGAATGGGTGGTTTCACAACCTATGTTCTAACGGCCCAATACTTCGCCGACCAGCCGGACTAAATTTGGCTAATCAAAAGAGGCCTCTCTCCCGATAACGGGAGAGGGGCCCGGAGAACAGGATGAAAATCAAAGCAATAATATTTTTGGGATTGATCGTTTTACCGTTTCTAATGCCAAGGGCACCACGCGCCGATGAAAACGAGTGGTCGTCAAACGGCCCTGAAGGGGGAAGAATATATTGTATATCGATCCATCCATTTGACAACCAGGTAATTTATATCGGCACTATCGGAAACGGGATATACAAAACTACAGACGGCGGTGTCAATTGGGTCATATTAGATGACCCGGTATTGGACGATTTGCTGCGCGATATAGTGTTTCATCCTTACGGTCCCGACACAATGTACGCCGGAACAGTTGAAGGCATGTACAGGAGTTTCGACGGCGGAAATAATTGGGCCCTGTTAAGGCCGCCCGGAGACTGGTATAATACAATCAGTGATATCGAGATCCATCCGATTTATCCCAATATTATTTTTGCTGTAGGAGGCCATACACAAGTAAAATCAACGGATGGAGGAAACACCTGGTATGATCTTGACCTGCCGTGGGTGGCGCTAACCGACATAAAAACAGATCCCTTACGGCCCGATACCATATACGGGGCCACGCAATCAGCTCATCACAGGTACTCCATTTTCAGAAGCGAGAATCTGGGCGAAACATGGTATCCGTACCATAACAATCTCGATACGGCTTTAATTGCACAGGATTTTCAAATTGATCCCGTAAACAGCGACATACAGTATTTCGGAGGGATCGGGCATTTGTATCAAACGGAGACCTGTATCGAAAAGACAACGAATTGCGGGGCCGATTGGTTTGATATAACTCCCCCGGGACTTATAAAACCTCATATCACGGCGATAACAATATCGCCCATAGATCATAATACGATCTATATTTGCACACAAGCAAATGGCGTTCTTAAGAGCTCTGACGGCGGTATGTCCTGGTCAGAAATAAACAACGGTTCCAAGGCAGCTACGGCATGGTATGTCAAGGTTGACTCAATAACCGGCCATCTCTACCTGGGGACGTTATATTACGGCATCTACAAATCAACCGACGGCGGGGAAAGCTGGGAAAACATAAGCTACAATATCAACAACTCCGAAGTAAATGATTTATCAATCAATTACAGAAATCCCGATACGATTTACGCCGCGGCAATGAACGGCGTTTTCAGGTCGTTGGACGGCGCTTTAAACTGGCAGCCGGTAGAGATCGATTATCCCGGCCCTGATGTTCACAATTACGGAGTGGCCGTAGATCCTTACGATCCGAATTATATATTTATCAGCTACCTGGATTACGGCACGCCTTATCCTCATACGGGGGGCGTATATCGTTCATCGGACGGGGGCAATAATTGGTTTGAATACTCGGACGGTCTATCGTCAGCGACTATACTAACCAAACTCAATATTGCCGACTTCGAAAATGGCAATCGCCGCGTTTTTTTGTCCGCGATAGGCCTCTATTATTCGGACGATCTCGGCGAGAACTGGAATATCTGTCAGCAGGGGCTTCCGACTAATGAGCGATATTATCAACTAGAAATAAACAAAACCGATCCTTTTAGGATTTTAGCAACGACCTATAGTCAGATTTTTTGCTCTATCGACGGCGGAGATTCATGGTTGAACTTGCGGCCACCGCCCGGCGCAAATTTGATAAATAGTATTGTCTTCGATCCTCAAATCGACGATAAGATTTATGCCGCCAGAAACTACACCGGGGTCTATAAGTCAACCGATCTTGGCCAAAGATGGATAGACATTTCCAACAATCTGCCGAGGGACCCCGAATTTTTTATTCCCTCCGGCCTGGCAATTAATCCCTATAATCCTGAAAACCTTTTTGTCAATTCCCGAGGTCATGGCATATTTATCTCTCACAATGGCGGTGATTATTGGGAGCCGTATAGCGAGGGATTGAATACAAATTACTCTCAAGCCATTACTATAATTGATCCTATAGATACTTGCAGAATATATATGGCGCCGTCTATACAATCGGTATGGTCAATAACTCGGACTACCACCGGAGTGAAAGACCTGCAGCCTTCACCCGAAAGGCCATTCTTGTTAAGTAATTTTCCCAACCCATTCAACTCTTCAACAACGATAAAATACGATATTTTAAAGGCAACATTTGTATCTTTGGAAATCTACGATATCCTGGGAAGAAAAATCGAAGTACTGGTATCTAAATATCAATCCCCCGGCTCATATTCATATTCCTGGGATGCTTGGAATTACCCGTCCGGGATCTATATGGCTCGTATTAAAACGGATAATTACAGCCGTATCATTAAAATGATATTGCTCAAATAGCGATAAAACCGTTATTCAAGCTTATGCCGTTTTCAATTTTTGATCTGAGCGGCGGGAAGACCCGGCTTGAATTAGAAAAAGCAAGAAATTGAATTGTAATTACAGCTTAATTACCTCCGTGGCGTTGGGGCCCTTGGGGCCTTTGGCGGCCTGGTATTCAACCATCTGACCCGCTTCCAATGTCTTGAAGCCCTCATCCCTGATGGTGGAATAATGCACGAAAACATCGTTTCCGCCGTCCGGCGGCGTGATGAAACCGAATCCTTTTTTCTCGTTAAACCATTTTACGACACCTGTCGGCATATAAAAAACCTCCTGAAAATATAATTTATTATATATTCGGCATAATTGCTTGCGGATTTAGAAAAAAGGCCGATTAAAACCGGCCTTCTTGCCAATTATCGTTCTATTGCTTACGTACCTATTTCCCAGGACGCCAGGTAATGCTTCTGGGTAGGCGTCAGTTTGTCGACGGCGTATCCCATCGATTTCAACTTCAGACGTGCGATTTCCTGGTCCAGTTTTTCCGGGATGGCGTATACTTTTTTCTGCAGTTTGTCGCCATTTTTAAGCATCCATTCCGCGCCCAGCGACTGGTTGGCGAAACTCATATCCATAACCACCGCGGGATGGCCCTCTGCCGCCGCCAGATTCACCAGCCGTCCCTCCGCCAGGATCAGAATCCGTTTTCCGCCCTTGAGCGTATATTCGACGACGTTGGGCCGGATATCTCTCTTTTTGGTGGCTATCTTTCTCAGTTTATTAAGATCGATCTCAACATCGAAATGTCCCGAATTAGCCACGATGGCGCCGTCCTTCATCGCCTTGAAATGCTCTTCGCGGACCACCTCGCAGTTGCCTGTGAGGGTCACGAATATATCGCCGATCTTTGCCGCCTTTGTCATCGGCATCACCTGGAAACCGTCCATAATCGCTTCCAGGGCCCTCAGAGGATTTATCTCGGTAACAATGACATTGGCTCCCATTCCCCTGGCGCGGTTGGCCACGCCTCGTCCGCACCAGCCGTAGCCGGCGGCCACGAATGTCGATCCCGCCAGAAGAAAATTGGTGGCTCTCAGGATTCCATCGATAGTCGATTGACCGGTGCCGTAACGGTTGTCGAAAAAGTGCTTGGTGTTGGAATCGTTAATGGCCAGCACGGGGAATAACAGAACCCCTTTCTGTTCCATCGCTTTCAGCCGAATAACCCCGGTAGTGGTTTCTTCCGACCCGCCGATTATATCGCCGGCCTGGCTTTTCCTCCTGGAGTGCAGGGTGCTGACCAGGTCGGCGCCGTCGTCCATGGTAACGCTGGGCCGGGGATCGAGACAGGCGTTTATATGGTCGTAATAGACCTTATTCGATTCCCCTCTTATGGCGAAAACCGGCACCTTAAAATCTTTAACCAGCGACGCCGCGGTATCGTCCTGAGTAGAAAGAGGGTTGGAGGCACAGAGATACGGTTCGGCCCCTCCGGCTTTGAGAGTGATCATTAAATTAGCGGTTTCGGTTGTAACATGCAGACAGCAGGCCATCTTTACGCCCTTGAGAGGTTTCTCCTTCTGAAATCGTTTTCTGATAAGCCTTAAAACCGGCATGAATTTTTCGGCCCATTCGATTTTCTTTTTGCCAACAGCGGCCAACTTCGGATCCTTAATATCGTAGTTCATGGTTTATTCTCCCTCAAACACCCTTCTTCAAATCCTCGATTTTATCGGTTTTCTCCCAGGTAAAATCCGGCAATTCACGGCCGAAATGCCCGTACGCTGCCGTCTTTTGAAATATAGGCCTGAGCAGGTTAAGGCTTTTAATTATCCCTTTCGGGGTTAATTCGAAATTATTGCGGACAAGCTTGGTCAATTCCGTATCCGGAACCGAACCTGTGCCTTTCGTATCAATCATAACCGATACCGGTTCGGCGACTCCTATGGCGTACGCAAGCTGAATCAAGCATTCGGTCGCGAGGCCCGCCGCCACGATATTCTTGGCGATATACCTTGCCATATAGGTGGCGGAACGATCGACTTTGGTGGGGTCTTTGCCGGAAAACGCGCCGCCGCCGTGGGGCGCAGAACCTCCATATGTATCCACTATTATTTTCCGTCCGGTCATCCCGGTATCCGACTGCGGTCCCCCTATTACGAATTTGCCGGTGGGATTAACAAAAAACCTGGTCCTGTCATCAAGCAGATCCGCGGGCAGGATCTTTTTGGCAACCTCCTCAATGATCTCCTCCTTAGCCCCTTCCGTGATCATATTACCGGTATCATCCAGTATATCCTCCGTATGCTGCGATGATATTAAAACGGCGTCTATTCTGACGGGATGGCCGTTCTCATATTCGATAGTCACCTGAGATTTTCCATCCGGACCCAGGTAGGGCAGTATGCCTTTTTTCCGAACCGCCGCCAGTTGCGCCGTGATCTTATGCGCGAGGCTAATAGGAAGCGGCATAAGTTCTTCGGTTTCATTTACAGCATAGCCGATCATCAAACCCTGATCGCCCGCCCCACCGGTATCCACTCCCTGAGCGATATCCGGGGATTGCGCGCCTATGGCGTTTAAAACCGAACAGGTCCTATAGTTGAAACCGTATTTGGCACCTACATATCCGATCTTCTTGAGTACATCTCTGACCAAACCGTTTATATCCACGTAGCCCGTGGTTGTAATCTCTCCACCGACGATTACGAGACCGACGGTGATAAAAGTCTCGCAGGCAACGCGACCGGAAATGTCCTGCCTTAAAATCTCATCCAACACAGTATCGGAGATCTGATCGCAAACTTTGTCGGGGTGACCTTCGGTTACCGACTCCGATGTAAAAAAGAAACTGTTTTTACTCATTAATCCTCCGCCTTGCGCGCTCTGAAAGAACGTCAAAAATATATTGAATGCGGAATTTAAAGAATTTAACCGTCTTTGGCAAGAACAACTTGGAAAACGATTCGATGGAAATTAATACTTTATTTCGGAGGAATCTCCCAGATTGGCTTTTCTAAACTGACCGGATATAGAGGAATTGTTGCCTATCAGGGACGATTCAAGAAGACAGTCGACCACTTCGGCGGATTCGGAAATAATCGAATCCTTTATTACCGATCTTACTATGCGAGCGTTATCGCCTACCGATACGTGAGGTCCTATAACCGAATTCTCAAGTTGCGCCGTAGGAGATATGAAAACCGGCTGAATCAATATATTGCCTTCCCTTAAATCCACGGACTTAATCTGCGCCAGCAGGTACCTGTTCGTCGAAAGCAGAGTCTCGGGTTTGCCGCAATCATACCAGTCCTCTACATTATGCGTAATTATTTTACATCCGTGTTTCAACATCAGAGACAGGGCATCGGTTAGTTGATATTCGCCTCCAGTCGTAATTTTTTTGGCGATCAACTCCTCCAGGCAGGTGGAGAAAAGGCCGGTGGATTTAATATGGTATATGCCCATCAGCGCCTGATTCGACGTCGGATCTTGCGGCTTTTCTATCAACCTGGTCACAAATTTACCGTCGGTCTCGGCGATTCCAAACCGTCTGGGATCCTCGACAATTTTGGTGCCGATAACATCGTACTCGGAACTAATCATAGCATTTAAATCCGTTTCAAAAATCGTATCTCCCAGTATTATCAGGACAGGATCTTCAAGGATATGTTCCCTGGTAAGATAAATCGCCCAGCCCAGCCCGCTAAGTTCCTTCTGCGTTATAAAACTGGACCTGATTTTATAGTTCTTTCTTACATAATCGACTATTTTTTCGCCCAGAAAACCGACAACGAATACGACCTCGTCAATTCCAAACGCGACTAATCCATCCAGGATATGTCCGAGAATCGGTTTGCCCGCGACGTGCAGGAGAGCCTTCGGAGCCGTATGAGTATGCGGCCTTAATCGGGTTCCGATGCCCGCGACCGGTATAATAGCTTTCATATAAACCTCAATTTCATTATGACAGCTTTCTCTTTAAAAGGTCAATCGCCTCAGTGGCATAGGGATTCACGCCGTTAAGCAATGCCAGATAGTAGCTGCAAAAATCAATCAACTGGATCATCGTGAAAAATCTTGAAATTTTCGGCCCCTGTTCCGTGGTCAATTCAATAACATCAATCCCTTTATCTCTGAGAAAACGGCCGACAATATCAAACCGTTTTACAACGCGCTTGTGGTCTTCAATGTCTCTTAAAAATATGGCGATAAATTTTTTCCCCGTTTCTTTGAGACCGCCTAAGCCCACGATTTCGTTGTGATTGAACTCCGGAAACTGATTGGCAAAAGCGAGCGCTTCGGAGTTTTCACATAACTGCCCCTTGAACCTGGCGGCCACCGCGTCCAGACTGTCCTGGCCCCCGTAGATAAGAGAAATTCGACCTTTTATTTTTTTTGCCGGTGAAAGAGCCGGATTATCCTCATTTCCCGGCTGGTAAAGAGCATTTCGATCTCTTAATGCGAGTGCGGCAGCCATAATATCGCTTCTGCCATCTCCGCAAATACCGAGCCTCGAAAAAATTGATAACAGTACCGAAAATGAATATCCCAATGCCGCCCTGGGGGGAAATCCCTCGGGTATGGCGATAAATGGAATTTTGTTATACGCGGCCCTGGTCGCGAGCCGCCCGCCGGTTGAGATGGCTATTACATGGGCCCCCGACGCCAGAGCGTCTTCAAACGCCGATAACGTCTCTTCGGTATTGCCCGAATAGGACGAACATATCACCAGGGTTTTTTTATTAACAAATCTGGGCAGCCTGTAATTCCTCTGCACCATAAACGGTATTTGAATATCGGAAATCATAAGGCTTTTTAAAAGATCTCCCGCGATCGCCGATCCTCCCATACCTGCCAGAACCACCGTATTGAAAGTCTCCGATTCCAATCCTGTCAGATTCGCATTTTCAGCAATGGAAAGTCCTTCCTCCAGTTGGTCGGGTATGGAGGCTATCATCTCAAACATATTGTATGTGTCATGCCGCTTTTTCAATTCAATGATATCATCCATTGGAATTCCTTTTCATAAAAGCCATTATATTATCAAGATCCGGGAATCTCTTTTTCACCTCTTTTTCTACATACGAAACGATCTCCTGCTCGCTTTTCATCCTCAGGGCTTTTCTGGCGATGTTTCTGGCCGTCTCAAAATCAATCGATCTGATCACTTTCTTCAACAGGCCGACGTACTGAAAACTTACCGACAGCTCGTCCACGCCCAGGCCGACAAGCAGGACGGCGCCAAGAGGATCGGCCGCCATCTCCCCGCAAACCGACACCTTGATATTTTGGGTCCGGGCCGCTTGTATGGACGTTTTAATCAAACTCAAAACCGAGGGATGAAAACTCTGATATAGATTCGATAGCAATTCATTGCCCCTGTCAACCGCCATGGTATACTGTATCAGATCGTTGGTACCGATCGAAAAGAAATCGACCTTTCTCGCTAAAAATTCGGCGATCAGTACGGCCGACGGCACTTCAAGCATTATCCCCAGGGGAATATTCTCCTTGAACCTTACTCTATCTCTGCGCAATTCCGTCTTGCATTCATCGAGTATCCTCTGCGTCTGCGTCAACTCATCATAGTTCGATATCATGGGAATCATTATCGAAAGATTGCCGTATCTGGACGCTTTCAACAGAGCCTTCAACTGAATTTTGAAAATGTCGGGTTGATCGAGGCAAACCCTGATGGCGCGCCACCCGAGAAACGGATTCAGTTCAAATTTCCTACTGGCGATTCCGGGGAACTTATCTCCTCCCAGATCAAATGTCCTTATCACCACGGGACGGTCCCCCATTTTCCTCAATATCGAGGAATAAGTCCTGTATTGCTCCTCAAATGATGGAAACTCCGGCTTTATTAGGAACAGGTACTCGGTCCTGTAAAGCCCGATACCCGATGCCCCCGATGAAATAACTTTGGGCACTTCGGCGGGCAGTTCGATATTCGCCAGAATTTCAATCCCTTTTTTATCTTTGGTAACCGCCGGTTTTGACTTGAGCTGGCCCAGCTGCCTTTTTAGCTGACCTTCCGATTGCTTTATCTCCCGGTATCGTTTCCTCGTCGCCGGGGAAGGATTAATTATGAGAATCCCCTTGTATCCATCGAGAATAACTCTCGTGCCGGTCGAGATTTTCTCCGTTACATCTCCCAGACCCAGAACCGCCGGCACCGAAAGCGATTTTGCCATCAATGCCACATGAGAGGTCGCTCCGCCTATGCCGGTGGCGAATCCGAGATTCCTCTTTATCGAAAATGTCAGTATATCCCCCGGATGAATATAACGCGCGGTCGCCACGGTGGCGCCTTTGAGCCCTTTAAAGGTGGCGCGCTTTTCTCCCTTCATACGGTTGACTAATTTTGACGTTACGGATTCGATATCCTGCACCCTTTCGCGAAGATACGCGTCGTTGGAATTTCCCAGCTGTTTTATTACCCGGTTGGCTTCATCGAAATAAATATATTCGGCGCAGATTTTTTCCTCTTTTATCCTTTTTTCAACATTGGAATTCCAGACCTGATCGTCGGCAATCATGGCCTGAGCCTCGAAAATTCTGGCGAATTCAGGGCCGAGCCTTTGAAGAATCTTGTCCACTGTTTTCTCGAGGTTTCTTCTTACATTATCTATAGCCGCCCTGAACGTCCGGATCTCCTCTTCCGTATCGGTTATAATTTCTCTGGGAATCGTCCTGGTCTCAAAAGACAATGATTTTACGACGCCTATAATAACTCCGGGCGATGCCGGTATCCCGTAATGGATTTTTTCGGTTCTGCTTGCCAAAATCACTCTTCCCCGAATCTGGAATTGAATACATGCGCCACCGCGTTAACCGCGTCGTTCTCATCGGGTCCGTCTGCCCTGATGGTGATGGTGGTCCCCATTTCCGCCGCCAGCATCATAACGCCCATTATGCTTTTGGCGTTAACCTCAAGGTTTTCCTTTATTAACACAATGTTTGATTCAAATTTCGAGGCCGTCTGCACCAGTTTCGCGGCCGGACGTGCATGCAGACCGAGTTTATTCGTAATCATAATCTCTACTTCTATCATCAGGTCAGCACTAAGTAATTACCGGGTTTACGCATAATAAAACCTTTCAGTTCCAGATTCAATAGAGCTTCCGCCGTTTTGCCAGGACCAAGACCCGCCTTTCTTATCAGTTCGTCCAGGTGAACCGGTTTTACCGATAAATGATCGAATACTATTTTTTCCTCTCCGGAAAGATTCGGTTTTTCGATTGACCGTCTCTTTTCTTCCTCTGGTCTATGCCATCTAAAATTATCGAAAATATCCCGGGCTGAAGATATCGGTACGGCACCCTGCTTCAACAGCTTGTTGGGGCCGTCGCTTAGCCTGTTGTCGATATTGCCCGGTACCGCCAGAACGTCCCGACCTTGCTCAAGCGCGTGATTCGCCGTGATCAGAGCCCCCGATCTCTCCTGCGCTTCCACAACCAGAACGCCCTCGCAAAGCCCGGAGATAACTCTGTTGCGAACCGGGAAATTAAATGGCGCCGGTTTCGTCCCCCTGGGGAATTCCGATATCAGGCAGCCTGTCTTTCTTATTTCATCGGCCAGTTTCCTGTTGCCGGCCGGGTATATAATATCCAGGCTGTTCCCGAAAACCGCAACCGTCCTGCCCCCCGATTTCAGGGCCGCGTTGTGCGCGACCGAGTCAATTCCATACGCCAATCCCGATACTATCGTAACTCCCGAAGCCGCAAGCTCGCCTACTATATTACTGGTAATCCGCCGGCCGTAATCGCTGGGCTTTCTCGATCCCACCACCGCCAGGCTGGGACCATTTAAAACATTCAACTGCCCCGTAAAGTAAAAATATGGCGGCGGATCGGGAATATTTCTCAATTTTTCCGGATAATTATCATCCGTTATAGATACGAATCCGGAATTTTCAGGAAAAGACTCCTTAAATTTTTTCTCGATGAGATCCCAGTCTATCGGTTTCAAAATACTCTTAGCCGCTTTTTCATTGAACGAATCAATCTCGGTCAACGATTGAACGGTCTGCTCGAATACCGCCGAGGCCTTCCCGAACCGCCCTAATAAAAGCCGTATTCGGGCAAAACCGATGCCTTCAATGGCCGCTAACGCCCAGATCGCTAAGTTTTCGTCAATCATCTTTGAATAAAATTTCCAAGAGACTTTCTAAAAAAAACTCAATGTTTTCCCCCGTAATCGCGGAAATGTAACAGGTAGAATCATGTCCGCCATCGAAGCCGTCAATCCTGACCGGCCTTTCCGAAACCAGGTCTATTTTATTAAACGCGGTAATTGAGGGTTTTTTTACCAGCAACTTATCGAAAGATTCCATCTCCTGCCTTAATATCTCGAGCTCTTTAACCGGTTCGGGGGAAGTAACATCGAGCAGGTAAACCAGTATCCTGGTCCTCTGAATATGCCTTAAGAATTGAGTGCCCATACCTTTGCCCTGGTGCGCTCCCTCTATCAAACCGGGTATATCGGCCATGACAAAGCTGCGATAACCTTTCAAGGGAACGATCCCGAGATTGGGGACCTTGGTCGTGAAAGGATAATCGGCTATTTTCGGGCGAGCGGCTGAAAGCCTCGATAACAAAGTCGACTTCCCCACGTTCGGAAAACCGACCAGCCCCACGTCGGCTATGCTTTTCAGCTCCAGGGTAATTTTCATTCTTTCGCCCGGCCGACCTTCCTCCGCCTTTCTGGGCGTTTGATTCGTGGAGGATTTGAACCTCGTATTTCCCTTTCCGCGTTTCCCGCCCTTTGCGATAAGGACTTCCATTCCATTCTCAGTTAAATCGGCCAGAATATGTCCCGTTATCGGATCGGCAATAATTGTCCCTACGGGAAGCTTTATGTATATCGATTTGCCGCTTTCGCCCGTTTTATTGTTTTTGCCCCCGCGCTGTCCGTTCGGAGCCCTATACAGCTTCTTATATCGAAAATCCAGCAGAGTTGAGAGATTACTGGATGCTCTGACATAGATATCTCCGCCGTTGCCTCCATCGCCCCCATCGGGCCCTCCTTTGGGCACATATTTTTCGCGATGAAAACTGACCGCTCCATCACCGCCTTTTCCGGCGATTACCTCGATTTCGGCATAATCGACAAACAATTGCCTATTTTCCCTGATTGAAATGCTCGGTCAGGATTTTTCCCAGTTCCTGCGGGTTTATATCTCGATGAAGATTGCCCTCCATGGCATAAGAGATCTGCCCGGTCTCCTCCGAGACTATCACGACCAATGCATCCGAATCTTCGGTTACCCCCACCCCGGCTTTGTGCCGCATTCCGTGGAGCCTATGGTAGGCCGGATTCTGCGAGAGGGGAAGAGTACAGCTTGCGGCCAGGGCAGTATCACCTCTTATCACAACCGCTCCGTCATGAAGAGGCGTGTACGGCGTGAATATGGTTTGAAGCAGTTCGTGGGTTATGTGAGAATTCAGCGGTTTCCCGGTTTCCAGCACGCTTTTCAGTTTTACATTTCTTTCCAGCGCTATCAGGGCCCCGTAATGCATATCCGCCAGTTTGGAAACCGCCGTCACTATTTCGTCTACGAGATCGCCCGATTTGGTCTTGATTATATATCGAACAAATCTGCTCTTGGTCAGCTTCGACAGTGCGCTCCTGAGCTCGGGTTGGAAAAGAACCGCCATTATTATTACGCCCGCTATAAAAACGTTGGAAAAAATCCACTTTACCATGTTTAAATCGATCCAGAACGCCAGGAAACCCACGGTGAACACGATAAATAAAACAATCGTGATCTGAGTGGATCGCGCTTCCTTCAAAAAAAGCAGCACTCTGTAAAAAAAATATGATATTATTATGATATCTATTAAATCGATTAGCGTAACGCTTATAAAATCAATCTTAAATAATGTCATGCCCTGTCCGCTGTCGAAATTTTCTCTATAATAGTAATAGCCCTCCCGGTCTCAACAACATCGTGCACCCTTACAATATCAGCCCCGTTCATAACCGCGTAGCACGCCGCGGCGATGGAACCCTCAAGCCTCTGGTCCGGATCAACTCCAAGGGTTTTCCCAATAAATGACTTCCTCGACGCTCCAACCATAACAGGATAACCCAACTTGAGGAATTTATCAAGGTTTTTAAGTATTACGAAATTGCCGTCAACTGATTTTCCAAAACCTATGCCGGGATCGATTATGATTTTTTCTTTTTTTATCCCCTTCTCTATGGCCTTTAACGCGGATTCTTTCAAAAATCCCGATATTTCTCCTATAATATCGTCATATTCCGTATTCTTCTGCATATCAGCCGGGGTACCGCGCATATGCATCAGAATAACATACACGTCATTTGCGGCGGCCAGAGCGGCCATATTTTCGTCCATTCTCAATGCCGAGATATCGTTCAAAATAGAAGCACCGGCGTCAAATGCTCTTTCCGCCACCTCCGACTTAACCGTATCCACCGAAATAGGGATTTTTAATTTCTTCGCCGCTTTCTTGATGATGGGAATAACCCTTTTTATTTCTTCATCCGCGGGAATTTCCTCCGCCCCGGGCCGTGATGATTCGCCTCCGACGTCCAGTACGTCGGCTCCCGACTGCGCCAAATAATAGGCGTGATCCAGCGCTCTCTCCGGATCGATGAACCTGCCCCCGTCTGAAAAAGAATCCGCTGTGACATTCAAAACGCCCATAATAAGGGGACGTTCGCCCAGACCCTTCAGTACAGCCTTCAAAAATACCCTCCGGTTATATCTACATGGATTTGATAAGCATCAACGCTTCTTCGCGAGTGGCGTCTTTCCTCAGCGCGCCTCTTATTGCGGAACTTACGGTTTTTATACCGGGCTGCCGCAACCCCCTCATGGTTAAACAGAGCTGTTCCGCCTCGACAATTACCAGCGCGCCTTTGGGCTCAACCGTCTCATAGATGGTATCGGCGATCTCCGTAGTCATCCGCTCTTGAATTTGAGGGCGCCTCGATATCAGTTCGACCATCCTGACCAGCCGCGAGAATCCGATGACAGAGTTGTTTTCAGGTATATAGGCCAGATGTACATGTCCGAAAAAGGGAAGCAGGTGATGCTCGCACATTGAATAAAACGATATGTCTTTGGCTATAATCATCTCGTCTCTGTTTTCGGCATGATACAACTTCAGAGCTTCTCTGGGATTCTCCTTGAGGCCGGCGAAAAATTCGGCGTAAAATTCAGCCACCCGCCTGGAGGTGTCTCGCAGCCCCTCCTGGGATCTGTCTAGTCCCAGACCGTCCAGAACCAGGTCAATACCCCTGGCGATGGTTTTTTTATCCATTTTTATCCTCTCCGTCAGGATTGGATTTTTTATCGGCTTGCTTTTCCACCGCTTTTCCCTCATCCATCTGTAAAATTTTATCTATTTCATGCCCGTCGAGAATCTCTTTATCCAGCAACGCTTCCGCCAGGAGGTCAAGCTTATCAATATTCTTGCTTAAAAGCCCGGTTGCTTTCTGCTCGGCTTCAAGTACCACTCGTTTTATTTCATTGTCGATTTTCATCGCCGTGACCTCGGAATAATCTCTACGCTTGGCAAAATCCCTGCCTATAAAAATCTCATCGTCCCGGCCTCCAAACGACAGCGGCCCGATCTTCTCCGACATTCCCCAATCGCATACCATCTTACGAGCCAGCGTCGTAGCCTGTTGAAGATCATTTCCGGCTCCGGTAGTCAAATGGTTAAATTTGAGCTTTTCCGCCACTCGTCCCCCCATCATGTGAACAAGCCTGGTCTCGAGGTATTCTTTCGCCAAAGTATGACGTTCATCTATGGGCAGGTAGTGAGTCAGCCCCAGAGCCAGACCGCGAGGAATAATCGTGACTTTATGAACCGGATCGGACCCCGGTATAAGCTTTGCCACCAGCGCATGCCCGGCTTCATGGTATGCCGTCGTCTTTTTCTCCTCCGCCGATATCACCATGGATTTCCTCTCGGTGCCCATCATGACCTTGTCCTTGGCTTCCTCGAAGTCGGCCATGGATACAGCTTTATGATCTTTCCTGGCCGCCAGCAGAGCGGCTTCATTAACGAGATTCGCCAGATCGGCTCCCGACATCCCCGGTGTACCGCGGGCGACAATCTTTAAGTCAACATCATCGCCCAGCTTTATCTTCTTGGCATGGACCTTCAATATGCCCTCCCGGCCTTTAATATCCGGCTGATCCACCACAATCAGACGGTCAAATCTGCCGGGACGCAGCAACGCCGGGTCAAGGACATCGGGTCTGTTGGTCGCGGCTACAAGAATTACACCCTCGTTGGATTCAAACCCGTCCATCTCGACCAGAAGCTGATTGAGAGTCTGCTCGCGTTCGTCATGACCGCCGCCCAGACCGGCCCCACGATGCCTTCCCACGGCGTCGATCTCATCAATAAAGATAATGCAGGGAGCGTTTCTTTTGCCCTGTTCGAAAAGGTCACGAACCCTCGACGCACCGACACCAACAAACATCTCGACAAAGTCCGATCCCGACATTGAAAAAAACGGCACCTGAGCCTCTCCGGCAACGGCACGCGCCAGTAATGTCTTACCGGTACCCGGAGCCCCCAGAAGAAGAGCCCCCTTGGGTATCTTGCCGCCCAGCTTCTGAAATTTCCCCGGATCTTTCAAGAATTCGATTATTTCCTGAAGTTCCTGCTTGGCCTCGTCGCAACCGGCGACGTCCATAAACGTCACTTTGGGCCTGGTGCCCGAAAGAAGTTTCGCTTTGGATTTGCCAAAGGAAAATATCCCTCTCGGACCTCCCTGCATCTGACGAATCATGAAAAACCAAAAGAATATTAAAAAGAGCCACGGCAAAGCATACGTGAACAGGCTTCCCCAGTTGGAGGTGGATTTGGCCTCTATAAGAACGTCCATTTCCTGCATCTGTTTAAGCAATTCCTCATCGCCGGTAAACGGAATCATGCTCTGGAACTTGGTGGCGGAAACCTCTTTGCCCCGGGCAACTTTTGTATATTCGGAATTGAACTCGCCGGTTACTTTTCGATCCTCGAATGTAGCCTTCCTGACATTACCGATTTCAACCTGGTCTCTGAGCTCCGTATACGATATCTCCACTGTATCGCGCCCCGGCCCGAAATAATGATTGAACGCCCAGAACGAAAGCAGCACGATGATCGCCCAGAAGGCCATGGTCTTGACGGTTTTCTGCCAGTTGAAACTGGGGCCTCCATCATCCGGGGGCGATCCTTTGGGAGGACCATCGCGGCCGCCCGGTTGTTGCTTTTTCAATTTATCATCAAAGTTATTTTCATTAAAAAATTTTGTCATTTTCTATTCCTTCGCAATAAACGGCAAATGTCTGTATCGCTCGCCGTAATCCAAACCGTAACCTACCACAAAAACCTCGGGCAACTCGAATCCAGTATATTTTATGTCTATGTCGACCTTTCGTGCCTTCTTTTTGTCAAGCAATGCCACAAATTCGATCGACTTCGGCTGCCTCAACTGCAGGTATTTTTTAATATAATTCGCCGTTAACCCACTGTCAATTATGTCCTCGACTATTATTACGTGGCGTCCCTTTATATTCAGATTAACATCTTTTATAAGTCTTATAATCCCCTCGCCCTTTTTTGATTCCCCATATGACGCGATCCCCATAAAATCCAGCTCGCAATCTATATCGGCGGCCCGGATCAGATCGGCCATGAAAATAAAACTACCCTTTAATATCCCTATAAAAACCGGGCGCCTGTCTTTATAATCGGCCGCTATTTTCTTGCCCAGAGTTCTAACTTTCGATTGAAGCTTTCTTTTTGCGATCAACGTCTGCACATTTCAATCCTTAAAACTTCGGCGGTAGTTTTTTCCACCTTAAAATCTTCGGAAATAATGACCCCGGCCACCCAGGCGATCCGGTTTCGCGAAACCACCAGGGGTATATTATCCCTTTCAAAAGACGGGATTTTTCTATCGATAAGAAGATCCGACAATAGTTTGGTCCCTTTCATTCCAAACGGTTTTATCCTGTCGCCCCTCTCCCGGAAACGAACTTCCGGCTCTGGTACCTTACTATTATCCAATAACGCCGCCGAAGGTTTCGTTTTTAACGATCTTAACGCGGTTTTTCTTAAAATCTTTGTTCGCATTTCAAAATTATGCCCGGGAATCCTGGTGATCCCCGGAACCGAAAGAGGTATTCTGACCCCTTCGAAACTTTCAAGTTCTGCCTTGAAAATCGAAACCTGATCCTGCGATTTCTCCATCCAGATCTTTCTCCCTAACGGCGATTTGATCCCGCTTTTGCCGTCCAGAGTCTCATTTACGCGAGATAAAAGCTCAAAAGACGGACTTTTCCTGGCACCACTCAACCTGTAAAACGCCTCTGAAACCACTCTTTTCACTAAACTTTTATCATACCCGGACAGTTTCCGTAAATCAAGGACTATTTTGCTCTTACCGCTGTCGATCAGGGCCTTTTCGTAAACTAATACACCCGCTTTTTCGATTAATTCAATATCCTCTGAAACATTCTTCGATAAACGTGAAAGGGACCTTACAATCTCCGGGTTTATTTTCTCCAGTTCAGGTAGAATCCTGCTACGGATTCTATTTCTCGAATATTTAATTGACCGATTGGTCGGGTCGATCCTGTATTTGATCTTGTTAATTTTCAACCAGTTAACAATCTCGGATTTCCTAGTCTCTATTAGCGGCCTGATGATTTTGCCGCGTCTCAAAGAAATACCGGTAAGACCTTTCAATCCTGAGCCCCGCGCCAGATTGAATAAAACCGTCTCGGCGTTGTCATCCATGGTGTGTCCGGTGGCGATTTTTTTATAGCCGTATTTCGCGCAAATGGAATTGAAATAACCGTACCGCATATCACGGCCGGTTTCCTCTACATTCGATCTATCTCTTCTTGCGAGCCTCTTTATGTCAATGCGGCGGGAATAGAATTTGATTTTCAATTTACGGCATAATTCCCGGCAAAATTCCCTGTCCTTCGATGATGCCACCCGGATAGCGTGATCCAGATGCGCGGCCGCCA
>CBFCYP010000008.1:0-40145 GCA_965602185.1 uncultured bacterium
GAATCCCTTCTTGTCGGTTTCTACCCCAGCGTTATCCAGGTTGAGCTTCCTGGTATTGGGCGTCATACCCACGGAGACCAATACCGTATCAAAAGTGAATTTCTCCTCGCCGGCGGGTGTTTCCACGGTCAGTTCGATGCCGGAGTCCTTTTTTTCGGAAGACGTAACTTGCGACCCGGTCAGTATTTTCATGCCCTGCTTAGTGTAAGCTTTCTCGGCCGCTTTTGATATCTCTTTATCCAGCATGGGAAGGACGTCATTCAGTAGTTCAATAATCGTTACCTCCGAACCCAGCGTATTATACACCGTCGCCATCTCGACGCCGATAGGACCGGCGCCGATAATGCCGAACCTTTTCGGCACCGATGGAAGGTCGATCGCCTCTTTAGCGCTGATAATTGTTTTACCGTCTATTTTCAGCATGGGAAGAGAGGCCACCGAAACTCCCGTGGCTATGATAAAATTATCCGCCTCCAGGTAACTTTTTTTGGCGCCGTCGGATATCTCGATTTTTCCGGCGTTGGTAAACGACGCCTCGCCATTGACGATTTTCACCCCGGCTTTTTCCAGGAGCAGTTTAACACCGCCGGTTAATCTCTTAACGGTATCGTCTTTATGTTTTCTTAATTTGTCGATATCGATGGTAACATTATCGGCGTTCAGGCCCATTCTTTTGGCATGCTCGATGGTTCTTTTCAGTTCCGTCGCGTAAAGCAAAGCCTTGGACGGTATACATCCCCAATTAAGACAGACCCCGCCGAGATATTCCTTTTCCACAATGGCGGTTTTCAAACCGAGTTGAGCGGCGCGAATAGCCGCCACATACCCCCCGGGTCCCCCGCCTATCACCACTAATTGATACTTGTCAGCCATTTAAATCACTCCAATCAACCAGCTTTCAGGAATTTCAAGATACTCTATCATCTTACGTAAAAACTGCACCGCGTAACCGCCGTCGACAACACGATGATCAAAAGAAAGTCCGAAATTCAATATCGGTCTTATAACAATTTCATTATCTTGTACGACGGGTTTATCTGTTATTTTATGGACACCCAGGATAGCAACCTGGGGATGTGCTATTAAGGGCGTCGAGGCCGTGGCGCCGAACATGCCGGCGTTGGTTATAGTAAATGTCCCTCCGGTTATATCTTTCATTTCGAGATTATCCGCGTTGGCCTTTTCTCCAAGCTCCCTCATTTCGCTGGATATTTGCAGGATAGATTTCTGCTCGCAGTTTCTTACCACCGGAACTATCAACGAATTTTCGCGGGCCACCGCGAAACCGATATTGAAATTCTTTTTAACATGCAGGTTGTCGCCGTCGAACGTGGCGTTGACCCAGGGGAAATCTTTGGCGGCGTGAATTACCGCTTTTACGAAAAACGGCATATAGGTAATTCTTATACCGTGTTCGGCTTCGATCTTATCGACATATTTTCTGCGCCAGCCCACCAGGTCCGACATATCGCATTCGTCGAAAGTCGTCACATGCGGTATGCTAAAGGCCGATTTTTCCATATGCTCGGCTATAACTTTGCGTACGCCCGTAATCGGTATGACCTCCTCGACGTCGGTATCCGGCCAGATGAAATCCGGTTTCTTCTTGTCGATGGAATGTCGGGAATTGATATAACTTATTACGTCGTCTTTGGTAACACGCTTATTTTTGCCGGTGGCGTTCACCAGGCGCAGATCGATGAAATGTTCTTTAGCCAGCCTTCTTACAATGGGGGACGATTTTACAGCCTTTATACCGGCATCGATGGCTTCTTTATCGGCGTGTATCCCCATCTTTTCATGATGCGCGGTGGTCCCCACAAATTCCTCGGAGGGAGCCGCGGTGCTTTGCTCTCCGGGAATATGTTCTTTTCCATCCTCCGCCGTGGTTTGAAACGCTTTGGTCTTTATAGCCTCGCCCTCGATTTCCATAACCGCTATCTCAGTGCCAATCTCCACCACCGTGTCCACCGGCGCCAGATGCTTTATCATGGTCCCTTCATGCGGCGATGGAATTTCGATATTGATTTTGTCGGTCATTATCTCCACCAACGGCTCGTCAACCTTGACCTTTTCTCCCTCGGCTTTCAACCATTTGACTATGGTTCCTTCGACTACCGATTCTCCCAAAGGGGGAACAACAATTTTATATTCCACAGATCCTCCTTAATATTCCATTAATTTTGTCGCTGCCGAGATGATCTTATCGGCGTTGGGAAGAAAGAAGTGTTCCATGGGAGGGGCAAAAGGTATGGCGGGAACATCGAGCCCGCAAAGACGCGTGATAGGAGCGTCAAGATAGTCGAATACCTCCTCGGTAATGGAGGCGGATATCTCGGCCATCACCCCGCCGGTTTTCGGACCCTCCTGTACCAGCAAAACCCGCGAGGTTTTTTTAACCGATTCCATTATGGTCTCGATATCCCACGGTTTCAGAGTGCGCATGTCTATGACTTCCGCGGAAATACCGTTTTTCTCCAGCGCCTCGGCGGCCTGCAGGGAATGATGTAGCATTAAACCGTATGAAACGATTGTCAAATCCGATCCCTCTTTTCTCACCGCCGCCTTTCCCATGGGCACCGTGAAATCCTCTTCGGGCAGGTCTTCTTTAATCCAGCGATACAGCCGTTTGTGTTCGAAATAGATAACCGGATCTTCGCCTCTTATGGCCGATTTCAATAGTCCCTTGGCATCATAGGGAGTGGCCGGCATTACCACGATTAGCCCGGATTGTGAGAAGAACCATTGCTCATTGATCTGCGAATGGTACAATCCTCCGCCCACATCACCGCCGCAGCAAACTCTTACGGTCAAGGGGCAGGTCCATTGTCCTCCGGTGCGGTATCTCATTTTAGCGCCCTGTTGAATGAGCTGGTCCATGGCCGGCGTTATGAAGTCCGCAAACTGTATCTCCGGCACGGGCTTCATTCCCACCATGGCGGCTCCCACGGAACCGCCCGCGATATAAACCTCCGAAATCGGCGAATCGATCACGCGCTCCGGGCCGAATTTGTCCAGGAGGCCTTTGGTGGCTTTGAATACGCCGCCGTAAATTCCTATGTCCTCGCCGATCAAAAATACCCGTTCATCTCGCTCCATCTCCTCGTACAGGGCTTCCGTGATGGCCTCAATAAACGTGGTTTTTTTCATTCTTTTTCCTGCCTTTTTATCTCCAGCATTCTTTTTCTTATTTTTCTGGCCTTTTCGCATTCGGCCTTTTCTTCCTCCGTCTCCAGAATTAGAGGAGGAACCGGTTTGGGGACGCCGTTTTTATCCAGGCAAACGAATGTCAGGTAAGCCTCCGACGTTTTCTTCTTCTCGCCGGTGTCCATATTCTCGGAATGAACATCCACCTTTACTACCAGCGATGAGGTCCCCACGCAAACGACCCTGGCCTTTAAATGCGCCAGATAACCGACCTTGATGGGATTTAAAAACGATAATCCCTCGATTGCCGCCGTTACGCAGAGGGCTCTGCAGTGACGATGCGCGGCGGTAGCGGCCGCCAAGTCGATCCAGTGCATGACCCGGCCGCCCAATACGTTCCCCAGAATATTGGCGTCATTGGGTATGGCCAACTCCGTCATTATTATTTCAGATTCGGAGGGCCTTTTGCCCCGCAGTTCTCTTTTGTCAGCCATCTATATTCTCTTCTCTTCTCACCGGAAACGCTTCAGAGTAAACATCATTGTAGGCTTCCTCTGGTTCGACATATTTAGCCGCCTCGGAGACAGCTATCGCCTCTTCGATTTCCTGGTTGATATCCTCTATAATAGCCGCCCGTTTTTCCACGGTCAATATTCCGAGATCCATTAATAATTTCTCATGTTGAACGACCGGATCTTTTTTCTTCCAGTGTTCGATTTCATCGGGAGAGCGATAATCGGCCGGGTCGATCTCCGAATGCCCGTACCATCTGTAGGTCCTGCATTCGATAAGCGTCGGGCCGTCGCCCGCCCGCGCCCGCTGGACCGCCTCGTATGCCCTTTTATGAACAAGCACCAGATCGTTTCCATCGATGGTCTCTCCCGGAAAACCGTAAGCTTTCGCCCTGTCGGAAAAGTTTTCTATACCGGCCTGTTTGGTCGAGGGGACCGATTCCGCCCAGAGGTTGTTCTGGCAGATATAAACTATCGGCAGCTTATGTATACCGGCGAAATTCAACGCTTCATGCCAGCCGCCCCTCGACGTTCCACCCTCACCGAAAAAACCTATTACGACATTATCCTTTTTTTGAAGCTGGAATCCCATGGCGCAGCCGGTGCCGACAATAGACTGGCTGGCGACGGTGGATGAGGGGTGGATAACTCCCAACTCCCGATCACCGTAATGGCAGGGATGCGATTTACCCTTATCCGGTGAATTTGAGCGGGCGTATACCTGGGCAAATATCTTTTCGAGAGGGATTCCTTTGGTAATCGCCGCCCCGATTTCCCTGTGTGACGGCGCGATTATATCTTCTTTACGTAACCCAAAAGTCGGACCAACGGTCGTGGCTTCCTGCCCTACTGCCGAAAAGTACGTTCCGGCAAACCTGCCCTGCCGAAATAATTTTCGCAATCTTTCATCGGTGGTTCTGGTTTTAACAAGACTGATATATAATCCGAGCAAAATGTCTTCAGACAGCCCTGTTTTATTAGGTTTTACTTTTTTTACAGCAGACCTCGTAGACATTATTCCTCCGGTAATGTTTTTTGTCAATTATCCCCATATCGGACTTAATCTTACAATATATTCTTGAAATCGGGTTTGTCAATTGATAACGAAAAAACTGGGTCCGGATTTCCGGTCGGCAAATCAACTTAAGCCTCGGTCTCGAATTATCGATACTTATTATTTATCATGGGAATAGAACTACACTTTCTTAAATTCGTTCCCGAAAATTGTAATTTGGGGATTGTTTTTTATAAAAAATAAATTGTATTATTAACGCATGTGAGCCTATCTTGTGACCATATTGAGACAAAGCAATAACGCGGAGGAAGTATGAAAATAGATAGAAGGGAATTCTTAAAATCCACCGCCGCCATATCCGCTGGAGCCGCTCTTTATCCCGGTATTATGAGCATTCTGTCCGGTAGTGGTTGTTCGCCCGGTGTAAGAGGGGATCTTGATGAGGATCAAATAGCGGCGATTCTCGAAAAGGGTTTGTCGAAGGGAGGGGATTTCTCGGAAGTATACATAGAGGAGGTCTCGTCCACCTCCTTTAATATGTCCGAAGGCTCTTTTGCCAGAGCGACTGTTGGCGTTTCCGGGGGAATAGGTGTCAGGACCGCGGAAGGACCCAAGAACGGTTATGCCTATATTAACGGATTCGATTATCAGGAGGCCGTGGCGGCCGCGGAGACATCAGCGTACATATCGGAATCCGGTGAAATTGGTGAAGTTGCTTCGCCGACGAAAAAGTCGCCTCCGGGATACGTGACTGTCGAAATCCCGGTGAGCGATGTCGCCGAAACCGTGAAGATGGAATTGATTCAAAACGCCGAACAGGCCGCCCGCGATTTTAATCCTCTCATAACACAGGTGGATATCGAATACTACGACCATATGAAAAGACGCAAGATAGCCAACTCCAACGGCTTGAGGATCGAAAATGATATTCCTTTGATCTGGGTGGTGATAAACGTCCTGGCCGAGAAAAACGGCGTACGCCATCGGGGGCGTATGCGGCTGTCAGCGCGCCAGGGTTTTGAATTTTTCGATCAGGTGGATCTTGAGAAGGCTGCCAGGACCGCCGCCAACGAGGCGGTAATCATGCTGGAGGCCAAGCCGGCGCCATCGGGGGAAATGCCGGTGGTGTTGTATCCCGGTTGGGGCGGCGTGCTGATGCATGAGGCCGTCGGCCACGGGCTCGAGGGGGACGCGGTTTTCCGGGGCGCCTCCATATTCGCGGGCAGAATAGGGGAAAAGGTTGGATCGAACCTGGTAACGCTGGTTGACGACTCCTCCTGGCCCAACGCTCGCGGCACCACCGATTTCGACGATGAGGGGACGCCCGGACGGAGAAATGTCCTCATCGAGAATGGGATCTTAAAAGGTTATATGCACGATCTCATTTCGGCCAGACTCCTTAATGCCTCGCCCACCGGCAACGGAAGGCGGGAGTCGTATCGGTATTTCCCCATCCCCAGAATGACCAATACCTTTCTCGCCAACGGTACTGCCAAAAGCGGAGATATTATCGCGGATACCCAAAATGGGCTATTTGTAAAAGCCTTGTCCGGAGGTTCTGTCGATACCACAACGGGCGAATTCAATTTCAATGTTCGTGAGGCATATCTGATTGAGGATGGTAGAGTTACAGCTCCCGTCTCCGGCGCGGCGTTGATTGGGAAGGGGATCGATGTATTGACTAATATAGACGCCGTTGCTGATGATCTCGATCTGGGTGTGGGTATCTGTGGCAAGGGGCAGTGGGTGCCGGTCACAGCCGGGCAGCCGACGGCAAGAGTGGCAAAAGGAATAACTGTCGGCGGGACGGCATAGGAGGGTAAAATGGAATTTGTGGAAAAAATTCTCGATAAATGCATGCGCGCCGGCGCTGATTCCGCGGAAGTTTTCAGATTAAATCAGAAATCGCTATCCTTAACAGTCCGGGAGGGCGCACTAGAAACGGTGGAGAAATCGACTCCCGGCGGGCTGGCGGTCAGATTCTTTAAGGATGGTAAAACCGCCTTCGCGCATACCACCGATCTCTCGGATAGATCCGTGAATGATATGATTCGGAAAACGAAGAATATGGCGGCGAAAACGGAGCCCGACGAATTCGCCATACTTCCCGGTCCCGGGCAGTATGGAAGAGACCTTGATATTTTTAATGACAGCCGCATGAATGTCTCAACAGACGAAAAAATCACGTTTCTGATAAATCTCGAAAAACTCGCCATGGATTACGATATTCTAATCGACAAATCCAACGGCGCCTGGTGCTCGGAGGTGCTGTCGGAGTATGAGTTGATAAACTCCAACGGTGTTAAATCCAATTATAAATCTTCATATTATAGCATCGGCGTTTCGGTGATAGCCTCGAAAAACGGAAACATGTTTCCCGGAGAGGGTTATGTAAGCGCAAGGCATTTTAACGATCTGCCATCAGCGGATAAAATAGTCGATAAATATGTGTCCAGGGCGCTGAGATTGGTGGGGGGCACTCCGGTTTCCGGAGGAGACTACGAAATCATTTTCACACCGTATGCGGCGACCTCTATTCTCTGGGGATTGAGTTTTGCTCTGAATGGAGAAAATGCCCTCAAGGGAACGTCATTCTTGGCCGGAAAAAAGGGTGAGGCTTTTGCCAGTGACAGGTTAAATATATATGATGACGCGATTATGCTTCAGGGTGTCGCCAGTCGGCCGGCCGATCATGAGGGGGTTCCGTCTCAGAAAAATAAACTGATAGATAAAGGGATTCTCACCGGATTCCTATACGATACCAGAACGGCCGCCAGGGCCGGGGAGAAATCCACCGGTTCGTCTATTAGAAATGATTACAACGCCAATCCTGGAATTTCAACGAGTAATTTTTACATAGCTCCCGGCGATGATAGAGTGGAAGATGTCGTAGCCTCCTGTAAAAAAGGCATAATAGTCGAAAACATCCACGGCTGGGGATTATACTCTGTCAACGGGCAATATTCGGCTGGTGTAAACGGCATACTGGTAAGAAACGGTAAAAGGGTAAAACCGGTTGCCAATGTTACCATAGCGGCGGGACCCGATGATTTCTTTAAGGGGATCGGGGCGATTTGTGATGATATCGCCTTTTTCCATAGATTTAGTTCGCCTACAATAATGATAAAAAAGATGAAGGTAGGCGCCTGAAAAAAGATTCCGGAAATCATTTGGCGCCTAACCACTTCATAATCATATTGTTAATCCGAAATTCGGGGTGTCTCAAAATAATACATCCCTGAAGTTACATTTTAGGCTGAATAGCCGTTTTAAAAATATTATGCCGATAACATATCGGGGGGAAATATGAAAAAACATGTCAAATATGTTCCGTTGGAAATATCCGGATCGGAACTCGAGGTTTTTGTCGATAACCTGAGAGATAAACTCTACCTGGAATTCTGGTCTGAAACCGAGGGAAATTCCAAAAAGGAAGAGATAAAATCCCGAATTGAAAAAAATGTCTACGCGGTTCTGGAGTCTACACTGAAATAAATATGCCCTGGAATGATCTTTAAAACTCATCCGCCTCTATGAAATTGATAAAAACATCTTGCATTTAAAATAGTCTTCATTATCTTATTTAAGCCCATTTAAGATCTTCGGGTTGAAAGCAAACTAACGACAGATGTGAAAATTAAAGATACTGCTTTGTGTTTACTTCTGGAGGAATTTAATGAACAGGATTTGTTTGGCGATTATCATGCTTTTTTCCATGGTATCCGTGATCAACGCCCAGGATACCCTCTGGACCGGCCATTATGGCCTTGTTGACACCACTGAATTGGGTTATTGCGGCGATATTACCTATGATGGGGGATTTATTATCGGCGGTGAATCGAGCAAGTATCTCAATGGAGATATGTGGCTGGTTCGATGCGACGCGAACGGGGATACCATGTGGACCCGGAATTATGGCGCCGCCAGGTGGCAGATGGCTTATTCAGTTATTCAAACCGCCGACAGCGGTTTTATCGCCTGCGGTGAATATAGCGTTGCCGTAAGCGATTATGATATGTACGTGGTGAGAATCTATCCTAATGGCGATACGGTGTGGACTCGCAGATATGGCAGTATCGCACACAATGATTACGGAAGGGAAATTATCCAGACCTCCGATGGAGGTTTCCTGGCGCTGGGTCAGGGATATAATAGCGGTAACGGCTCCGGCGATCTTTATATGGCGAAAATCGACAGTACCGGGAGTCTAACCTGGAGCAAACTATACGGATACAGCGGCGGTAACGAGTATGGCTACGGGGCGGTGCAGTTGCCTGACGACGGATACGCTATCACCGGAAGCTACGCCTATGCATCCACCTCCAATCTCTGGCTTTTAAGAACCGATTCCAACGGAGATACCTTGTGGGCACGGACATTTGATTTTCACGGCGACGTTGACCGTGGAGACGATATCGAGATTACGGATGACGGGGGTTTTATGATTGCCGGACGGACAAAGAATGCCGGAAATATGCGTCTTTTAACCATGAAAACAGATTCGCTGGGGAATATGATCTGGTGGCGTGAGTACGGGAGCTCCAGTTCCGATTTCGCCGAGTCCATCGATAAAACCTCGGATGGCGGCTTTGTTATCTGCGGCGGCGCCAGTGGTTATCCCTTTGACTTTTATGTAGTCAGGATAAATTCCGTCGGCGATTCTTTATGGGCCGGTATATATGATTATGACGGAATCCCCGGCGACTCGGATGATTCTTTTGAAATAAGGGTCTATCCCAATGGCGATATAATGGTTTTCGGTTATGCCGATGTTAAATCGGGCAGCGGCGCTGATAATGACTGCTGGGCGGTTAAAATTCATGATGGCGCCTTACAGCAGGTTGGACGTTGTTGCTATAATAATAATCAGGACTGTGCTGATAATACCGAAACCGAATGTACCGCCCTGGGTGGAGATTGGGATGACACCCTCAATTGTACTGACAATCCCTGTTTTATTGGCTGCGATTATACT
This sequence comes from uncultured bacterium, assembly GCA_965602185.1. GTDB lineage: Bacteria > Zixibacteria > MSB-5A5 > UBA10806 > UBA10806. Next base: position 9,650 of record CBFCYP010000008.1, read on the forward strand.
ACCGGCGATGTTAACGGTAGCGACAGTTATAATGGCCTCGATATCACCTTCGGTGTTGCCTTTTTCAAGGGCGCCGCCGATCCGATGTGTCCTTTCGGCTCTTGTCCCGATCCTCCTTGCGACACGTTCTTCTACTGCGGTGATGTTAACGGCAGTTGTTCATATAACGGTCTCGATATTACATATGGCGTAGCTTATTTCAAGGGTGGGGCTGATCCGATACCGTGTCCTGATTGCCCGCCGGCAAATTAAACACGACCGGATAATTCTTCTAAAGCCTCCGGTTGCCATATTCTATAAATTATGTTATGATAAAATCGTATCTATTACAAAGGCGAATTACGATGGGATTGGAAATCGTAGAAGTTACAAAGAGCGATAGCGAGGTTTTAAAAAACCTGATGTCGATGTATCTTCACGATATGTCCGAGTTCGCGGATTTTTTAAAGCTTGACGCCGATGGATCCTATAAATACCAGAACCTTCGCTATTATTGGGAAAAAGAAGAATTTTCCGCGTTTTTTATAAAAATCGATTCGAAAATCGCCGGTTTTATACTCGCGAATAAACGTCCCTTTATTCCCGAAGATTGCGAGATTTCCATTCAGGAATTTTTCATATTGAAAAAATTCAGGGGAAAAGGGTATGGCCTGCTTGGCGCGTCAATGTTTTTCAGGAAATTTCCCGGAAAGTATTTCATCGCTCAGTTGGTCGACAACGAACCCGCCATAGGATTCTGGCGCTCCGTCTATGAAAAGCTTGGCCTTAAAATCGACCAGCGCCGGGAAACGGAATCCGGCGTAAAGATATTAACCCAGAGATTTACCATATAAAATACCTCTCAATACGCCCTTTTATTATCGACAAAAATATTCATTTTAAAAACCCCCATATTTTATTTTATTCCTGATAATCTCCATAAATCCCTCTTGACTGGGAACAATTTGTCTGATAATCTTAGGCTATGGCGAGATTAACGGCCAACCTGAAACCGATAGAGCGATTCTACGAGATCGGAAATCCTCAAAAAGAGATTCTCAGACATTGCCTGTCTCTGGAGATGGCGGGCGCCGACGGCGTTTTAATGGATACCGGTGACGATTACGAGCCGTCTCGAAGCCGTTTACTGGAGGTCGTAAGCGACACCCTTAATATCGGGTTGACGGTGGAGACCGCAGGCGATGAGCAATGGGTCGAGTCGCTGCAGGAGATCAAGCCCTCCATGGCGATATTCAAATATGACGAAGATCGCGCCGAGGAATTGTCGGCCTTCGTTACCCGTTTGCAGGTGGAAGATATCCTGATCGCCTTTCGGATCCAGGATGATGTGGATTCTATAAAGAAAGCCGCCAAGCTGAAAGCGGACTATTTCGTTCTGGATTGCGACCGGTATTGTAAAGCCGTATCGTTGAATAAAGAGGTGGAAGAACTGAATAAAATTGTAAAACTATCTTCTCTGGGCAAAAAGCTGTCCATGGGCGTGATTGCGTCAGGAGAGTTCAGCAAAAGAAAACTGAAAAGGTTGAACGATACCGGCGTTATGGAGGAATTCATTCTGGGATTGGAGTTCTTTTCGGAGTCGCTTCTCCACGGATACGGGGTCTCCATTCAGAACGTTAGATCGTCTTTAACTTAATTACCTGTTATTGCCATAGATACCATAAACTGAAATCGATTGCGCGGGTGAATCTTATTTTGTATTTTTTCGTTAATATAATTAGGAAATAGGAGGATATTATGCTTACCCAGATTCATTTTCTTCTAACATATAAATGTACTTTTGAGTGCGATCATTGTTTTGTATTTTCCAGCCCTGAAGCGGAAGGTGTTTTTACCATCGATCGGGTCGAAAACGCTCTAAAACAGATGAAAGATACGGATACAGTCAACACCGCCTATTTTGAGGGGGGAGAACCGTTTCTATATTATCCCGTTCTTCTGGAATCTTTATCTATGGCTAAATCAATGGGATTCAGAACCGGCATTGTTACCAACGCCTACTGGGGGGAATCGGAGAGGGACGCCGAATTGTGGCTGAAGCCCATCGCGGAAATCGGTATAGATGATCTTTCGATTTCAGATGACCTGTTTCACAATCCCGATGGCGGAAAAGGCCCGGCGGCCTACGCCCTCGATGCGGCGAAAAAGCTCGGTATGCCGGTTGGAGATATATGTATCGATAAGCCCGTCTTAATTGAAAATCCCGATGGGAAAAAAGGCGATCCGGTAATAGGCGGCGGCGCTTTGCTTAAAGGCCGTGCCGCGGAAAAGCTTATCGAAGATTTTCCGCGCCGGGATTATTCTATTTTCGATAAATGCCCCCATGAAGAATTCGAAAATCCGTCAAGATTCCATCTGGACCCCTACGGAAATCTGCACCCCTGCCAGGGAATAAGCGTCGGCAATATGTGGGAAAAACCGTTGAAAAAAATCATCAAAAATTATAATCCGATGAATCACCCGATTTTGTCTCACATCGTTAAAGGCGGACCCGCGAAACTCGCGGATGAATACGGCTTTGACGCGTCTTCGGGCTATGTGGATCACTGTCACCTGTGTTTTGAGGTCAGGAAAGCCCTGCTCGATCGCTTCCCCAAGGAGCTGGCGCCAAAGCAGGTTTACGGTTTGTAGCCGGACTATTTTTAAATGAATTAAAATCGGATATAAGTGTAATATTTATGGAAAACTGGAGGTTTTTGTGTTTGAAAAAAGACTGCAAGCATTTACGTATGCTGTCGGGATAACATTTATCATCCTGGCAACGCTTACGGGAGTTACCTATATCTGGTTTTTGCTTCTTCTGGGCGGCGCCTTCAGAAATATCCCCGCATTCGGGGGAATGCCCGCGGCAGAACTGGCGGGATATCTTCTGAATCTGAAGCTTTTAGCCGTTTTTGTAGGCGCGGTGTTTGTAACCTGCAGTCTATGGCATAGGAGACTTAAAAGGGAATTTAAATAGCTCCCTCATGTTTCAGGAGCCATTCTTTTTTCCTCAAACCGCCGCCAAATCCCGTAAGCGATCCGTTTTTTCCGATAACTCTATGGCAGGGAATAATAATGGAAATCCTGTTTTTCCCGATCGCCGCGCCGGCCGCTCGTGTAGCCCGTTGATTTCCGATCTTTTCCGCGATCACCCCGTAGTTAACCGTTCCGCCGAACGGGATTTTCTCAAGCTGTTTCCAGACCGTTTCTTGAAACCTGGTTCCCGTATATTCCAGGGGGAGATCGAAGTTGGTCAATTTGCCTGAAAAATAAAGACTTAGCTGCTTTTTCGCGTTTTTCAAAGTCGGCGTTTCGCGCCGGTTTAATTTCACCCCGAAATGTTTGGCCAGAAGCTTCAAGGTAATTGTGGTCCGGCTGCCACTCTTAAACTCCGTTAAGCATATTTTGCCATTGCGCTCCCCGAGAATTATCCCTCCCAGAGGGGATTCGATCTCGGTGTAGTTAAGCTCATTATCAGGATTTCTCGGCGTTGTCATAATTCCTCCCGTGTCGAGGGTATTAAAGAGGATTGAGGACGGGTTGTCCAGAAAAATCATTATTTTCGCGCAAAATGCGGCGGGCAAATACGATTCCCCCCTTTTTATTGATAATAGACCAAAAAAAAATTTGACCTTTTTCCACTTACACCGATATCATATATTAAGGATATGTGCAAAGGATTGAAAACTTTTCTACTTTTAACGACGGCCGTTTCGCTTCTTTTAATTAGTTGCGGCGATAGATCGACTGAACCGGAAGACAATATTCCCATCAGGATTGTGACTCCGGCCGACAATTCCGTTTTACTTTATCCCGTAACCATTATAGCGCGCGCGGGTGCCGGTTTTGGAATAGACGATGTCGATTTTTATATTGATGAAGAGCTGGTATGGACAGATAATTCAGCGCCATATGAATATTACTGGAATATTTTCGGGTACCAGAACAATTCCGAGCATGTTATTGAGGTCAAAGGCAACGCGGCTGACTCCAGTTACACCTCATCAACTGTTACCGTGACGGTATCTCTTGAAGAAGGGTTTTTATTCGTCTCCACCTATAGGCCCAGTTCCGGGCAGGCCTTCGGCGTAGTCAATTACCAGAACTTGATGTTCGTGGCTACGGGAGAAGGCGGTGTGGAGGTTATTGATATCCTGGATAAGACCTTTCCCGCCTATATATCACGTTATGAAAGTGCCGGACAGGCCTGGAAAGTTGATGTTCGATATCCCGATGTATTTATCGCCGATCTTGGGGGAGGCGTTTTCAGAGCCGATTTTTCTGATCCCGATTCTCTGGTTCAGAACGGCTCTTATAGTATTCAAGTTCAGGCAAATGATATAGCCGTTTCGGACGATCTGGTGTTTGTGGCCGACCAGAACGGTTTTATAATACTGGACAACTCTTTATCTGATTCGCTGTTATCTATTTACAGGTCGAATCTATTCAGCGGTTCAAACTATGTTGTTGCCAGGAATGACACCGCTTTTATGACCAATATCAACAACTTATATAACATAAATGCGTCGGATCCGGATTCTCCGACAATCGTCTCCACCTATAATACCCCCGGCAACGCTCGGGGAGCGGCGGTTATCGATACCTTCGTATTTATCGCAGATGGTACGGAGGGAGTAATCGCTTTATCTATCTCCGATCCCCAAAATCCCGAATTTCTGGCAAGATACGTAACTCAGGGTGCGGTTTCCGCAGTGGAAGCGACTGATTCGACCCTGTTTATAGGAACATATTCGGGAGATGTAATGGCTCTGGACTATACTCAACCCGATACTCTTCATCTTTTTGATAATCTGGTTATTCAAGATGTAAATATCAACGAACTGCATTACGGTCATCCTTATCTTTTCGCGGCCACCAGCGATGGCATTAACATTCTCAGGTTTATAAGATAGATCAAGCGATTGATGTTTATTGCCTTATATCGAGTTATTCACCACGGATAAATAATAGCGACCCAAAATTAACTTGCCAAATATATACGCTTGCGTTATTTTAATTCAGCTACTGGCTTCGCTGTTTGGATTTGGCTTAATTCGATTAATGTAATGAAGGAATCAATAGTAGGCGATCCGATTTTCTGGCCGGGATTGGTCTATTCTCCCCTAAATCTTAATGGCCTTCTTTTCGCGCTCGGAACCATCACCGACGAAATCGGCCTGCTCTTCGAAGAGTTTTCTGAAGATGGATCTCTGGCTATATGCCGCCGGAAAACGGAAGATGGCTGGAAAAAAATCAGGGCCGCTTTTTCGATTAAGAGCTCTGAATACAATCTAACGGGAGACCGACCGGATTTGCTTATATGCTGGGATGATGACGCCGATCTCGGAAGCGATAAAATGTCCATACTGGAACTCTCCAGGATAAAGGGCCGGATGGGGTCGAATAATACCTTGCCTGGCAAGCCAACAGGGGATCTGGACCGCATATTTCCTGAGGATCCGTCAAACGATCTTCTTCACAGGGGGGAGACGATCGCCAATTTCGAAGAGACCATACGTCAACTGGATGATCGAATAAAAAAATTGAAAAATGGTTAATAAAGGCTTGCGTTTTAAGTTATTGAAGACAATATTAAAATGTCTACGGGCATTTCTTTTAAATGTGTGTCCTGCTCATTTTTCGGGCTTGGTGTTTGAAAAGTTCTTTAAATTAAGTCGCAGAAGTTTTTTGGATTTGAGATTATAAATATTATGACCCTTAAAATGGAGGACCAAAATGCTGGGAAACAGGGAGATTACTAAGTTTATTGGATTTACCGTTTTTTGTTTGATTTTAGGGGCGTTTTCCGCGGTTAACGCTCAGGATCCCGGTAATCCTGATTCCCTTATAATAGGGAATTTTGACGGCACTCCAATTTTGGCCGGACTCAATGTCCAGATCGTGGTTCCGGTTTATTTGAAAACTGACGATTCCATTACTTTTATGCATCTCCCTGTGGCTACAGACGATGACTATATAACCTCGCGCGACGGCGGAATCGCTTATGAACCGCTTTCGCTTTGGGACGATATCAGTTTCCTGAATCCGGATCTGAATAGCCCGTCGGCGGGTTACACCAGCCAGAGTATACTCGGTTTCGCGTATCTATTTGATCCCCGCGATCCCCAGAATTTTCTTTATACAGATTACCAATGGTGGCATATAGCCGACTTTTATATGACAACCACCGATGATATTTCGGTCTTAGGGGATACCACTTATACGATTGAAGGACTGAATCCCGCAAACGGAGATTTACTCATGGGGTTACCGGGCGGCGTCATTGTTGTTATTCCCCAGACAATTTATGGGGGGATATATTTCCCGCCCAACAATCCCCCGGTCTTTACCGAACCTGGCGGAGGCACTCTGCCCATTAATGAGCAGTTCGGCATTTGTATGACCGTAACGGCTACCGACGAGGATGACGATAATCTTATTTTAACCGTGGATTTCGGTCCCACCGACTATACTTTCGAAGAACTCGTTAATATCCCCGGAGAGATATCGTACGAGTTCTGCTGGTTTCCTCAATCCGGGATGGCGGGTACTTACCCGCTGACGTTTACGGTTAACGACGGCGCCGGGGGTGTTATTGACCTCGATATAATACTCGAAGTTGCCCCGACCGAACTCGTGATTCACGGCGATTCGACTCTTCCGGGAGCCAACGTATCGCTGCCTGTATTGCTCAACAACCAGGGCATTTCTTCCGCAGTGGGAGCTTTCGAAATACTCATTGGATGGAATCCGCTGGCCTTAACTTTTAACAGCGTGGTTCGTTCCGGCAGGACAGGATCTTTCGAGTATTTCCACGTAAATCCCAACGGCGCCGGTGATGGTACTGTCAGGATTGTCGGAATAGCGGATTTGAATTTCGGCGATGTTACGCCTCCTCTTCAACCCGATACCGGCACCATATTTTTTATCGATTTTTCCGTGTCCAACGATGAGACCCTGATCGGTGTGGATTTGCCCGTGGAATTCATCAATCTCGACGAGACCGATAATACGGTAACCGATTCAACCGGATATCTTCTGGTTCATCCGGATTTAATAAACGGACTGGTCAGCGTTATCGGCCCCGACGACGTGCTGACGGGCGATATCAATCTTAACGGCGTTCCCTACGAGGTCGGGGATGTGGTGCTTTTTGTCAATCATATCTTGAATCCCTCCGCGTTTCCTTTTAACGCCATACAGAGAGAAGCGTCGGATATCAATGCCGACGGTATTCCGGAAACGATTGCCGACCTGGTTTTATTGATAAATATCGTGAACGGCAACGTGCCTCCTCCGAAGATCGAACCAACCGGGGGAAACGTTGTTGTAACTCTGGCTGAATCCGGCGAGACCCATTATATAAGCGCAACCAGTACCATCGATCTCGGCGCGATATTGCTGAAACTATCTCATGATCCAAACCATGAATTAACCTTAAATCCTACGGGTGATTTTACAATCGCCTCAAACGATAGCGACGGCGAAATAACTATCCTGGCTTATTTGCCTGAAGGCGGCGGAATTCCGGCCGGGGAAATCAATCTCTTTCAAATAAGTGAGCTGGGAGAAGAATTCGAGATCGTAGAGATCGCCGCCTCCGATTCGAGAGGCAGTCTCCTGAATGTGGTTTCGCGGATTGGCGCTATTCTTCCGGAGAGATATGAACTGGCTCAGAACTATCCGAATCCGTTTAACGCCGCCACCAGGATCAGCTTCGCTTTGCCGGAGGCCGGGAAGGCCACTCTTGAGGTTTTCAACATCTCCGGTCAGAAAGTCGGCACACTTATTGACAGTTATTTGGAGGCAGGGAAATACGATATAACCTGGAATGGGATCGCGGATAACGGTAAAACCGTCTCGTCAGGAGTGTATCTTTATAAATTACATACGGATTCCTACTCCACAACAAAGAAGATGACGCTTTTGAAGTAAAGAGGGATCAACGCAATGAACGTCAAAGGGTTGCACATTTTTGCAATTGTTGTAGCCCTGATGATGGCGGGGGAAGCATCGGGACAGGATCCTGATCTGCAGGATTCACTCATAATCGGCAATTTAAATGGATCGGTTATACCGGTAGGTTTAAACCAGGAAATCATACTTCCCGTATGGATTAAAACCGATGATTCGGTAACTTTTTTCCATACTCCTCTGGCGACGGATAATGATCATATAGCCTTGAGACTCGGGGGGGATTTATATCAACCTCTGAGTTTATGGGATGATGTCAGTTTTCTTACGCCCAATGCTAATTCTCCATCGCCGGGTATGACCAGTCAGAGTATTCTCGGTTTTGCCTATCTTTTCGATCCCCGGGATCCCCAGAATTTCCTTTATACCAATTATGAGTGGCGGCATGTAGCCGATTACCGTATGCTGACGACCAGCGATACCACGGTAATAGGGGATACCGTTTGCCTGGTTGAGGGTTTCAGCCCTCCTAACGGGGGATTGCTCTGGGGTATTCCCGACGGAGTGACACAGGTAATTCCCGCGGCTATATACCCCTGTTTATATTTTTCCGATAATGCTCCTCCTGAATTCACCCAGCCAGATCCGGGAACGGAATTTTTTGTCAATAACGAATTCCCGATCAGCTTTCTTGTTGAAGCCACCGATGCCGATAACCATGTGATCTCAATGACCTTTGATTTCCCTGAGGACGGCGTTCAATTCGATACCGTCGATATGGCGCCCGGTTATTCGAGTTACTTGTTTGGCTGGACACCCGACGTCGAGGACACGGGTCAATTCATCGCGACGTTTACGGCCAATGATAATCATGGAGGCGTTGTAAATCTGGATGTTGCCATCAATGTTTCGCGGTCGATTTTGCAGGTGGACGAAGTGAGCGCTTTCCCCTGTATGCAAGTATCCGTACCCGTTAATCTTATAAATCTCGGAGAAACCTCCTATATCGGCGGGTTTGATATTCTTTTGCAGTACGGCATCCCCGAAATAATCGATCTTTTGAGTATTGAGCGGGGGCCGCGGGTTGAAAACTGGGAATATTTCCACGTCAACCTCGGAGATACATCGACCATCAGAATAACCGGAATCGCCGATATTTACGAAAATGGAAACGCGGTTACTCCGGGGGACGGGCCTATAGCGTTTTTAAATTTCGAGATTACCGGTGACAGCGTATATGTAGGCCATTACGGTGAAATCAATTTTATCTACGGGGATAATAACGACAACACCGTTTCGGATAGCACCGGATATCTGCTTGTCCATCCCGATGTCGACAGCGGGTGGGTATACAACCAGGATCCCAGCGCTGTCCTGATAGGCGATATAAACATGAACGGTATCGCCTGGGAGATATCCGATGCGGTGCTCCTGGCAAACCATATTCTCAGACCGGATGAATTCCCATTCGATTATATTCAGATGCTGGCATCCGACACAAACCGGGACGGTTTCCCGGCGACCATACCCGATCTAGTGTATCTGCTCAATGTTATCAACGGTTATATCAACCCCGCCCGGATAAATTATGATGACGGCATTTCCGCCCGCGTGTTCGCCGAATTCGATGAGATCGAAACTGAAAAACTGATTTTCAGGTATGAGTCGCCCGTATCGGCCGGCGGAATTTTAATGAGACTGGATCATGGCCGGAATGAGATCGGATCGCTTTCTACAAATACCGGCATGAACCTGAGTTACAATGACGAAAACGGGATCCTTTCCGTAATGCTTTTCGATTATGACGGCGGCGTTATCTCGCCCGGAGAAGAGATTTTTGAAATGAGTGTTTTCGATAGATCTGTTCCGATTGTAACCGAACTGCAGATATCCGATCAGTACGGTTATTTTATCCCGGCCGAAGGGCGGTTGATTCTCAATATCCCCGAAACATTTGTGCTTCATGGCGCCTACCCGAACCCGTTCAATTCCTCGACCACTATCAGATTCTCGATTCCCGAAAAGACCGATATCGATCTTTCCATATATAATGTGCTGGGCCAGATGGTGAAATCGTTCAGGTTTGAAAATATGCCCGCCGGTGAATGTTCGGTTGATTGGAACGGTGACAATGACTCCGGCGGCAAGGTGTCTTCGGGAGTATACCTGTATCGCGTCAGCTCCGGGGATTACGAAGCTACGTCTCGTATGACGCTTTTGAAATAGATTTCCGGTATTGGCGCCGGATTAAAATAATTTATTTATCAGAATATTATATTCCCTTGACAGCAATTTACAGCCAAGCTATATATTAAATATATCTATACCGGATTGCCGATAAATGTTAAGCGCTGGATAAATTTAGTTAGAGGCCGAGATGGCTGGTAAACATGTAATAACGGTGATATTTTCGTTGGTCTGTTGTGTTGCAATGGCGCAGGACCCGCGCGATCCCGATTCGCTTTATATAGGCAATATCGATGGCTCGCCTGTGGTAGCGGGTCTGAACGAAGATATAAGTATACCGGTCTGGGTTAAAACCGACGATACCGTAGCTTTCATGCATATCCCGCTGGCCAGCAGGGATTCGATAATCGTCGAGAGATTGGGGGGGGAATACATTTATGAGTATTGCGTTCCTTATCCCGACGTCTATTTTTTCCTGATTCCTAATTCAATGCCGTACAGATTAACAAACCAGAGTTTTTTGGCATGGTGGGATTGGGGTCGGCGGGCGTTCACTGGGTATGAATGGTGTCATATACTCAATTTTTTTATGAAGACAACTTCCAATCAATCATATATGGGGGATACGGTATTTTGTTTTCAGGAAGGCTCCCATCCCATAAATGGAGGATTATTATTCGGGCTTCAGGATGGTTTAACCGAGGTTTATCCCGCCACGGTGTACGGGAGCATTTATTTTGCAGAGACCGGGATTGAGGGAAAGGATTTTACCCCGGCCGGTTTCCATTTGTTCGAGGCGTATCCCAATCCCTTTAACGCTTCGGTGACAATAAAATACTCTCTTCCTGAATTATCTGACGTTAATTTGGTGATTTACGATATCCGCGGCCGCGCGGTCAGGACTATATATAAGGAAAGCGTTCCTGCCGGGGTAAATTCTATCGTATGGAACGGCGCCTGCGATTCCGGCGGTAAGGTGTCATCCGGCGTTTACCTGTATCGCATCACCGCCGGCGAATACGAAGCGACATCGCGGATGACACTGCTGAAATAATCGATTTTCTTAATAATATTTCGTATAGAAGGCTAATTGATTATTTGACGTTTACTGCTGACGGCTCTTTATCGGGTGTCTTTTCAGCGATTTTTGTATCGGCAATTCCTGGAAAGCTTGTTAATGTTAATTTCCTTCTATACCTTTCGGCCGGGTAGCCGTCGGGCAGTGCGGATAATAATTTTTTTCGGTAACCGTCGGCTCTATAGTGACATTCTTCGTAAAGATCGATTCTGCCGCGGCCGTTGTGCAAAGCGCCCAATAATTCGGCGGCCTGAAGCGCAAGCGGGATAAATCCCGAGGCGGCGGCTATACTCTCCGTCTCGATCAATTTCCCTGTTGCGGCTTCGTAATTGTCTTGATCGGCTAATATTTCAGTCCTGTGGATTTCGGCTTCCAGTTTTATCCTTTTGGGCGTTCCGGTTGCCTCGCATAAATCGTCAAAATAATGTAAAGCGTTATGGTGATTATCATGCTCTTTGTAATATTTTCCCAGGGATAATTGTAATTCCGCTACCAGATCGGTTAGATTATGTTTTTTGGCTTTCGAAAAAATAACCTTAAGATTTTCAATATTATCTCTTCTGAAAACCTCCGGCCGGGATTCCGCCGCCACGATCTCCGCCCGGAGAGCGAGCTTGTGTTTTTCCATAATTCCGGCGGATCTTGATATTCGTTCGGCCAGCAGCAACGAGGTTACACTATCGCCCAAGGCCAGACACAGGCGGGCTTTCCTCAGGTCGATTTTAAGTTTCAGCAGCTTGTCTTCATTATATATATGGTCTTTTTCGATCGCCGCAAGCACGTTCAGGGCGAGAGAATAATTGCCCATCGCCAGGGAGAGGTCCGTTAACTCGAGCTCGGCCGCGGTTTTCAGATAAATATTGCAGGAAGATTCGGCGGCCTGTCGCGCGTTCTGGAAGCATTCTATGGCCATGAAAAGATCGCCCGAAATAAAATGGCAGGAACCCAGTTCAATCAACGATTCGATTATGTCGTTTTTATTGCCTGTTTTTTCGGAAATCTCCAGCGCTTTCTTAAATTGCCCGATAGCTTTATTAAAATCCCCATTTTTTATATAATGTTGCCCCAATCCGATACGCGATCTTACCAGCATAAAGAAATTCTTCCGGCTTTTCGAAATTTCCAGAGCCTCGCTCATTATATTATACATATTGTTTTTTAGATCGGGCAGTTTTTCCGCTCCGTCGTTTTTGTATGAAAGAGTACCTTTAGCGGCGGTTTTTATGAGATGCTCCAGGGATTTCAGGAAATCTTTCCTGCGCCACAACGCCAGCGCAATCATACTGTTACATTCGGATAGATTTTTGTCGTCATTAAGATTTGTGAAATAATTGATAGATTTCCTTAAATAATAAAGTGATTTTTTATAATTTCCGGATAAGAGATATAACTTTCCAAGCCTTTTGTTAATCTTATTTCTCGTTTTTATATCGCGTGCATTTAGAAGAATTTCGATATACATTTTCCTCGCGGTTTTGAAATAACCTATGGCGAGGTTAATGTCGCCGTTTATCTTCAGCGCCGATATCCTGCCTGCCGGTTTATTCGCCACGGATTCGATAAGCGTCTTCGCGAATTTTCGCGCTTTAAAATAATCGCCGTTTTTGAAAAATTCTTTTGCGGCGGCGACGTTGGAATTATATCCCTGCTCGACATCTCCTGAAAGGGCCCAATGATGTGCGGTCAGCTCCAGACGTTCGCTGTTATTGCCGATAAGCTCCTCGGCGTTTATCGCCCAGAATTTGTGATATTCCCTTTTCTCAGAATCGGCGATCCTGTTATAAATGTATTCTCTTAATCCGCCGGATAAAAAAGACACCGAATCTTTATGCCTGACAAGAATCCCGGTCCCGGTCAAGGTCTCGACGATTTCATGTCTGTCCTTTTCGAATTTAACAAACATCAAAAGCGGAATTGTGTTTCCCCAGGCGGAAAGCAGAGAGATCAATTCCTGCTGTTCGTCGTTCAGGGTATCGACCATTCTGCTATAGGAGTATTCGTTTTCCGGGATTTTTAATTCTGTGAAAATTTTTCCTTCACTCGATTTGGCCTTTAGAAATTCGAAACCGTTTTGCTCGCCGATATGCTTGAGATAAAAGAAAATCTGTTCGGGGTCGCCGCCGGTCGCTTCGCAGAAAGATTGTAGATCACAATCCGGTAGATCCCGTTTGAGAAAGGTTCTAAAAGAAACCTCGGTGATCCTCGTTCTGTACCGGTATTTAACGGGATCGAAAATCTCATATTTCATAGGAGGCTTGAACCATCGGCCCGCCGCCGCCGCGATATGAACATCATGCCGACTCCTGACAATCGCCGATAGTTTTTTCAGGTTTTCATTGCAGATCGATTCCAGATTCTCAATAAGTAGTATTTTCTCGGAGTGGCATGCTTTGTCCAGCGAAATGATATTTTCCAGAACAGCGTCGGTTTTATTGTCATTATCGGTATCATAAATCCGGAAACAGTCCATCCCCTCGATTCTGCATTCGGCCTCCATGAAATTCAGGGATCTGCCGCTGTAAGAATAGCCGTTAATAACAAACAGCTTCCCGGAACAGAATTTTCTGAACGAATCAAACTCCTTTTTGAGATCACCGGCAAGCGGGGCCGGGCCCGCGGTGAAATAATATTCCGTCCTCGATTTTTCCAGAATATTGAAAAGATCATCGACCTTTAAAGCCTCCGCCGCCCGCCCAACATTTCCCGGCCTCTTATGAGGATCACGGCTCAGCATCGAATCCAGAGCATCACGGAAACATTCCGGGACTCTACTCAAATCAACAAGTCCCGTTTCGGCAATATTCTCTATCAATTCGGAATCGTTTCTGGAGTCGAACGGCAGGGCGCCTGTAAGAAGCTGGTAAAACAGAACTCCTATAGAGTATATGTCCGAGGCAGTGGTGGATTTATGGCCGAGAATAACCTCCGGAGCGAGATAATGCAGGGTTCCTCTTCTTCGGGGCTTATCGCTTGCCGCTGTTATCAGGTTGAAATCTATGAGAGCGATTTCGGGGGCGGCGATGTTATCTTTGTAGCCGTATGCTATAATATTGGAAGGCTTGAAATCGTTATAGCAATATCCCGAAAAATGAATGAATTGAGCGGCCTCCAGAATTGTCGCGAAGATTTTTTTTATTGTAGAAAAATAGATGGCGGTTTTTAGATTATTCTGTAAAAAGCCCATAAATTTATCGATAGTGAGACCCTCGATGAAAGGCGTTACTATAATGGGCTTATTGGAATCAAAAATAATATCATACGGTTTTAACAGGGAGGGATGACAGTGCGTGGACGCGAAACGATATTCTTTCTCCAGCGATTCGTATAATTTTCGGTTATCCTCTCCGGGAATTTTTAAGGCGACCGATTTGTCGGTTGTTTTATCGACGGCGAGAAATATACAAGCGGTTCCGCCTTCGCCGATCTTTTCGGTTATTTCGTATCGTCCCCCTACAAGGCGGGAAACCATAATTACCTCAACGGTAGAGTTATTACGATACCGGCCCCATTATCGGGATTATTATGCGCCGTAATCCGACCCCCGTGGCTTTCCAGTATCTGTTTGCAGGTCGCCAGTCCCAGGCCATGCCCCTTTTCTTTGGAGGTGAAATGGGGCTCGAAAAGCCTGGGAAATATCTCTTCGGATATGCCCGGACCGTTATCGGATATTTTCAGACTAAGGTTTATATCGTCGGCTTCGGCCGATATTTTTACGGCGCCATTTTTATTTTCCCGGGAATTAATGGCGTCGGCGGCGTTAATCAACAGATTTAAAAGAACCTGGTGGATCTGGCTGGAATCCATCATTATTTCGGGAAGGTCCGGGGGTATTTCAATTTCTATTTCGATATTTTTAAATCTCTGCTGCGGTTTTACAAAGAATACCACGTCATCTATAACAGGAGCCAGCTCGCTCAAGGACTTGTTGGTCTCCAGGGCCGAAAAATCCATAAGCCCCGTCGTAAAGCGTTTCATCCTGTCGATGCTGTCGACGATTGACTCGACCTTTTCGGAGACTTTTTCAAACCTTTCAGTCTCGATATACCTGGGAAGAAGCTGGGCGCTCGACATAATCGTGGTCAGGTAGTTGTTCAATTCATGGCCGATGGCGGCCGCCATCTCCCCTTTGGCAACCATTTTTTCAGAGACAACCAGATAACGTTCAATTAACGTTCTCTGGGTGATGTTCTCTAAAATGATTATTCTTTCATCGGGATCTTCGCCTGAAAGGGTGAAGGGAGAAAAATGAATCCTGACGATTGTATCATCTTTTTTTTCCGATTTAATTAAACGGGACGCTATTTCAACGGATTCGTTTTTTGATTTATTGATATTCTCCTTCCAGAAGCCACGTTCATTTGACGGGAAAAACTCCAGGATATTTTCATTCTCGATATTTTCCCAAACATCTTTCAAGGAGTCGAAAGCTTCGCTCAGGATCTCCCTGGCGGCGCCGTTATATGATCGCAAAACCCCGTCTTCATTGATAACCATAATTCCGACCGGAGTTTTATCAAGAATTGCCTCTTGAAAACGTTGAAAAGACGATAATTCGGAGAAAAACTGGGCGTTTTGAATGGCGAGGGCGGCCATGTCGGCGAAGAGCTCGAATAGATGAAGATCCGATTTGAGAAATATGTTGGCTTCCGATGAATTATCCAGGTATACCACGCCGATGATCTGGTCTCTTATCCTCAAAGGCACGCATATGGCGGACCTGATATTCATCTCCAGCACCGATTTCTTCTTCGCGAACCTCTCGTCGTTCAAGGCGTCGGAGGTATAAATCGATTTACCCGATTTTAAAACGCCCTCGGCGAGGGTGGATGAAACCTGCAGGTCTTTGTTGGTAAGTTCTTTTTTATTGATATTATGGGCGGTTTTGAACCTGAGCTTGTTGTCGGAATCAAGGAGCATCAAAAATCCCCGTTCGGCTTTCAAAAGCTCGACAGATTTAAGCATCACGATTCCCAGGATATCATCGAGTATCAAAGTGGAATTAACCGCCTTGGAAACTTCATATAAAGCCTGCAGGTCCTGGCTGGCCAGGGCATTGATCTTAAACTTCCTGGTGCCGCTCAATTGATCGGCGGCCAGAGACGAGAATTTTTTAAGTTCGGACGCGATGTTTATTTTGGAAGTGGTGTTTCCCGATTTTGTATCTTTTATTTTATTTTCCTGCATCTCGGAATTTTCTTATATCTTCTTATACCCCAAATTCTTATCGGCAAAATGAGCTCTGAAATAAGTTAATTCTAAATACTGCGGCAAAATTATTTTAGTATGCGCCGAAAGGCAGGTTAATAATCTCAACCCGCGAATCTATTTACATGAAATATTTGGGTTTATATATGTTTTAAGGTGCCCGGTCCTATTTGTTGTTCCAGGCCGGGTGGCCGTCCGTGATAGGCTTGCGTTTGCCTTTGATGAAAAACAGGATATCCTTAGCTTCCAGGGCGACATAAATCGAGAGTACGATCAAAACGATAGAGATTAATCCGAGAACGTAATTACCTGAACCGCCCTTACCGAAAAACTCGATCATCTTGTAGCACAGTGCTGCGATTGTGGTTATGAGCATTATGATCGCGGGCACAATGGTGAAGATCCCCGGTTTTCTGACTCCGATGAGGTAGGCCGAAACCACAACCAGTGCCAACGCTGCCACAAGCTGGTTGGTCGCCCCGAAAACGGGCCAGATAGTCTTGATTCCGCCGGTCGAGGCGATCAAACCCGCCGCCGCGACAGTCATAATCGACGCTATCCAGCGGCTGTTTAATATCCCGATCCTGGAACCGCCCACTTCGGCGATTATAAACCTTCCCAGCCGGGTCGCGGTATCCAGGGTGGTGATTACGAAAGCGTTGAGCATGAGCATTCCGAAATAAATCCCCACCACAATAGATATACCGGGGAGGCTTCCGACGATTTTACCGAATCCCGTCGCGAAAGCTACAATCGGTCCCCCCCCACCCCCGGCCGCCGTGGATTTCATGAGATATTGCAGGCCAAATTCGGATTTTGCCGCTGAGGGATCCCAGTTGAGGGCCGAGGACGCTATCAGGACGACCATGATGGCCAGAACCGCCTCCAGTATCATGGAACCGTAGCCGATTCTTTTGCCCAAACTTTCCCTGGCGATCTGCTTTGAGGTCGTACCCCCGCTGACCAGGCAGTGGAAACCGGATACCGCTCCGCAGGCGATAAGTACGAAAAGCATGGGCCATATGGGACCCTGGGCGGGGTTATTCAATGTCACCAGCGCCGGAGCCTGGATTTTGGGTGCGGTCACGATCAGCCCCAAAAAACCGATACCCAGACCCAGGTATAGAAGCCAGCTGGAGATATAATCCCGGGGCTGCAAAAGTACCCATACCGGTATAACCGAGGCGATCAGCGCGTAAATCATCAGAATCCAAAACCAGAATCTCAGATCCGACATACCGAGAATCGTCTCCGGAACCGAGATCGGGAACATCTCACCCAGATAAACCAGGAACGCCAGGATTACCAATGAGAATAATGTGCCTATTAATAGCGGCACCTTCATTTTATAGACAAGGTTGCCGAAAAAAATCGCCAGGAATACCAGGCCGAAAGTGGGAATTACGATTTCCGGTTTCTTGACCAGGGTCTGGGCGGTGGCATCGCCGAACGCGGCCACGACCAGAACCAGGGCAATCCACAGAAAAATAGAAAAAATATTCTTGGCTCTTATCCCCAGAGACAAACCGGCTATTTCGGCTATGGATTTACCCTGGTTTCGAACGGACAGCATCATGGAGGTATAATCGTGGACCGCGCCAATGAAAATCGACCCGATTATTATCCAGATTGACGATACCAGCCATCCGAAAAAAGTTACGCCGATAAGCGGCCCGATTATAGGCCCGGCGCCCGCGATCGATGAGAAATGGTGCCCGAATAGCATGGATGTTCTCGCGGGCGAATAATCTACACCGTCATTCCGGGTAATAGCGGGTGTCGGATATTTATCGTCAGGGCGTATCAGTTTTCTTTCGATATAGCCGCCGTAAAATTTATAACCGAGGAACAGCGCCAACAGAGCGAAGGCTCCCAGAACCAGAGTGTTCATGTCGTCTCCATGATTATTCCGTTATTCGTTATTCCATTTTTAAAAATGGAATCGTATCAGCCCCGGGTTTCGATCAAGGAATTTTTATCGTAAACCGGGCAATCCTTCCTGTGATAACAACGCGGACAGGATCTCGATCTGTAATATCTTCTATGCAGGAATATAACCAGCAGGTAAATAACGAATAATCCGTGGGGGATTACCCGCAGACTCGATATAAGGGCGTTGGCCATATCGCCGATCTCTCCGGATGGAACGCTCAATCCGAATCTGATAACGCCTATTATGGGAATAAAACCGAGCCCCAGCGGAATTATCCTGAGCGGCCAGAGTAAAATCGTGTAGCCGTATGCCGATGAATAAATTTTGTCTTTGGATTCAGGGAAGAACAATGACGCCCATTTCCCCAGACCGAAATTGCATACCCTACCGTAATAGAAACACCGGATGCATCTGGTTAACGGCAGAAGCACAAAAACGCTTACGAATCCGTAGATAAGGAATATTAAACCCGAACGAAATCCGAATTTGAAAACGAAATATGAAGCCAATCCCATTTCTGCCAGAGCGAAAAACCACCTCGGAAATACAACGGTAAGAGGAAAGTTTTCAAAATACTCCGCTTTGTTATCTTTATTTGAATTCATTTCCATAATAATAGCATCCCTTCGGTCGGCAGGCAAGAATTCTCTTGACAACCGGGGAAAAATTCTTGTAACAAAGCAAGTTAAATGCTCGTAGTTGGGGAGGGATGAAGACTATGAACAGGATTTCAAACATCTGGATCTATATTGTTGTCTTATCGCTTATTCCGGTTAGCGTAAGCGCCACCAAATTTATTAGCGTTGGAGGCGAAGGTTATCTGGCTGATACCGTATATAATGACGATCTATTCATAGCCGGTAATAAGATTAAGATGGAGAGCCGTGTCGACGGCGATCTTTTCGCGTCCTGCCAGGAAATCGTGCATTTGGATACCGTTCTGGGCAGCTTCAATTCATTTTCGTTTAACGCCCAGGTTCTGGGGCCGGTTAAACAGAGCTACCGGGGATGGGGATTCTCCATCAACTGTAACGCTCCTGTGGGTAGAAACATCCTGATATTCGGTAACGAGATTACCATTGGGCCGCAAGCCGATATAGCTCAAGACGGCGATATATTCTGCTCGAAATTGATTTTTAAAGGCCGATTGGGCGGCAATCTCAAAATCGAAGCGCATTATGCGGAAATCAACGGGCATGTGGGAGGCGATGTCGAGTTTGAGGACGGCGATTTAAAAATAGGTTCGGACGCGGTTATCGACGGCGACGTTTATTATAGATCGCCGCGAAAGGCCGAGATCAGCAATTCCGCGAATATTTACGGTGAGATAAACTGGGAAGAGATTGAAGCCGGAGACAGGGATGCCGGACCGAGGATTTCGTTCGGAAAAATACTCTCCTGGGCCTTTTCGGTACGTGGATACCTGTTGCTTCTTGCGGTGGTCTCTTTGATATTCCTGGTTTTTTCGGTAATCCCTTTTCCCAGTTTCCTTATCATAATCCTCTATTCGGTAATCTTTTTAATTTCCGGTAATGTCGTGATTTTACTCACCAAAGGCAGGATGAGGATGACCCTTACCACGATTGAAAATAAATTCCTGCCGAGCCTGGGCCTCGGTTTTGTAATATTTTTCGTGGCTCCGGTGGTGTCATTAGTGATACTGTTTACTTTGGTGGGGGCTCCGTTGGGTATGGCCCTGTTATTTATTTTCGGGGCCGCGCTGTTCGTCGGGATCGTTTACGCTGCGACCTTCCTGGGCTGGAAAGTCTGGGACATTTTGGGCAGAAAAACCGAAAACAGATCCGGGTATTTATGTTATTCGACCGGCATCGTTTTGTTGATTATCCTATCGTTTATCCCGGTTCTGGGATACCTGCTTGTCACGGTTGCGATTATGACCGGCCTGGGGGGATTGGCACAAACATTTAAGTCCAAAAATCCTTAGGCTATAGATGCGGCAATAGCATATTCCAACGCTCCGACCGCATGTTATCGGAAGTGACTTACGGACTCGTCAACAATAAAACCGCTATATCGGAATAGATAAGAGCACTTTTTGTCCTGATGTAGTTTAAAACCTCGAATAAGATGGAAATATAAGTCTGAAATTGACGGTGCATTCGCGGCAATCCCAGATAGCGTCGCTTTTTGTGAGTCTTTTTAATCCGATTTCCACCGAACCGCATCGGGGGCAATACATTCCGGGATAAACAGCGGCCAGCAGATTTTCATTTGAAGGATGATTCAATTTAATTTTCGGCTCTCTTTTTAATTTGAATTTCATGGCGACCTCCATTGTCGGCGGCTTATATAAATTTATATGGCGGATATAATGATTATGTTCCGGAATAATTTGTTAATAATTTTTCCCGGCCCAAATAAGTATCACGGCCCCGGCAAGATTAGCCGGGGCCGATTCTCCATTGAACGTGATATTCAATTCCACGTTTTTGAATATATAGATGTATATATACTGACAGGGTTCCCCCTCACGCCGGCTAATCGCTTACTTCCTGAAAAATTTCCAGCCGGGAATGCATAACCCTGCCAGGAGAATGGAGTGAAGGCTCCTCCCACGGCAATCCCAGTAAAAAGCTGATTATCCGTGGCAGGAGAAATCCCATATTATAGTTATCTCTTCTGTCGAAATTGTATTCGAGAGGCTGACCGGAATATAAAAATAATCCGTTTGCGAATTTTATTCCTATCAGAGTCGGATTGCTGTCGGAATTCACCATATAAACGATGGCGCTGTCGGGAATATTCGAATAATGCTTGTTGCTGGCGTAACTACCTATCAGCGTATCGCTTAAACCGTCCAACAGGTATAGATAAGGATCGGAAATCGTGTTAATGGCGTCATAGGACGTTCTGTGCGTGATCCCACCGGGGAATGAATCTATTCCCGCGGCCGCGTAGGAGCCGTAATTCCATGCCAGATCGCAGGTTTCCCATAAAACCGTCCCGCCCCTCCCCGCGAATTCGGTTATGGCGTTTAGATTCGAGGATAGGTTGTTATAAAACCCTTGCGGTTGATCATTGGAAATTATCAGAATATCGGTTCCGGGCGCCAATTCTATCGACGGCAGGTCGGATGATGAATAAACGGAAAATTGATTCGCCGCAGTCCCGATGGTAAGGCCTATACCGACCAACGTGGAATCGAGACCGTAGCTGTCCCAGGGCGGCACGTCCCTCAATATTTTCACAATCGTACCCGATCGGAATCCTGTCTGCACAGGCTGAAGTATGATATTCTCCGGGGAATGCTCATATATATTAACTGACTCGGCGGTCCGGTATAGTGGGCGCCGGATATCATCGTAAAACCAGGTCCTGAATACCAAATGGTCTCCGGAACACAGATTTATATAAAATGAGGCAATATCTCCGGCAGGAGTATCCAATGTGAAAACCGTGTCAAGTATGATATTCATCGCAGAGTTTGTAACCGAAAGATAAGCGCTGTTTACACGGTCGAATAGAGGTTCGACGACGGAGCTATAAGTGATCTGAACATTTTCTTCCGTTGATTGATTCGGGTTTTGTGTACACGAAGCCACATATATAAATGAAAGTAGAAAGATCGAAACAACGTAGATCTTTGTATTTCGGAGCGGTTTTGAGTTCATTAATTATTAAGATCGGATTTGTTTTATCGGGGCTAATAATATCTAGACCGGCAACTGCCCGGTTTCATAAAAAGCCGATTTGATGTTTCATCATGGAGCAAATTGAATGCCGGGACTAAAGGACCAAGGCTCGAAAATAAAGCGCCGGAGGGATCCGGAATTCGAGAAAATGCCCAAACCGTGAATACCGGCGGATAATTTATAATGATAATCATTACGCCACATCCCTCCGGCAAGTTGCAGGTGAGCGGAATTAAGTAAATATCGATATATAAAATATATAAAAAATCCCTTGACAGACATAGCTAATAATATATATTGATTATGATTAAAGTAGTTCCACACGGCTTCAGCCGGAAACACTTCGAAATAATACGTAAGTTTGTGATGGCTTTGAGAGAAGCAAACAAAGGCAAATTGAACTGACAACATCTTTGATCAATAAGGCTTATGTTCTTTCGAGTGACGTTGGGTAAACGAAGCCGAGGAAACTAAGTTAAGAAGTTACGGTTGACCTGTTTTTGGCGGCAATCGAAAATCCTGCGAGCCGAATTAAAATCCGGACATCAACGGGATTTGGCCAACGAATAACAGGACGGGGGAAATCAGGTTATGTTAAGACACTTACTTGTACTCGTGTTATTATCGATTATCGGGCTCTTCGGGCTTACGTCTGCCCAGGATAGTACCGTTATTATTACAATTGTTGGCGCAACAACTCCACCCTGCGAAGAAAATAGACTTGATTTTCCAGTATATATGAGTAATCCATTAACGGTTGGGGGCTTTTCAATAGAAATTATGCTGACAGATCCGTCGTGGTTTAGATTTGATCCCGATGATCCACTGGCGGTGGATACCATCGGCGCCTGTCATACCACCTGGGGTAATTTTGAGTTTTTTGTGCACCCCTATGGATATAAAATTACGGTGTCCGCTCTCGGGCCGGGCGGCGAAAATCTTCCGCCGGGAGAAGATTGCCTGATTTTTACGATTCACGGTAATTTTGATAATAAGCTGGTTTCAGACACTTGCCAGTTGATTAATTTTGGCACTACAAGAGTTTCTGATTCAACGGGTTACATTAATTTTTCCAGGAATCTTGTCCGGGACTCCCTTTGTGTGGAGCCATGCGATACGAACCTGGTCCGGGGCGACGCGAACGGCTCCGGGTTATTAAATGGGCTTGACGTAACCTTTCTGGTTACTTATTTTAAGGGTGGACCTTCGGTGTGCCTGGGATGTGTTTGCCAGGGTGACGCCAATACTTCAGGAAATGTGAATGGATTGGACGTAATATTCTTAGTCGGCTATTTTAAAGGCGGGCCCGCGCCGTATCCGCCCAATTGTACTGAATGATAAAAAGGATTTTTAGATAAAACCTGATTTCCTGTTTGAAGGGGGTGAGAGCCTAAAGAGAGAAGAAAAAGAAAAAGCAGAGGGGAAATGTTTGGTTCGCATTTGGAAAAGGAATTCCGAAAACCATGCGAACCAGGGTATTAAATTTAACGCCCATGCACGGCTAATTTTTGAAGGAGTAAAATATGAAAAAACTGTTGCTGTTAGCGTTAGCAACATGCTTTACCTTTGCCATAGCATCAGCTCAGAATCCGGGCTACTTCCTGAATTTTGGAACGACCGACGGTTCTGACCTTGCAGTGACTCTCAATGCCGACGTCGATGTGCCGGTGTACTACATCGGGCCGGCAATCGGAAGCGGCGATGAAGATCAGGATGGCAATGGAATTGTCGATTCGGTGAACTTCTTTCACATTCCTCTTGCGTCCGACGATATATTTATTACCAGTCGCGACGGCGGACTCATGGAACCAATGTTTGCCGCCTGGGAATGGGATGACGTTTCGATCCTGGCTCCAGACCCTGATCAACCCAGCGTTGGTAATACCAGCCAATCCATTCTGGCGTTCGCCCAGCTCGCCGGCGATCCTCCGCTGCAGCTTCTGTTCACGGACGGCGCCCAATGGCTTATTGCAACCTACTATATGCACACGGTCGATAGTACTGTCCTTATCGATTCGACCAGGTGTGTATTCCAGGAAGGCAATAATGCCGCCAACGGCGGACTGCTCTTTGGTATCCAGGGTGGCGCGTTTCCGATCATTCCTGCGCAGATTTTCTCCTGCCTGTACTTCACGCCGAACAATGACCCGGTGTGGGGCCCAGCTCCAGTGATACCGGCTTGCATTGACGCGGGAATAGAATACTGCTTCGACCTTTCCGGTACCGATGTCGATCTTCTCGATGATCTGCACATCAACTTCCTCGGAACAGACGGTGTCTTCACGGAGACAGCAGGTGGTCCCGGCGGTGTGGCTGCAGGTACATGGTGCGGCACCTTGACCGCCGGCAGCTACACTCTTGATTTTGAACTGGATGACGGAACTATCCAACTCCCGTTATCGATCACTCTCGTTGTCGAAGACATAGAGCTCGAGATCGCTTGCCGGACCGGTGTTCCCGGCACGGATGTCTATGTACCGGTTTACCTTCACACCTGTGAATTCTATACCGGCGGTGTTGAGATTCTGATCGGCTGGGATCCTACCGTTCTGGATTATATTGAGATTGTTCCTGCCGCTCGTCTCAACTACGGCGAGGAGTACTGGAATGTTACTCTGGATGACGGTTGTACACCATGTCCTCCCGGCGGCTCTGCCAGAATTGTCTGGATCGCCAATATCAACAACGGCGTTTACACGCCTCCGGCAATTCCCGGATCAGATCCGATCTTCTGGCTGCATTATGATGTTGCCCCCGACGTGCCATTCGGCATTGTGAGCAACATCGAGTTTGTGGTCGAGCATTGGTCGGATAACACCATTTCCGATTCAACCGGTTATATTTTACAGTGGCCGTTGCTTACCAATGGTTGTGTGAATATAATGGATCCAAGCATGTTTAAGGGTGATCCCAACATGAACTGCCTCTTCTATGAGATCGCCGATGTGGTTCTGACTGCTCGTCGGCTCATCGAAGGCGTTACTGTTTGGACCGAGAATACCTCCAATTGTCACGGTATTCCGATGCCCGATGATGACGCTCAGGAAGCTGCCGCTGATCTGAATAACAACGGTTTTGTTGATGTCGCTGACCTGGTCCGCTTCATCAACATCCTCAACAACAACATCATCCCGCCGAAACTCGATCCGACCTCGGAGGTCGCTTCCTTCACCATGCCGAATGTAGTAGGTAACGAGATGACCGTTACCGTCCGTTCGGCTCTGGATCTTGGCGGCGCCCTGATCTCGATCGATCATGCCGGTGTTGAGCTTGGTGAGCCGGTTGCCAACGGTATGGAAATCCTCGCGCATGATGCCGACGGCGTATTGAACCTCGTCGTCTTCTCGCTTGAGGGCAACACCATTGCCGCCGGCAAGGCTAACCTGGTCACCATTCCGGTTATCGCCAACAACGGCGGTACGATGGAATTTGGCGAAGTTTCCGCATCCGACTTTTATGGTCGTCTGCTTGAATCTTCCGCCTCCCTGGTTGCGCCGCTGCCGACCGAGTTCGCGGTTAAGGCCAACTACCCGAACCCGTTCAACGCCAGGACCATGATTAATTTCGACCTGCCTATTGACAGTGATGTCGATGTCAGCATCTACAGCATCACCGGTCAGCTGGTCGAGACAATGTCCGGTCATTTTGAAGCTGGTACGCGTTCGGTAACCTGGGATGCCGCTGATGTGGCCTCCGGCGTATACTTCTACAAAGTATCCGCTGGCGACTTCAGTCAGACAATGAAGATGACTCTGCTGAAATAATTCAGCCAGGTCACTTCTAGGTAAAAAGATAAGAGAGGGCTCTGCCCTCTCTTATCCCTGAATCAACCTGAGATTTGGTGGAGGGGAAGTATGTAGCGAAAATATGCAAATGATTTGTAAACTGTTGCAGGAGTTGTGGGTGTTTTTTAGGTTGTTTTTTTATTTCAGGGCCGTAAGTACAAAAGGCTCATTTGGCTTCCTTCCCGATATTATCCCCTATTTGAAAAGGTTAGAAAAATATATTACTTTGATCTATGTTAACCTAATGATAATAAAAAAGTTATGGATTTCAAGGCATGCATTTTGCTATATTAATGATGACAGAGATTTTTATATTAACCTTTATTTTGCTTATGGCAGGGGGTAACTGATGAAATTGATTAATCTTACGGCGCTGATCCTGGGCTTACTTTTGGCATCAGGCGTTTTTGCGCAAAGCCCGGACAGTTTCATCGTTGAAGACAGTTACACGTTGCCCGGAGATACGGCATCTATTTCTATTTATATGCGAAACACCCAGTTTTCGGTGGCAGGATTTACAATGAGGTTTGTGTTATTAGATTCTTCTTATGCCACTTTCGACACGGTTCTTAAAGGAAGCGCGGTGGAGAATTTCGATTATTTCCATGCTATTATTAGTGACGGGACGTGCAAGGTATCCGGCATAGCCGATCTTCCGGGGGGTAACAGCCCGCCACTTCTGGCTATCGGTTATCATGAGATGGTACGGGTATCCGTCACGATAAACGAGTTCGCGCCCGTCGGTGGATCGGATTCGATATTATTCGTGGACGATTCCCTTCCGCCGGATAGAGATAATTCAATTTCCGACAGCACCGGGTATATTAACGAGGTCCCCACATTGGATGGCGGAATAATAATATTTGATACCCAATCCGGCATTGACGACAATCCGATCGAATTGCCTTTAAAAGCGCAGCTTTTCCAAAACTATCCCAATCCGTTTAATGCCCAAACAAAGATCAGTTTTGCGCTTACGGATGAAGCGAGCGGTATCAAGCTCGATATTTTCGACATAATGGGCCGGGAGGTAAAAAGCTATTTCTGGAGCGGACTTATTCCGGGGGAGCATTATGTCATCTGGGATGGAAAGAATAAGAGCGGAGAATCTTTGACTACAGGGATCTATTTTTACCGATTAATCTTATCGGATTCGATAATTGATCGTAAAAGTATGACCCTATTAAAGTAAATGACCAGGGATAGCGCAATCAGCGTTAAACCATGATCTTAACCCGGTTCAAAATAACTGGAAAAAGGAGGATTGAATTGAGGGAAAAGCTATTCTTTATAAGCCTAACGATAGCTATACTCCTTCTGTCGGTTCCCGCTATGGGACAGATCCACTCTTTTGAAGATACGGTGAAGGTGAACTCGTTATCGGGCGATGCCGGCGATACCATATCGATTCCGATACATTTGAAAAACACCTTTCACGTGGGGGGATACCTGTTCCGTGTTACGTACGACACCCTGGCGTTCGAACCGATCTCAGTCGATACCACGTCCCGTTCCAGCGGATTTGAGTGGAACGGTTTCAATATCGATGAACCGGGCGTTATCCGATTTTTTGCCACGTCTTTCCATCCCTTACAAAACGCGATACCGCCGGGCGTGGGTCCGATTTCCATGATAAATATTTTTATCAGAAATACCGCTCCGGAGGGAACATACGATATAAGATTTGAAGATGAAGATTCGACATCTCACGACAATCAATTGTCCGATTCGCTGGGTTCCGCGTTAATAATACCGGTTCTGATGGACGGATATGTGATTGTCAGCAACACGACCGGCATTGACCCGGAGCCGCCCGTTCCCGGGATTTTCGAGTTATGGCAGAATTACCCGAATCCGTTCAATTCCGGGACAGTGATATCATTCTCTCTGGCGTCGCCGGGGGATATCGAACTTGTGGTGTATGATCTTCTTGGACGAGAGGTGGCGACTTTATATTCCGGTCGGGCGAATGCGGGCCGGACTGATATATCATGGGATGCCCGTACGAAATCGGGAGAAGTTCTTGCTTCGGGAGTATACTATTACAGGCTTACAGTCAGCGGGGGGGAATCGAAAACCGAGAGAATGACTCTTTTGAAGTGATGAGGTATTAGAAATGAATAAGTATGTCTTTCAAATATTAATAGTAATTGTGGCGTTGGCCATATGGATACCGGCGAAAGCCGAGATTATTTTCTCCGATTCGGATACCATGAGTATCGAAGATACCGAGGGTCACCAGGGCCAGACGACGGACATGACGATTCTTATGGCTAATCCTTCGTTTCCCATAGGGGGAATTTCGCATAGAATCGGATATGACGAGACTTTGCTGGAAATCGATACGATTGTTTGCATCGATAGGGGATGTAATCTGGAAACAGTTTATCTGGACTTTGCGGAGCCCGGCGTTATCTGGGTGGTGGCGATATCGAGGCAAGCCAACCTGATTCCGATGGACAGCGGCCCCGTTATGATCCTGTCTTTTATGGTTGAGGCCTGGGTGCCCGATACGGTTACCGCCGTGGAATTCGAAAATCAGGCTTTTTATAACAACGCCTGGTCCGATTCGACCGGTCTGGATTTGATAATACCTGTGCTGGTGAATGGGAGTATTGCCATAAGTTCGCAAACCGATATCGAATCCAATCCTGTTTTGCCCGACGAGTTCGCCATGTCGCAGAACTATCCTAATCCCTTTAATAACAAAACCATGATTTCGTTCGATCTGTCATCCTCAAAGGATATCGAACTTGCGGTATATGATCTGCTCGGAAGAGAGGTCGCGATACTGTATGCCGGACGGGCCGTAGCCGGCAGAACCGTTGTTAATTGGGATGGCCGATCATCCTCCGGGGATGATCTTCCCTCGGGAATATATTTTTACAGGTTAACAACTGCTGGAGGGGAAACCGTAACCAGAAGAATGACTCTTCTGAAGTAATGAGGTATTGGCTATGAATAAGTTGGTTTTTCCAATATTGATAACCCTGATGGCGATAACGTTCTGGTCGGGAGCGAAGGCCGAAACTATATTTTCCGATGTCGACACTATGAGTGTCGCCGACGCCTACGGTCTGCCCGGCGATACGGTCGAAGTTTCGGTTATTATGTCCAATACCAGAACAATCGAGGCTATCTTTCATCGAATCGTCTATGACTCAACGCTTTTGGAAATAGATACCATTTATTGCGTGGATCGAGGATGTAATCCACAGTATTTCGACAGTGACTACTCGAATCCGGGCGTTGTCCGGTTTCTCGCGTGGTCAATAGATCCCTACTATATTTTTGCCGGAATCGGTCCCGTTGTTAACATATCTTTCATAGTCAGTGAATCCGCGACGCCGGGAGAGGTTACCACTATTGAATTCGAGAATGAGCAAAACATTGGCGATAATTCCTGGTCCGACTCGCTGGGAGCTAACCTCATTATCCCTCAGCTTATACCGGGCAATTTCTCGATTCTCGGCGGCGGTATAAATATGCCGCCGGTCATAGGTTATATAGGGAGTCAGTCTGTGGCTGAGGGACAGCTATTACAGTTTAATGTTATAGCCCACGATCCCGATGCCGATCCTTTGACAATAACCGCCAGGGACCTCCCCCCTAACGCGACTTTTCCGGCCGCCCAGGGCGATTCTCTGGTCAGTTCCACGTTCAGGTTCACTCCTGATTTTACCCAGGGTCCGGATACTTTTTTAGTAACTTTCAGTGTTTCCGATGATCATAACAACGTCACGGAGCTCCCGGTACAAATAATCGTGTTCGATCAACCCAATGACCGTATCGTAATCAGCTCGGATCAGGGCGGTATACCGGGGGCGACCGATAGGGCGGTCAATGTGCTGCTGCAGAATACCGGGGCTATCTACGGCGCTCAATTCGAGATTCTATACGATCCTCTTGTTATAGATATTCCCGAAGTCAATTCCACTTACAGGTGTACCAACATGTGGTTCAATTCCAATCAACCGGAACCGGGAAGAATAATTGTGTTGATATTCAGCGTGGGCATTGATTCAATTGCCGCGGGTCAGGGGCCCATAACGGAATTGATTGTGGACGTAAACGATGATACCACATTCGGGCCGACCGATATAGTATTTCAATACGCCACTGAGGTAATTGATTCTGTCGGAACCTCAAAAGATCTTGATGCCGAGGGCGGATATTTTACGATAGACAGGTTCGGCGACGGCAACCTTGACGGCGTAGTGAACGTTGGCGATTGCCTGTCCATCGTCGCCTATATTATCGGGGTGCATTCGTATGATCAGCGCCAGATGGAAGCCGCCGATTTCAACGGCAACGGTTTCGTTGACATAGGCGATCTTCAGGATATAGTTAATTTTATACTTGAGATTATCGGGCTTCCGCAGGGATCACCCGAAGGTCCTCCCGTTGTGGTCGAGCTTCTGGCAACCGGCACGCCTTCCGGCGGATTTATATCCGTTCCCCTTAATGTGGAGCTGCCGGTCGAGGCATCGGCGGTGCAGTTTGAGATACGGTATAATTCCGATAATCTCAATTGTACCGGCCTGGTTTTAGGGGAGATGGCGTCGGATATGGCGATCGATTATAACGTCACCGACGAGGTTATAAAATGTGTGATCTACAACCTTGGCGGCGGCGATTTCGGGCCCGCTTCGGGTGAGCTGGCCGAACTCGAATTCGAGCTAACCGGCTCCGGTTTTGATCCTGCCTCTGATATTTCCATATCGGATTTCGCCATAGTAAATCCGTCGGCCGATTTTAT
>CBFCYP010000009.1:0-40136 GCA_965602185.1 uncultured bacterium
AAAGGTGAAGACATAAATTCCACGACTTCACCATTACAGTTGACAGTTGATGAAAAAAGCAACATTGTAAGTTTACTTGATGGCGATGTTTACTTAATGAAAAAAATAAGAATGTATATTCTGCTTAGATTGGATTCTGCATTATCAGAAGGTTCAGCAAAATATGAATATCCTACTATAACCGTTGAGCATGTACTACCACAAAATCCCGAGGAAAGTTCTGAATGGTTCCAATGGTTTGAAGGTCAAGAAATGCATGATGCTTGGGTACATAGATTAGCGAATTTAGTTCTATTGGCAAGAAGAAAAAATAGTCAAGCCCAAAATTACGAGTTTAAAAGAAAGAAAGGATTATATTTTGCGATCGGTACCGGAGTATCGAGTTTCGCCATTACAACAAAGGTACTACAAGAGGAAAAGTGGACTCCCGAAGTACTTGAAAATAAACAAGACGAATACTTAAATAAACTAAAGGAGATCTGGCTATTAGGCTAAAGGCTTTGGAGTTATAATGGTAATTGATTATAGAGAAATCGTCTTTGAGAATGCAATAGAGCACTATTTAACGGAATCGGCAGGATACCTTAAAGGCGATCCCGAGTCTTTCGAACAAGAACGCTGTATCGATCCTAAGATTCTGATTTCCTTTATTCATGAAACGCAACCCGATGAATGGACTTATCTCAAGAACATTCAAAAAGACAAGGCCGAGGAGGTTCTTCTTGACGACCTCTGTAAAGCCCTCGATTCAGAATATCAAGGGTGTCTATCCGTTCTTCGCCATGGTTTTAAATGCTTCGGCAAGCTATTCCGCGTCGCCTATTTTGCCCCGGCAAGCAGCATGAATCCTGAAACGCAAAGACTCTATGACACCAACCGGCTTACAATTACCCGTCAACTCCGCTATTCCAACCGGCATGGTAATACCCTTGATGTCGTGCTGGCTTTGAACGGTATCCCCGTCGCGACAGTCGAGCTCAAGAATCCCATGACCGGCCAGACCTGGCGAAACGCCGTCCACCAATACAAGTACGACCGCAATCCAGCCGACCTCATTTTCCAGTTCAAGAAGCGTGCCCTTGTTCACTTCGCAGTCGACACGGACGAGATCTTTATGACCACGCGCCTCGCAGGAAATAATACACGATTCCTTCCCTTTAATAAAGGCAACTTGGGGGGCGCTGGTAATCCGGAGAATCCTAACGGTTACAGGACCTCTTATCTTTGGGAGGTGATTCTTGAGTGCCATAGCTTGCTCGATATCCTGGCACGCTTCATTCATCTTCAAGTCGAAGAAAAGGAGATTGGCGATAGAAAAGTCACGCGCGAGACGATGATCTTCCCCCGCTATCATCAGCTTGATTGCGTCAGAAAAATGGTGTCCCACGCTAAGGTCAAAGGCGTCGGGACGAATTACCTTGTCCAACACTCGGCGGGGAGCGGCAAGTCCAACTCTATTGCCTGGCTCGCTCATCGGCTTGCCAGCCTGCACGACTATCAGGATCAAAGGATCTACGACTCGGTTATCGTTGTAACCGACCGTGTGGTTCTCGATCAACAACTCCAGAATACAATCTATCAATTTGAGCATAAACAGGGCGTTGTAGCCAAAATCAGTGAAGGGAGTAAATCAACTCATCTAGCTCACTCTCTTGAGCATGGTACTCCCATCATAATTGTGACACTGCAAACGTTTCCGTTTTTAACAGAAAAGATCGGCGATCTCCCACAACGCCAATATGCCGTCATTATTGACGAGGCTCATAGTTCTCAAGGAGGCGAAACCGCGACTGAGCTTAAAGGCATCCTTGCTGGAGAGGCCATTAGAGAGGAGGCCAAGGCCCGGGCGGAGGAAGAGGGTCTACCCGATTTCGAGGAAGAAATTATTCGGACAATGCTGAAAAGGGGCCGCCAGCCAAACATCAGTTTTTTCGCCTTTACTGCCACGCCTAAGTATAAGACCATGGAAGTGTTTGGTCAGCCCGGCCTCGACGGAAAACCAGAGCCCTTCCACCTCTACAGCATGCGTCAGGCCATTGAAGAAGGTTTTATTCTCGATGTGTTAAGGCACTACACCACATACAAAACCTATTATAACCTAATAAAGTCCATCGAGGATGACCCAAGGGTCGACAAACGCAAGGCCGCCAGGGCGCTTGCTCGTTTCATGAGTCTTCACCCTCACAACATTGCTCAGAAGACTGAAGTCATGGTCGAGCATTTCAGGCTTTTCACAATGCATAAAATCGGAGGCAAGGCCAAAGCAATGGTCGTTACATCCAGCCGCCTGCATGCTATCAGGTATAAGCAGTCTTTTGATACCTACATTGCTGAAAAGGGTTATAAGGGCATCAGGGTGCTGGTCGCCTTTTCAGGGACTGTCATAGATCCTGACTTACCAGGCGTAGAGTATACCGAGGTCGGCATGAACAAAGGGATAAAAGAAAAGGAACTACCCGGAATATTCGCTACTGATGAATATCAAGTCTTACTGGTTGCTGAAAAATATCAGACAGGATTTGACCAGCCACTGCTACATACGATGTATGTAGACAAACGTCTAGCCGGCATCCAGGCTGTACAGACGCTATCACGTTTAAATCGCACTCATCCGGGGAAAGAAAATACCTTTGTATTGGATTTCGTCAACGATATAGAGGAAATTAAGAATGCCTTTCAACCTTATTTTGAGCAGTCTGTTATCGGCGAACGGGCCGAAATACAACAGCTCTATGAAATCCAAGCCAAGCTTGATGGTCAACAGGTTTATCACAAATCCGAGGTCGAGGAGTTTTGCAGGGTTTTCTACAAGCCAAAGCAGAACCAGACACCGGCAGATCATTCGAGGATGAATACTTGTATCGACCCTGCTGTCAGTAGATATAATGCGCTCGAAGAGGACGTCCGCGAGGAGTTCCGCGAGACCCTTGTTGCCTATCGTAACCTCTATGCATTTATGTCGCAAATTATCCCATTCCAGGATACAGACCTTGAAAAGCTATATTCCTACGTAAGATTCTTGCTCACTAAACTGCCAAAAGACCGAGGGCCAGTTTACAGCTTCGATGACGACGTGGCGCTTAAATTCTATCGTCTTGAGAAGATCGGCGAAGGTTCGATTATTTTGGAATCCGGAAAGCCGGAGCCGGTATCCGGGCCTGTATCCGTTGGGACCGGCGCCGTACACGGCGAGGAAATAGAGCTCTCAAGGCTCATCGATATTTTGAATGAGCGGTTTGGCACGGAATTTAAGCCCGGCGATCAGCTTTTCTTCGAATCGATTAGGGAGGACGCGATCGCTGATAACACACTCCGCCAAGCTGCCTTGGCCAATACGATGGAGAATTTCGGTTACGTGTTTAGTAAGGCCCTTGAGGGACTATTTATCGACCGCATGGAACAAAACGAGGAGATTACCGCGAAGTATTTGAACGAAAAGGAATTTCACGAAATTGTGGAGAAATACTTGCTCAGGCAGGTATATGAGCAAATTAGATCCAGAGAAGGAGCAAATAACTCTTAAAATAAAATAGCTTTATTAATATTAGAAAGGTAAAATGAAATGACCGACAAAAAATATTCTTTGTAGGTCGAGGAAGGTATTGTATGCCCCGTCATAGAAGCCTTAACTTAAAAAAATTTATTGATGCGGTTCCGGATTCTTTATTGAAAGAGTATTTCAAAAAGACTATTAGAGAAGAATTTGTTCTGGAATCAGTAAATTACGAATCCATTAATAGATTTTTGGATTCAATCCAGGAAGATTTGAAAAACCGCATACTTGAGGATTTCACTCATATCAATGACATCTGCGAAAAAAATATGAACATTCTTATTAAGGCGTTAAAGTATTACGAAATCGAATTTGGCGAAGACGAAAAAAGAGAAGAACTGGCTATGAGGATATTTCTATATCACAATATCGCTTACGAACATGCATATGACTTTTATTGCCTGTTTAACTCCACCAGCAAAATGAGCCATCACAATATATCTGCGGATAATTTCGCTGTTACTGAGGAGAGAATAGATAGATTCAGGGAAAAAATAAGCGAATTCTATCGTGGTCTGGGTAAAGGCCGGCAATGCAGGATTCGGCATTACGATGAGACAGATCAGACGGTTATTGTTGTAATTCACGGTTCTTATAATAGGTCTTTGGTAATTTGGGGTGATCGAGAGGAAATTGAAACGGTCTTTTTCCGACCTGCAAATGAAGATATATTGCAATTCAATAAGCTGACCTCAGTTCTTTCAATCAAGACCTCTTATCAAAGGGATAAAGACAATTACATTAAAGCATTCACCGAATCAATAATCGAGGATGTGTCTCAAGCTGAACGAGAAGATAGAGATGCGACATTTACGCTAAAGCCTTTCCAGGATGAATCTTTCAGCTATGTTGGGGATGAGACTATTGATTCAATAACCCTATTATCAATTAAGTTGGCTATTAGAGGCGAAACAAATCCAGTCGTTGAAATAACCTCTTCAGATGTTCTTAAGACTTTACGGGATGATTTGGAAGGTTTAAACCTGAGATCCGGGGATCTTGTTCACGCCAAGTTTAAATTTAGATTGAATGTTGGTAAAAAAGGTAGAAACGTTACTTTTGAAATCACTCCTCCCAATATAACCAATCTTACTAGAAAAAAATATGCTGATATTATAGCTGATTATCTCAAAAAGAACGGGGTCAAACTCGTGTGATTCGTTTTTTACTTGAGGAAATTGAGAAATCTTCCAATCCGCTGTTTACAAAAAAAGAGCTTCTATACATATCTGAGGAAGAATTTAAAATCCTTAGCGATAAAAAGATTCTGGTTTACTATAAACCGCCGACAGAGAATACGGAAACGCTCAGATATCCGCGTTGCCAGCATGGCTGTGGATTGACGGTAATGAAAATCGATGGAGCCTATGAAGCTGTTTGTATGGAACATCCCGAAGAGGCTCCAATACCATTAGAAAAAGATGACTTAAGCAGGTATAAGGTCTCCATTGACAAACTCTTATTTGAAATTCAATCTGCTAATAAGATTGACGGCTGCTTGAATAGAATCAAAGGCGGATATTGTTACGTGGGGTACAAGAATTACAATGAAAATCGCGTTGGAATTGTCTTTGTCCCAAATTCCAGGAAAACCGGCATTATAAATCTCTCCGGGTTAAAAAATCTTTGCAAAGAGGACAATATCTTACTCGTATTGACTCCCGTATCCGATATTTCGGATATAATATTAAAAAAACAGCTGGCTAATGAGAATATCGCTCAACTATCTCTCGCAACCTCGATCAAATCCCGATCATTTATATTGCCTATTAAAAAATGTGTTTCTACGTTATTAACAGGTACTGGTTTCCCTCTTGCCGAATTGTCTGGAAAACAGAAAAAGGACTATGAGAAATTCGAATACCTCTGCTTTGATAAAATTCGCATTCCTGGAACAATCCCCATGAAAAGGAGCAATCTTCTGGTTGTTAATGGAAGTGAAATAAAAATAGGTGATTCGCTGTTTAGGCTATTTTTGCGGTTTGTCTTGGAGTTAAAGAAGAAAAACGGGGGATGGATTGATAGGCTTACGTTGGGCTCAGACCGTATCGTGTCCAATCCAGACTCATTCCAGGTTTATGGCAATCTAAGAACCAAAATAGAGGGGAGCCTTCTTGTTAAAGAGGGTCAGAGATTTATTCAAAGCGACGGTTCAAAGAATTACCGAATTTCAACCCACCCCGATTTTATTACCTATGACAAGAAAAAACTCCGAAATCACCCGGATAATACTATCCGCGAAATCGCCCAAAAACTGCCTTAAGCAAAGACCATCATATCGTTTCAATCGAATGGATATCATTATTGCCAATCCCCATCCTCCCCCTGGCGTGTTCCCTCCGGCGGGGGTGAGTTGAGATATATACCCGAGATCTATCCTAAGCCCGCCCTGCGGTTACATGGGGGATTTCGGGGTGTAGGGGAGGGGGGAATGATAGAAAGAATGTGCTTATTAGCCATAGAATTAACAAAAACACAATTAACAATTTATTAAAAGATAAGTTGTTATAAATACTTATGGAGAAAATCAAAAAATATATTGACATACTAAAATAATGGAGTATATTTTCTATTAAGTAGCTTGGTATTGGGAAAGCCGGAATAGATTATGATATTCATAAGGCAACAAAGATGTTTTGGCAATATTAGATTTTCGTGGTTTTATCGACTTTTGTTTTTTGCCGTGTTAATAACATTTGGTTCGATCTTTAGTTCGAATGTTAGAGCCGATGTATTGGAACTTCGTTACACGATACAAGCCCCGAATGACAGCACACAGATTAGAACAATCGCGCCGGTTGGTGATTTTAACGCGGACGGGTATGGCGATCTGGCTTTAGGAATTAGGGGCATACATCCGAATTTATATTCGGCAGTATTCTTATATTACGGCGGCCCCGCTTTCGATGACCAGGCTGATCTCATCTTTCAAGGCCTGCCCCAGGATACTATTATCTGTAGCGCGCCAGAGGATTCCTATACCGGTTATGGTTCGAGTATAACGGGTCTGGGTGATTATAATGGTGACGGCTATGATGATTTTGCGGTAGGATCTACCAATCTTTGCTATAATTTATTGTTAAACGGCGCCGTCTATTTCTATTTTGGATCACCAAACCCCGATACTACGGTTGACATATTTATCGCCGGAGAGGAGAACTGGGATGTATTTGGCGCCATCTTAGTGAATGGTAATTTCAATGGTGATTTATATGGTGATCTGCTGGCGCCAACCTGCGATCTTTTTTCTGGCCAGAAGGTATATATATTTCTGGGATCGGATCCAGCGAACGGGCAATATGATTGGAGACTAGATTATTCTAACTTGGCGATGACATTAAATAATTTTCAAGGCGGCCGTGATATTAATGATGATGGTTATGAAGATTTTTCTTGGAAATTTCATGATAGTATCAATAACATCAGCGGTACCATGCTCTTTTTTGGAGATAATCCAGTTGATACTCTACCTTATGCAGAGATTGTCGATACGAATTTTTACTTAGAGGATGATATTTCCGACGATGGGGTCGATGATTTTATTATAACTGCCTATAATCCGCCTGGAGGGCATTTTCTCTGCCTTGGAGGTGATCCCTTTAATACGTTTCCCGATTATGGAATACCCACGAATTTGGTTTTTATTACGCCTTCTGTTTTTACGCTGCCTTCTGGTGAGAGGAAATTTGTAATGGATGACATAGGGAACAGAAGGCTGTTCTTTTACAATACCGGCGTGCCACTTGATACGACCAATTATGAATTTTATTATTACGGATTCCAGCATGGCCGTGGCCCATATAACGTCGGTGATATAGATGGCAGTGATGGTGAGGAAATTGCATTGGCTGATAATCCCCTGGAATTAGTTAATATCTATTCGGGGATTCAGACCGCAATAGAAGATAAGAGCCAATTTTTGGAAAATCCTACGAATTTCGATCTCCTTTTCTGTTATCCAAATCCCTTTAATGCTGCGACGACAATATTTTATTACACGCAGCAAAGAACAGAAAAAGCGCCCCATATAGACGTTTTCAATATTTTAGGTGAATTTGTAAAAAGACAATATACAATAAAAGAAAAGGAGGGACTTTATGTGACAACTTGGGATGCCACAGATATTTCAAGAGGAAAAATATCTTCAGGCATCTATATATTGAAATTGGTTGCTGGTGATAGCATTTTATCAACAAAAGTAACATTAATAAAATAATACTCTCAAGGGGGAGATAAAAAATGAAAGCTAATATCTTTGTTATCTGTGTATTTGTTTATATTTTCGGCTACAGCGGAGCATTTGCCATAGACCATACAGTTGAATTCAGCTTTACGGATTTTTCGCTGATTAATGAGGGAGAATATACCATGATTCAGCATCCCGAATGTGATATGTATGGTGAAATGGGAGCCCCTCAGACACTAGTAAAAACATTGAACTTCATTATTCCTGTTGATCAAACGGTGGAGTCAATAGAAATCAATGATACTGAAGTAGACTTACTGTCAAAAGACCTTTTGCTTTTTCCTGTCCAACAGGATGAATATTATTACACCTGCTGTCCTGAAGAATCTATCGCCTGGGTAGACCCGGACCCTGAATTTTATGAGAGCGAGGATCCCTATCCGAGCGTAATTGTCGAGCTAACGGGATTAGGATATTTTGACGGCGCTAATCATATTGCGACTGTTAGCATTTATCCGGTGTTTTACATTGGAAAAGATCAGTCACTCTTCTTTTATTCTTCTATAAGCTTTACTTTGAATATCGGGGGTTCCTCTGAAAGCGAGCCCATTTTTTGCGAAGTTAGAATGAGGAAAGATCAAGACGTTTACGATCAGATACTCTTTAATGCCGTTGAAAATCCTGAGGATATTCAGCAGTTTGGCTATAAGCCAGCACTTTCTGATAGCTCGATTTTTGATAATATTCCAGAACACCCGGTTTATCAGTTCTTAATTGTAACAAGGGAGATATTTAGACCATATTGGGAGCCGTACTTGGAGTGGCTAAATCGTAAGGGGAAAAGAGCCGGGCTTTTGACAATGGAAACCATTGTAGAATACAGTCTTGACGATAATCCAATTATTGATGATGACGCTGACTTATTACGGGGTTACCTGAAATATGCATGGGAGCGTGGAACAGTTTGGGTAATTCTGGGAGGCTCAAGCTTAAAATACCGTTATGCCAGTGTTTACGATGATTATCCTGATTATCCGTGTTATTGTGCAATTCCTGCCAGGTATGTTAGTCCCGATCAAAATGATCATGATGTAGATTGTGCTGATGCTCCAGATAGGCATGATATAGTCCTTTCTGAATTTTATTATTCTGAACTTTCCACTAATTGGGATTATAATGCCAATTTAATTGTCGGTGAAGAAGAAGGGGATTTGGATTACGCCGATTT
The DNA here is from genome assembly GCA_965602185.1 of uncultured bacterium. Taxonomy (GTDB): domain Bacteria; phylum Zixibacteria; class MSB-5A5; order UBA10806; family UBA10806. The sequence continues at coordinate 8,968 of CBFCYP010000009.1, forward strand.
CTGTGCAGAACTATTTGTCGGTCGAATACCTGCGATAACTGGTTCGGATATTGAATTGTGGATTCAGAAGCTCTTTAACTATGAACAGAATCCCGGCAATGGCGACTATGATTATCTTCTCCATGCGTATTATACCCTTGCGGACCAGTGTTCTGATTGGAATGAACATCTGAATAATATTCCTTATTTTCCTGCGAATTTTTCGCAATACTTTCAATTGGAGCTGCCTCAAGGCACCCCAGGCAATCCCGAACCTAACCCGATAGAACCGACTGCCAATCAGGTTATTGATCGGATGAGCGAATGGCCGGCCTTTGTTAATTGGCATCATCACGGGACTTTTAATAGAGCCCGAGTTAGGACAGGAGGTTCCACTCACAATCGTATTCCATTGAGCACCCTTCGAAATCCCGATGAATGGGAATGTTTACCAGCGGATCAGTACTGTCATATGAGCGATTTGACAAATGTAAATAAACCCGGTTTTGTATTTTCTATAGATTGTGAGAATGCGGGTTTCGATTGTGGTCATTATTGGAATCGGGATGTCGGTGGTCATGGACTGGGCGCGGAATACATTTTTACCGAAAATGGCGGAGTAGGATTTATTGGTACCTCGAGATATGGCCGTCCTTGGGGATCATCTTTAGTAAAAAACCATTTTCTAATATCATTATTTGCAGATGATCCTGACGCTCACAATAAAATCGGTCCTGCTATGGCCGATATGAACTTTAATAACCATGATCTAGATTATGTAAAAAACTGGACTTTAATAGGTTCGCCGGAGCAATTAATATGGTCGGATATCCCGCAGCATTTCGAGGTTAACGTAGATTATGAAAATGATGCCGTTTATGTAACTTCTTCCGGTAATCCTATTGAAAATGCTTCCGTCTGTTTTTTTTCTCGGGATCCGTTTAACTGGCATGTTATTGATACGGATGCCAATGGATACGCCCAAGCCGAATTTGATGCAACCGAGGAAACTAACATTACTGTCACGAAACATAATTATATCCCTTATCAAATAATTGGTTCTGGAGAACTTGAATTAGATTTAACCTGGCGGGGCGATATTGCGTTTTATCATCGTTTTGGTATTCCTGCTGGCAGATATCTTATCATTAAACCGGGTACTACAATCAGAATAGGCGAAGGCGCGGAGTTAAACGTTTCCGGCGATCTGATTATCGAAGGCGATTATTCTCACCACGTACTTTTAACATCTGTTTCGCAGGAGCCACAGGCGGGCGATTGGGAGGGAATCAGAGTCGAATCCGGCGGCTCTCTAGATATGACTTACTGCGATCTGGAATATGCATCAAATGGAGTTATCGCCAATAATTCCTCGAGTGTTAGAATAACGCACTCCTTTATAAATGATTGGAATTTATACGGCATCCAATGCACAGACGTCAGCGACGTGAGAATAGAAGCATGTTCTTTTCAAAACTGTGGTTCGAGAGCTATTGACGTTATAAATGGGAATCCCACGATAACCAGTAATAGCATCTCGGGTTCCGGCTTTGGAATTCGCTATCAAGGAAATGGTTCTCCGGAAATACAGACGAATGCTTTAACTGGCAATATTGCGTCTCAGGTTGGAATCACGGTTACGCGATATGGGGTTAGCGATACTCCTAAACCAATAATAAAAAATAATAATTGCGTTCAATTTAATTACGGTCTTCAAATGTATTACTGCCCCGATGATCCTGCGGTTGTTGTCAAGGGAAACAGATTCAACAATCATCGTTTTTCGGGGCTTGTTCTCAGTCACGATACACCCATATTAGGAGGATCATACGCCAGCGAGGAATTCAACGAATTTAGCGACAATGAAAAATGGGGTATTAGCGTTGGTAGTGGCGGCGCGAAAATTCGCGAAAACGCTATCAAGAGAAATCGTTATTACGGCATAAGGGTATACCTAACCGCAAATCCTGATGTCGGGAATATTGAATCATATGGGAATAATACGATTTGGGGCTACCAATACGATGGCTACAATACCGCAGTTAGTACTGTCCAGGCGGTTGGCAATTATTGGAATTCTACCGGTATACCTGTACTATACGGCGATTGGAATGCAAGTAATCCACTCGGCACTGATCCTTACTACCAGGCTAAGCCTGAACCGGACATAGCTACCTTGCCGGAGGAATTCAAGCTTCATGTCAATTATCCTAATCCCTTCAATCCCAATACTATAATCACTTTTGATTTACCTAAACACCAAAATGTTCATATTGAAATATTCAACCTACTTGGGCAAAAAGTAAGGATCTTAACGGATGCGGCATTTGAATCCGGCACTCACTCTATTGTCTGGGATGGGCGCGATGCAAAAGGAAACGCGGTAGGAAGTGGAATTTATTTCTACACGTTCATATCGGATGAATATTCAGATTCAAAGAAGATGACTTTAATCAAGTAAAGAAAGGTATGGTGATATTATGAAGACTTTAATTTTTCTTTTAGCGGTTGCCTTAGTTATATTCCCTATCTATACGCTTGCATCAGAAATAGCAGAAATTTCCATACCGATTACAGAGTTTGCTGTCATATCACCGCCGGGTAATCCGCTTAGCAAAACGGTATTGGTAAACATTCCTTTGCCCGATTCCCTCTCTAATAAAAAAATACTTCATGCAGAGATTATTGCCAATGTAACACCTGTAGCAAATACTGATACTACATTTGAGGTTGCGGTTATTCCAGTCAGAATTCCTTGGAATCCCGATACCGTACAATGGAATAACGCGTGGCTGGAGCTCGGAGGAAATCTCGAAGACAGCTCAATAACTTTTCATGGCATTAATATTGCATCCGGAGTTACGCCTAAAATCGAGATTACGGATATAGTCCGAAGATGGTTTGATGAATCCCGCCCCAATAATGGGATCGCCATAAAAGCCCCTATAGATTCAAACGCGCGATTTGCTGTTATTCCATTAAATCCCAATGAATTGGCAAATCTGAGGATAATATTTTATAAAGACAACTAATTCCAACTTTTAAGTGGCATCCTTACTTTTAGTAAGGGTGCCCTTACAATTGACTTAAAACAATGTAGATAGAATGTCGAATGGAGTTATTTCATAAAAATAGAAAACAACCTTCCGACATGAATTGAAGCAACCTATGTCTATCGAAAATCAATTTCAAGGCTACGCTCAGGTTCCATTAGGCGATCTGCGGTGCATGGTATGGGGGGTTTTAAACAATGGAAATAAAGGCGAAATGAGATAATCTCAATCCGGCCTGTGTCCATATTGTGTCCATCGGTCGCCAAAATAGACAAAAACAGATAAAAACAGACACAAACAGATAAAAAATCTAACTCATTACAAATTATAGTATTTATCTCGTAATTTGCCCCATATCAGCAACTTGGCAAAAATGGGTGTCGGAGAATCCCTGCCTCTCCGGTTTGATGGTATATTCCGGTCACATCCTTTACAGTTCATTCCGGGCAGATGGTTTACACATTGGCGTATAATCACCTTGAAGGAGGTATTGTATGCCATGGAAGGAGACCAGTGTCATGGACGAACGGATGAAATTCCTGGGACGGTTATTGTCAGGGGAGAAGATGGCCCCATTGTGCCGTGAGTTCGGGATATCGCGAGTTACAGGGCATAAGATCTGGAAGAGATACCAGGAGAACGGAGTTGTGGCGATATCAATGGCAGCGGCAACCTGAATGGCCTAGATGTCATTTACGGCGCGGCCTACTTGGGCGGTGGTCCTGAGCCTCCTTATGAATGTGAATGCGACTCGGGAGATGTATGGTTTGTTTCAGGAGATGTAAATAATAGCTGTTCCCTTAACGGTTTAGATATCACTTACCTGGTGGCTTACTTTAATGGAGGACCGGCACCAATTCCATGCGAGGATTGTCCGCCAATGTAGAAGCAACTGTTCGCTCCGACGACCTTTCTAAAAATTCATATATTAATTTGAAATTGGTATATTTATGGATAAAGTTGGTCTATTATTATTTTTCAGGATAAACAAAATTAATAATGGAAGCCTAAAGAATCTGATTTTTATTGACAAATTGATTTAATTCTCTATCTTTCGATCAAGCACGCAAGGCCCCATAGAATGACTAAGTGAATTACAGTTGAATTGCTCTTAATGAGAGTTGATGTTTTGGTCAATCTTATGCGCTTGAAATGGAAGCGTACGATTAAATTTAACCTTTTTCAAGGAAGCGAAGGATTGAAAACAAAACGGGATTTTGGGGATGATAATAATTCAACTCGAAAGGCGGTAAATTAAGGGGCGTTTCCGAATCTTCACCTTAAAACCTCACAGGCTTTAGATTTATTGGAACGCCCCAAAGAAAAATGTTGTGTTGCCCTAAAAATCGTTTAAATTATTAAAAAGTCAAGGAGATTTTACGATGAAAACGAAATTAGGCATTTTCGTTCTAATATCTCTGCTTGTAGTATTGTTTACAGGTTCTGCGATGGCACAATGCAAATCCAAAGAATCCATAAGTGCGCCGGGACAAACCGCTCAATATACGGCCTGTAACTCAGAACTCAAAACTACTTTTAAATATGCTGTTCCTGATAGCGGCGGAACATATACTATGATCTCTGTTGAAGTTGAAAACACGCCATTTTCCGATGTATACATTGCCAGTACCTTATGCCCGAATCCCCCATGCGCGGACAATGTAATTGAATGGAATCACTGTACCACATTAACGAATCATAGAATTGTAATGGATGGTACTACAGGCATGGGCGGATTCTCAACAAACGTCTTGACAGCCGAATATTTCGCAGATGATCCTGATTAAACCCGATTAATATGGCCTGGCCCTTCTTCCGATATTGGAAGAAGGGCCTGGAACAAACGCCATGAAAAGTATGACGATATTTTTAATAGCATTGCCCTTTCTGCTAGCTGGAAGTCCTTTAGAGTCTGTGGCTGACGAGAATACATGGTCTTCAAATGGCCCAACAGGTGGTAGGATTTATTGCATAACAATCCATCCAATTAATAATCAAATTATCTATATTGGAACTATCGGCAATGGAATTTATAGGTCATCTAACGGAGGTAGTAGTTGGACGATGTTGGAAGATCCCGTATTAGATAATATATTGCGTGATATAGTAATTCATCCAAACTGTCCAGACACTCTTTTTGCAGGAACTGCAAATGGTATGTATAGGAGTTTTGATGCCGGACTCAATTGGCAATTATTGAGGCCCCCTGGATACTGGTATAATATTTTCAAAGACATTGAAATTCACCCCATTTACCATAATATAATTTTCGCCGGTGGTTCATCCACCAACGTCAAGTCAACCGATGGGGGAACAACATGGTATGATCTCGATCTGCCTTGGGTATCCTTGGTCTCCATAAAAACAGATCCTCTTAGGCCCGACACTATATATGCTGCCTCTCATTCTGCGCCGCAAGGTTTGTCAGTTTTTAGAAGCGAGGATCTTGGCGAAACCTGGTATTCATACCATAATAATCTGGATTCTAATTTATGGGCAATGGACTTTCAAATTGATCCAGTGAATAGCGATATACAGTATCTAGGTGGAATTGGCCATCTATATCAGCATGAGATATGTCTTGAGAAGACTACTGACTGTGGAAACTATTGGTTTGATATTACTCCGCCGAATTTAGAAAAACCACATATTTGGTCAATTACAATCTCACCATTGGATCACAATACAGTCTATATATGCACAGAAGCCAATGGAGTATTAAGGAGTACGGATGGTGGTTCAAATTGGTTTGAAATAAACAATGGATCTAACGCGAGTACGGCCTGGTGTTTGGAGGTTGATTCTATTTCGGGGCACCTTTATCTCGGTACTCTCTATTACGGCGTTTTTAAATCGACAGATGGTGGGGAAAATTGGGAGAATATTGGGCAAAACATTAATAATGCGGAAATAAAAGATTTATCCTTTAATCCTCGAGATTCTGATTCGGTCTACGTTGCCGGAATGAATGGTCTATTCAGATCCTTAGACGGTGCGTTAAGCTGGCGAGGAATAGAAATTCCATATACTGCACCAGATGTTCATAATTATGGTGTAGCCGTAGATCCTTATGATCCCAATTACATCTTTGTCAGCTATATGGATTTTGGATCACCTTATCCCTATATAGGAGGGATTTTTCGTTCATCGGATGGCGGGGAGAATTGGCGTGATTTTTCTAATGGCCTTTCATCTGCTCGTCTTTTATCCAAACTTAATATCTCTGACTTCGGTAACGGTGCCCGTCGTGTTTTTCTGGCTGCTTTGGGACTATATTATTCTGATGATCTTGGTGAGAATTGGGATATTTGTCAGGGCGGACTTCCAAGCAATGAACAATACTATCAGATTGAAATAAGCAAAATCGATCCCTATAAAATCATAGTTACGAGTTACAGTCAGATTTTTTATTCAATCGACGGTGGAAACTCATGGATCAATCTGCAATCGCCACCCGGTAGTAATTTGATTAATAGTGTAGCCTTTAATCCTCAATTCGATGACCAGATTTATATCGCCCGGAACTATACCGGAGTATTTAAATCCACTGATCTCGGTCAAAACTGGAATGATATTTCCAATAATTTGCCCAGGGATCCCGAATTCTTCGTGACATCCGGATTGGCAATTAATCCCATTAATCCAGAGAATATTTTTGTAAACTCACGTGGGCATGGCATCTTCATTTCCCATAATGGGGGCGACTATTGGGAACCATATAATGAAGGATTGAATACGAATTACTCGAACGCTATTACTATTCTTGATCCAATAGACACAAATAGGATTTTTTTGGCTCCTGATATTCAATCTGTGTGGACAATTACTAACACATTGACTGAAGTATGCAATTTTCCAAGTAAAGCGCATGATTTGCCTTACGCAAACAATTATCCTAATCCCTTTAATACGACAACGACTCTATATTTCAATCTACTGCAAACTGATAATATTACTATAAATATCTACAATATTCTGGGCCAACAGATGAAAAAATTAGCCGAAGGGCATTTTGAAGCTGGAAAACATTTCTTGGTATGGAATGGATTGAACGATCGTGGCAAGGCCGTTTCAAGCGGAATATATTTTTGCAGAGTCTATGGAAATCATACCGATCACTCTTTGAATATGTCGCTGATTCGATAACCGATTTTGATTCCAACTCATCCCAGTTTGAATAGAAAATTATTAAATCACTTCAGAATTTTCTAACAATTTTCTAACTGCGAACTTCAAGAAACTTGATCTAACTTCATGGAACTTAACCGAACTTGATTTAACTAACTCTTTAATAATTAATATCTTAATCCTAATTTGCTAGCTATCAAAAATTTAAGAAAATAGCGTCTTTCGAATCCCTGCCTCTCCGGTTTGATAAATAGGAATAATGGTTTCATATTTTTTCATGGAGGAATTCTATTGTTATGGTGTCGGTTTTATCCTGAGCATAAACAGGATTTATGAATTATAACGACTATTTTCAATAAGAAAGCCCCATCAATATCGCCGACGGGGCTTTAAAAAAATCGAAATGCCGGGTTGATTTGTGAAATCTGAAACTTCGGATTTATGTCCCTAGGCAAGGAGAATCCGGGTCACCCGGCATATCGATTAATTTTTATTAAAAAATATTCTTCTAATTTTTGAGGATTTCCTCAACCTCCTGTTTGTCAATATCCATTACATGCGGAATTCCGCTGATCTCTGACGCCTCGCGAGTCAGGGAAGCTATATCGTCTCGGGTTATGTGTTCCAGCGTAAATTTCCTGCTGCCGCACATAAGCTGACGCAGACCCTGGGCCAGGCGCTCATAGTAGGTATAGAGCCCGATGGCGCCGGTGGGCAATTTCTCGAATTCATCATCGCCCAATTCCTTGCGTAGTTCCCCGGAGGTCACGAATATCTCGTCTTTGGTGTTGCCGAACCTCTCCACGTATACCGGAAGTTGATGCTCTTCGATGGTACGTCCGATAGTCTTACCAACCATTGCCGCGGCGATGGGACTTCTGGCCATACCGACCAGTTTTACAAAGGGAGCCCCGATAGCCAGACCTTTGAATATCTGATCCTCGAACGTAAATCCGCCGGCAAGCGCCAGAGCAGGAACATATTCTCCCTTATCTGCAAGAGATTTTGCATACTGATAAAGCAGGGAGTGAAGTTCGACCGGGGGCATTCCCCACTCGTTCATCATTCTCCAGGGGCTCATGCCGGTTCCGCCTCCGGCGCCGTCCACGGTGAGAAGATCGATTTTATACTTCGACGAGAATTTCACCGCCCGGGCAAGATCGGCGGATCTGTAGGCCCCGGTTTTAAGAGTCACATATTTCGCTCCGGCCTTACGCAACTCCTCCACTCTGGCGGCGAACGATTCTTCTGAAACCATGCCGACTCTGGAATGTCTTTCGAACTCTTTGAAAGCTCCGCGTTCAAACGATTTGATTACGTTTGGATCAGTCGGATTAGGCAGCACCACATAACCGCGTTCATAAAGCATCTGTGCCTTTTTGAGATTGCGGATTTTTACCTCGCCGCCGATATTTTTCGCGCCCTGTCCCCATTTGAGCTCAACAACCTGGACTCCCAACTCGTTAATAGCGTACTCCTGTACACCCAGGCGTGTATCCTCTACGTTGGCCTGTACTATGATCGCGCCATAGCCATCTATCTGATGATCCTGGTAAAGTTTGATACGGCGTTTAAGATCCACGGTATCGACGACCTTGCCGTCTTTGATGACCGATTCCATATCCATGCCGGCCACGTTTTCGCCTATGGTGAGGCCTGTACCGGCGAGAGCGGAGCCGATAGCCAGACCCTCCCAGTTGTTCTTGGCGATATCGGTCGAGCCTATTCCCGGGATTATCCAGGGATAACGGAATTTTAATCCTTTGTCATGCCCGAAATGAACTTCAAGATTTACCGCGGGGAATATGGCTTTATCGCTGTCGGCCTCGATACCGTGGGCGCCAACGGCGGTGCCCATGATATTGAAATGCGAATAATCTACGGGATAGGTTTTCTCGGCGGCTGTGGTGATTACCCCGAAGGGCTGAGGATATATCACCTCGTGGCCCCGGTATGCCGATTTCCCGATTTCGCACATTCCGATACAACCGTCAACGCAGGTTACGCACATCCCCGAACCGGGAGTTATGGAACCTTCAGTTCTATTTTTCGTCAGGGTCGCTGCCGAAGAGTTTATTCTTGAAAACGTGGTTGGCATTGTATTTTTCCTCCGTTTTATTGTCAGTCTTTCTTTATCTCACAAGCTACACAGGGATCCATATAACACATCATATCGTCGAATTTTTCCTTTTCAACGCAGGGCGGGCTCAGGTTTGCGCATCCGCCGCATATCGCTTTTTCCGGCTGATTGTAGGTGCATCTGAGTTGACAGGCCGGGCAAACGTAGATGCATCCTCCGCAAAGCCGGCAGACTTCCGACTTGATATCGAAAGGAGTGCCGATGCTGCGTTTTTCGCCTCTTCCCCGAAAGCCTATGGCTTTTGCCATCATCTGCTCCTCACACATGCGAACACACAATCCGCAGAGGATACAGTCTTCATATTCCTGCTTGAAGCGCTGTTGGGAAATCTGATGAGCCGAAGCCAGATCCTGGATAACTTTCGATTGCGGACATGAGGCCAGCAGAAGCTCCAGAACCATTTTTCTCGCTTTCACGACCCTGGATGAAGCGGTCCGAACTTTCAAGCCCTCCTCCACCGGGTAAGTGCATGACGTTACCAATTTGGCTCTCGGCCCTTCTCCGATTTCCACAACGCAAAGCCTGCAGGCGCCGTAGGGTGAAAGACCCTCCATGTGGCAGAGAGTAGGGATGGGGAATCCCAGAAATTTCGCCGCCTCGAGGATGGTTGTGCCTTTCTCGACCGATACCCGAAGACCGTTAATATGCAAATTGATCATGCTTTATTTTCTCCTACTTTAACGTAGTCATCTTCTTCGATTTCCGGTTGTGTGAATTCCAGATCGCACCTCAAGCATCGCCTGGCTTCACAACGGGCGTCCTCGACGGAATAACATAATTCAATCTCGGCAAACGTGCGTTTTCGCTCTTCGGCTGGCAGGGTGGGCGGCTCAATTCTCTCAGCCGTTCCCTGATCTTCCGGGGAGACGGCAACGGGTTCCACGTAGACTTTCGGCAACCTTTTCTCCGCCGGCATAATCATCGGCTTGTCATTTAGATAGCAATCGATCATGTGAGCCGTCTTTTTACCGGTCGCGATAGCATTGATAACGCTGTTGGGACCGGTAACAACATCGCCGCCGGCGAACACGCCTTCACGTTTGGTTGAAAGATTATTCTCATCGATAACTATGGCGCCGCCTCTGACGGTCTCGATTCCGGACGAACCGTCAAGAGCGTATGGATACATCTGCTCGCCGATGGCGACTATCAGGGTATCCAGCGGGGCGCTGAATTTGGAGCCCGGTATTTCCCTGAAGCTGCGGCGCCCGCTGGCGTCCGGTTTGCCGAGCTCGTTACGGATAAACTCAACCTTTGACAAACGGCCATTTTCAACTATTATTCCGGTGGGTGAAACGAGGGTTTGCAGATTTACTCCCTCCTCCAGCGCCGCATCAATTTCCATCTGAAAAGCCGGCATTTCCTTCCGCGACCGGCGATAGAAGATCGTAACGCCTTCCACGTCGGATTGCCTTAAAGCGACACGGGCGGCATCGATAGCGGAATTACCTCCGCCGATTATGCCCACGTGCCCTTTCGCGAGGTTTCGACCTCCGAAATTAAATTCCCTTAAGAAATTTATCGAAGGATAAATACCATCCGCGTTTTCACCTTCAATACCCATGCTTTTGCTGTGATGGGCGCCAAGGGCCAGGAAAACCGCGCCGAAGCTGTCTTTGAAAAGGTCGTCAACGGTAAAATCCTTGCCCAACGTGGTATTGCATTTTACTTTTATGTTTTCGTCCAACAGGCATTCGATTTCTTTGCGAAGAACGTTTCTGGGCAGGCGATATTCCGGAATTCCGGCCAGCATCATTCCCCCCGGCTCCTTGTCCGCCTCGAAAATCGTTACTTTATATCCTTTCAGAGAAAGATAGTGAGCGGTCGTAAGCCCCGCCGGGCCGGAACCTACTATGGCCACTTTTTTGGAGGCGTTTTCAGGGATCGGCTGCCTGACCGGACGATAACTTGCCGGATCAACCCTATCGGCGATAAATCGTTTCAAAGCCCTTACCGCCACAGGCTTGCTCCCGGTGGTACCCAGCTTGCATCGGCTTTCACAATTGTGATCGCATACCCGGGCGCAGATCGACGGGAAGGGATTGGTTTCCCTGATAACGCGATAAGCTTCTTCATACTCGCCGCGGGCCAGGTGGGCAATGTATCTCCAGGGTTCGGTTCCCACGGGACAGGCCGATTGGCAGGGCGCTCCCACCAGATCTTTGCATACAAAAGCGTCACATCGTTTATCAACGATATGCCTGACATATTCGTGGCGGAAATAACGTAATGTGCTTAGAACCGGATTAGGCGCCGATTGACCCAGACCGCACATGGTGGTATCCTTAACGACCAGAGCGAGTTCCTCCAGAAGGTCCAGGTCTTCCAGCCTGGCGTTACCCTTGGTGATATCATCCAGAATCTCATACATTCGCTGAGTGCCTTTGCGGCAGGTGAAACATTTTCCGCAGGATTCGTCTTTGAGAAAATTCATAAAATATCTGGCAACGTCGACCATGCAGGTATTTTCATCCATAACGATCATACCGCCCGAACCCATTATGGATCCGGCTTTGGTCAGGCTGTCATAATCGATGGATAAATCGAACATGCTGGCGGGAATACAACCGCCGGACGGTCCCCCGGTCTGTACCGCCTTAATTTTGGCGTCGCCCGCCGGGCCGCCTCCGATATCGTAAACGACCTCGTTGATTTTAATTCCAAGGGGAACCTCCACCAAGCCGGTGTTTTTGATCTTACCTACCAGGGAGAATATTTTCGTGCCCGAGTTGCCTTTGGTTCCGATTTTTGAATATTTGCGAGCGGTATCCCTTATTATGACCGAAATATTAGCCCAGGACTCGACATTGTTTATTGCGGTCGGGTTGCCGTTTATTCCTTTTTGAACGGGGAAAGGGGGCCGTTGACGCGGTTCGCCCATTTTTCCTTCGATAGATCTTATGAGGGCGGTTTCTTCACCGCAAACGAAGGCGCCCGCGCCCCTTACCAGTTCGATATCAAATGAAAATCCGCTTCCAAGAATATTATCGCCCAGGACCCCCAACTCGCGGGCCTGCCGTAAAGCTATTACCAGATGCTTGATCGCTAACGGGTATTCGTTACGAACGTATATAATTCCTTTTGTCGCTCCGGTGGCATAAGCGCCGATTATCATCCCTTCGATAACACTGTGAGGGTTACCTTCGAGTACGCTGCGATCCATATATGCTCCCGGATCGCCCTCATCGGCGTTACATACAAGATACTTCTCGTCGCTGTCTCGTTGATTGGCCAGAAATTCCCATTTTAGACCGGTGGGAAATCCCGCTCCACCGCGGCCCCGAAGGCCGGAGGCCTTAATTTCTTCAATTATCCATTTGGAATCGCTCTTCTGCAGGACCTTTACCAGTGCTACGTAGCCATTATTTTCTATGTAGTTATAAGTCCGAATAGGATCGATTTTTTCATTCTGAGACAGTATGGTCCGGGTTTGTCTCTTATAAAATGGTAAATCCGCCTGTTTCTCGATCTTCTGTCCGGTAGCCGGATTTGTATATAGAAGATCCTCTACTACTCTTCCCTGGTCTATGCCTTCAATTATACGAACCATCTCATTTATCCCGACTTTCGGATAAATCGTTCCGTTTGGTTCGATCAGCACAGACGGTTCGATTTCACAAAAACCATGGCATCCTGTAATACGGAGATGAATTCTCTCGGTCAGACTTTTGAAGAGAAGTTCACGCTTCGCCACCCGAATAAGATCGTTGGCGCCGCTTGCCTGTCCGCAGGTACCCGCCGATATTACGATAGTAGGAATTTTTAAATCTCGATCAGTGATGATTCTTTTACGAAGCTCTAAAAATTCCTCTACCGATTTTACACTTTGCATAATTCTATCCCATTGTCAACTTCATTTAACTTACCAATTAAACATTTACGCCGTCGAGGTCCAACATGTGACCTTTGCAGCCCCGCCGAGAACAAATTTGTACTACCCCTCCCCCCCTGACGATCATCGGTACCATGGGAGCGCCGCACTCTCCGCATTTTGAAGCTCCCAAAAGCTCGGCATGGCAATGCGGACAGAAAATATTAACAATTGTGTCGGGAGGAATTTCGTAGTCCGATGAAACGTTATAGCTGCCATAAAGGCTCGACAAAGCAAGCCAGCCATGAACATTGCCGAAAGATATGGTTATGCGAATTGAAGGATGTCCGTCGATAAGATGACCGGAATCCATCAGGCTGTGGTTGCATTTGGAACAACTAACTTCCACCGGGAAAACACGTTGATCGGTGTCAATTTCAATCGCTTCAAAACCCAGTTTTGATTTTTCCAGGATCTGTTTAACCATCGAGGTTTTCATATTGGGGAAATAGTGGCCATCCACAACGGCTACCGGCCCCAGGGCGCATGCTCCAAGACAGTTCACGGTTTCAAAGGTGAATTCATTATCCGAGGTGGTCTGTCCCGGTTTTATGCCGAGCTGTTTGCCGATTTCCTTGGCGATAACCGGACCGCCGCGTACGTGACAGGCAGTGCCCAGACATGCCGATACCAGATGCCGGCCTCTCGGCGTAAGGCTGAAGGCCCGGTAAAATGTAGCCACGCCATAAATATCCACCAGGGACCTGCCGGTTTCCGCGGCAACCTCTCTTAATGCATTTTCAGGCAAATAACCATACTTGGCCTGAATATTTTCAAGGATGGCAATCAAGCTGTCACGCTCTTCCGTGAGTTTCTTCGAACCACCATCACTGTTAACGGGATTCATATCAATCCTTTCAGAATTAAAAAAACCGTCCTAATTTCCAATCAGCGGGAAATTTTTACCGATATTCCTCACAATGCCAGACTCCGCCCTCTTTTTTAGGAATAGTGCAAATATCCTGGTTTTCACAGAACGCACATAATCCCATGCTGCGCGATGTCGCCAGCTTTGACGTTTCCAGCTTTTCGCCGGGGTCATAATCCGCGAATCCCCTATGGGATTTTTCAGGGGAGGGCTGATAATCGTCGAACTCCTCGCAATACAGCACCGGTTTGCCGTGATGTTTGCGTCTAACGCAATCGGGACCATAGTTGCATGTACTGCAAAGGTCGTTGTATTCGATAATATTCGCCATGATATTTTCCTCCTTACTGCTGAAACGCAGTCGGCCAGATTTAAAAGTATCTGCCACGTTATTTCCTCCTTACGTCGCCTTTAATCCGTAATCTCCTTGCCATCGAGGAAAACCAAACCATCTAATTCCATAACCGGTATAAAGCAATTGCCATGCCACTGGTTTTTTAGATAGATAGGAGAATAGGGAGCTGTGTCCCCTTATTATAATTAAATATATAGCAATAGATTACGGATATTATAATGATGATATTGGATCGACATTTACATATATTTAAGGCGGGGGATATTGAACCGTCGGGGAATTTTTCCCCGGTTGAATATTTGAATAAATCTTAAGATTCGCGATTTTTGAGCTTTTCCCGTAGAGTTTTTCGGTCTATTCCCAGGATTTCGGCGGCCCGAGTTTTATTGCCGTTGACGCTTTCCAGAACGTTGCGGATATATTCGGCCTCAACCTCCTCCAGGGTTCTGCTAAGCCCGGTTTCGCGGAGCGCGGAAAAACGCATGAGGGACGGGAGGTCGGGGACCTCGATGGATTCGCCCTCATTCATAACTATCAGCCGCTGAATAACGTTTTCAAGTTCTCTTACATTGCCGGGCCAGTTGTAGTTTCTTATAACCTCCAGCGCCTTTTCGCTGAACCGGGGCACGGTTTTGCCCATTTCTTTGGCGTATTTGTCCGCGAAATGTTGTGCCAGGAAAAGGATATCGTCTTTTCTATCGCGCAGGGGAGGGATGGAGATTGTAATAACATGCAGGCGGAAAAACAGGTCTTCCCTGAAAACGCCCTTTTTGACCAATCCGAACAAATCTTTATTGGTCGCAGTCAGAATCCTTACATCCACTCTGCGCGTTTTAGTTGCTCCCACCATGCAGACTTCTTTATCCTGCAAAACTCGCAGTAGCTTTACCTGCATGGATAGGCTCATCTCGCCTATTTCGTCGAGAAAAATCGTGCCTCCGTCGGCCGTCTGAAAGAACCCCGCCCGGGATTCGGTAGCCCCTGTAAAAGCTCCTTTGATATATCCGAAAAGCTCGCTCTCCAGAAGCCCCTCCGGGATTCCCCCGCAATTTACCGGTACAAAAGGAGCCGCCGCGCGGCCGCTGCTATAGTGAATCGCTCTGGCTACAAGTTCTTTTCCGGTGCCGCTTTCTCCGGTTATCAAAACGTTGGCGTTGGAGCTTGATATCTTTGGTATGGCCCTGAAAACCTCGTCCATGGCGTCCGATTTTCCCAGAAGACCGTATGTATCATATTTCTGCGGGATCGTCTCTGAGTTTGCCGATCTTCTTATGTGAAGTTTTTCGATCACGCCCCTGACCGCGGAAAAAAGCTCCTCATCTGTAAACGGCTTGGCGAGATACTCCTCGGCGCCGCTTTTTACGGCTTCAACCGCCCCGTTGACGGAGGCGTACCCGGTGATCATCATCACCTCGGTGTTCTTAAAATTTTCCCTGACATGCTTTACCAGCTCGAGGCCGCTGATTTCCGGCATCTTAAGATCGGTAATAACCAGGTCAATATGCGCGGAATCCAGTATTTTTATGGCCCCGGAAACCCCGGAGGAGGTGTAAACCTTATAGCCCTGAGATATCAAATTCCTTTTGAGCAACTCGAGCGTGTCGGGAGAGTCGTCAACAACCAGGATACTTTCTTTTTTTTCATCGTGAGTCATAGTATTCAATTCCTTTTTATCGAGAAATATCTTTGACCGGCAACCGGACCTCGAAGCTGGAGCCCTTATTGGCTTCACTCTTAAGTGAAATTTTACCGCCATGAGAGATGACGATTCCGTGAACGACGGACAGGCCTATGCCGGTGCCTTCACCGATATCCTTGGTCGTGAAAAACGGCATGAATATTTTCTTTTTGGTATCCTCATCCATACCGACCCCGGTATCCATAACGGTTAAAGATACATACGAATCTTTCAATTCGGTCTTTATGGTCAGCTCGCCGCCTCCGGGCATAGCCTGCATGGCGTTAACCGCCAGATTAACCAAGACTTGATAGATCTGCGATTGATCGGCGGCGATTTCGGGCATATTCTTATCCAACGATAGTTTTATTTTAATCCCGGATTTTTTACAACGGGATTTTAAAAAATACAGGCCTTCTTCAACCAATTTATTTAAATCCACACCCGTTTTTTGCAACGGCATCTGACGGCCGAACAGCATGAGTTTTTTTACAACCTCTCTGGCATGTAAAGAAGCGTCCTCAATCTTGGAAACATCCTTAATGGCCTGCTTGGAAATCCCGGGATTCTTCTTCAGCAGTTGAGCGAAACCGAGCACACTTCCCAGGGGCTCGTTGATTTCATGAGCCACCCCGGCGGCAAGCTGACCGAGCGTGGCCAGCCGATCCGCATGTCTAAGCTGTTCCTGCAGTTTCGATCTTTCCTCTTCCGCCTCTCTACGTTCCACGATAAGCGCCACCTGTCGGGCGATGGCGTCAATCAGGTTTCGTTCCTCTTTTAGAAAGGGACCTTCATCCAAATCAGGTTTTTCCTCCAGGTATACGACTTCCACCTTGCCCTGCCGAATTCCATTTATGATGATGTCTGCGTCCTGCTTTTGCCCGTCAGGCTGAAAACCGGGGGTGGAATACATTTGTTCGTCCAGTATAATCCTGCTCGCGGTGATTTCCGGGTATTGCCAGGCCGGGGGCAAAAGATCCGCGATTCCCTTTAATATCTCAGCCAATGAAATACCTTTTCGATCAACCACCTGGGAGATACTATACAGGCAAGTCAGCTCTTTGACACGTTCCCGTAACGCCGCCTGGGCCCTCTCGTTGACCAACGTAACGCCGATTGTTTCGGCGGTGATCTCAAAAAGCTCTATTTCATTTTTCGTAAAATAATCATTTTTACGGCACATAAATTGTAGAAGGCCTATACAATCATCGCCCACAACCAGCGGAATCAGCGTCAGGGAATTATACGAATCATCAATACCCAGGCTTAGATCATCACTATTCCCCCCGGATCTTACGGCGGCGTATAGATCAGATCTGATATTTCCTGTCCAGAAACTGCCATTTCTGGTGAAAAAAGAGAGAGAGTCATCGAACTTTAATCGAATTACGTTGACTATCAACTGATTGATAACGGAGGATTCTTTGAAAAAGGGGGACGAAGTGCCATCATCGTGGTCTGTTTTATTGACAATTTCATACTTAAAGGCGACCTCCGGCTGATAATCGATTCCGCAATGAACATATTTGTCGCTTTCTTTCAGCCACAATTCCACGGTTTCGCAGCCGCAAAATTCAAACAGGATCTTCACGATTTCATGAAGGGACTCAACCTTTGGAATACCGCGATTGGCATATTCCATTATCTGATGCGACAGGAAACGGAAATCTTCGACGGTTCTTTGCCTTGAAATCGACATATTCATTCCAAAATATTATTGGGGCTCTATTATTGGATCTTCCTTTTTATTTAAATCCTGATCAGTCATTTGAAAATTCAAATCTTTTGGTGGCGTCCCGGATTTTAGCCTTTTCTGAAAAAGTCAGTTAAATATGATCCTTATAACCTCGAACAGTCATTATATCGTCAAATTAAATAAAAGTCAAGATTATGTAATATCGCATTTATTCGCATGATAGGATGATTTTTGGGAAAAGTTTTGACTATTATCCGGGAGATTGAATCCATCCGTTTTGCTCGAACCACGCGAGCACATCGTCACGCAGTTCGCTGAATACAATAAAAGAAGCCCGGTCCCCGGGTTGAAATTCCGTTTTATTGTCGACCGGGACGGGATTTTGTTTTCGCACTAATATCAGTGGAATCGTACTTTGAGACGGTATTTCGGCAACAGGGATCGCGTCCCGGCCCTTGTCTTTGGGCTCAAAGCTCCAGCGTTCGACCGAGGCTATTTTTCTGCGAAGCCTGACGGCCCAGAGATCAACATCGTAGGGGGCGCCAAATAACACCGATACCCCGGTTTCGTTTATGGCTTCTAGAGAAGTGTGTCCCTTGGATTCGCTTATTGAAATCAAACGTTTCGGCACCTTGAATTGCTCCCGGGCCCGGTTGACAAATAATAGATTCAACTCCTCATTAGGGGTCAGTCCAATACATGCGGCCATATCCTCGATTCGAGTTCGCAGTAATATACGTTCATCCATGGCATTTCCGAAAATTACTTTCAGACCTTCCTCTTCGGCCAGGTTGCATGCAACAGCGTTTGAATCCAACAGGACGACTCGTTCGTCATAATTTTTCAATTCCAGAGCCAGAGCTCTTGCCAACTCGTTAGCCCCCAATATGGCATAACCGCTGTTTGTCTCCCGGCGGATTTTTAACAGGCGGGCGATCATTCCGGCCGATAATCCCTGTACGGTTACGGTGACGGCAATAACAAGGAAAACCAGTGCCCGCAATGAGTCGCCTCCCGGAATGTCCGCGTTATTAAGAGCGACCGCGAAGAATGAGGCTATGGCGGCGGCCACAATTCCCCGGGGCGCAAGCCAGCCCAGGAAAGCCCGATCCCGTATTTTCATTTTCATTCCGAGCGTACATATCAAAATGCTGGTCGGCCTCACAATTATCATGAGGAACATTACCGTAATTATTCCTGACCAGCCGAGGAGGGCGATCTCCTCAAAACGGACATCGGCGGCCAGAAGAATGAAAAGCATGGCTATCAAGAGCACCGTCAATTGTTCTTTAAATTCTCTCAGATCGCGGAGGATTCGCCTGCAGAAATTTCCCACGACCAATCCGGCTATCGTGACGGCGGCGATCCCGCTTTCCGGCATTATGAGATCGGACAACTGGAAGAGAGCCAGCACCGCGGCCAGGGTGAAAACATTCTCCAGGCCCTCCGGTATTATATTTTTGGGTCTCAGGATAACCACGATTAAAAGACCGCCTGCGATTCCCAGAAGAGTGCCGGCGCCGATCCGGACGAAAGCATTGTATATGCTGTATAAGAAAGAATGCTGCGAGGGATGCAGGACCACCTCCAGGACGCCTATCGCAATTATGGCTCCGATAGGATCGATGAGGACCCCCTCGGCTTCAAGCAGGGTATGCAGATTTTGATTCAGCTTGATTCGCCGGAGAAGAGGTGTAATAACCGTGGGCCCCGTTACGATTACAAGTGTGCCGAACAGGACCGAGATGTTCCAATCCCAGCCCATCAGCATTTTTGCCGCCAGCGTTCCCCCGATAGCCGTTATAAAAGCGCCGTACGTGACAAGGCGTCGTAACACCATGGATTCCCGGCGCAATCGTTTCAGTTCGAGGTTCATGCCTCCCTCGAACAGGATTACCGCCACGGCATAACCTATCATGGAAGGCAGGACGAACCTGACGGATTCCGGTTTGATCCAGCCCAGCAAATCTGGGCCGAGCAGCGCCCCTGCGCCCAGCAGCAAAACGATGCCGGGTATTCGAAGATGCTCCGCCAGGGAATGTATTATTATTCCGAATAACAGCGCCAGAGAAACGGTCAGGGCCATTTGCGAGAGGACTAAATCACTCATTTCAAGACAATCTCATAATTATCTTAAAAATCCGCACCTTCTTAAAGAACCGGTTCTCTGACATGGATACCCGGTTACATTTCAGAGGCAACTTGTTCAATTTCGGCCGGAATTTAAATCGAAGGTATCGAATTTGCAACATAATAAGTGAAAGTTATCTGCTCCTTGTTTACAATCTTCAGATTAATAATGACCTGGCACAAATACTACAGTTTACAGGATGTTTTTCAGACGCCTTGGTGTTTTAGATCCCTACTGTATCAATTGAATGTCAACCGGCCTGGAACCGCTTAAGGCCAGATTCGTACTTACGTTCGCGCTTACGGTGTAACCGCCTGTCATAAGGGCCATGCGGCAACGTTCGATAACCTCATTTGTAATTTTTAGCATATCGGTGCCTTTTTTAAAAGTATCAATCCAGAAGAACAACTCTAACTCCACGAACTGGGGGGTAAGGGCCGACATTATGGCCCCGGGAGCGGGATCGCTCAACACGTTTTCTACCTTTCTGACTACTTCGATAAGGTCATTTCTCGCTTTTTCCGAGTCATCTGCATAGTCAATCCCGACTTTGAATGAAAGACGTCTCAGACCGTCTTTGGTGAAATTCGTTAGCGGATTATTAAATATTTTTGAGCTGGGGATATAAATGTCACGGCCGTCGGCCGACCGAATATGGGTCGATCTCATTTCGAGATCCTTAACAATTCCCTGAAAATCGTCTATTCGAATAAGGTCTCCAACTTCAAAAGGCCTGCTGAAAGCCAGGAGAAATCCGGCCAGGAAGTTTTCGCCAATTTCTCTAAATGCAAACCCCAGGATGATTGCTGTAATTCCGCCTCCAGCCATCAGGCTGGCTGCCAATCCCTTCATCCCGAGCAGATTCAGCGCGATTATCAGGCCGAGGATCCCCAAAAGCCATGCAGTTAGATTGCGAAAGAAATTCCTGTGTGTGGGCTTGAAATTGCCGCGCATCATAATGTGCGCTACGGCACGGCCTATCATCCTGCCCAGAAATATAAAAATGACAAATATGATTAAGGCAATCAAGATTTTTGGCGATAGACGAACGAGGTTTTGCCATTCTGCCTTCAGGCTTTCCATAAGTAATTCCATGAAAGTCTCCTTTTTTATCCGATCTGATACGAATTAAAAAAATCGTTTGTTATCCCAAATCTCGACATTTATATTAATATTTAATTTATCTGCGGGAGGGAAGTGTTGTCAATGCGGATTTGGAAAACCGTTTTTCCGTATTATCGGTTCATTATAATAATTGATAATAATGTAAGGCCAGGGAGATCTAAATATGTTTAATTTAAATGATCTGATTCCCACCGGAATTACCATAGCGGTTGTCGTAATTTTAATAGTGGCGGTACGATTTATTTTGAATAAACGATTTGCGAAAAATACCGAGCATCGGATTTGGCTTCTGATTATTACTTTATTCCTTTCTATTGTAGGATTGATCGCTATTATAATTGCTTTGCCCATGAGTGAATCAACAATCGGGCAATTGCTGGGCGTTCTTGGCTTACTTCTCAGCGCGGCGATAGCGCTTGCGGCCGCGACGTTCCTGGGCAATTTGATGGCGGGTTTGATGCTACGGGTCATAAGAAATTTCCGCCCGGGAGATTTCATTCGCGTCGGAGAGCATTTCGGCAGGGTTTCCGAGAGGGGGCTTTTACATATCGAGATTCAGACAGAGGAGCGTGATCTTATGACCCTGCCGAATCGGTATGTTGTCACAAATCCGGTAAAAGTCATTCGATCATCGGGCACGCTGCTGACGGCCGAAATCTCTCTCGGTTACGATATCCAGAGGAAAGATATTGAGCGCTCCTTGCTTTCCGCCGCAAGGGAAGCCGAGCTTGAGGAGCCTTTTGTGCATATTATGGATTTGGGAGATTTTTCCGTAAAATACCGTGTGGCCGGTCTTCTTACCGAGGTAAAAAGCGTTCTTACCTACCGCTCAAAACTGCGCGAGATGATTCTGGATCATCTGCATACCGATGGAATAGAGATTGTATCCCCCGGTTTTATGAACCAGCGCGTAATCCCGGTCGAAAAAAAGTTCATTCCGTTGCCGTCCGCTGAAATTATATCCGAACCTGAAGCTGAGGAGACGGCGGAAAAAGTCGTGTTTGATAAAGCGGAAGAGGCGGAATCCATTGAAAAGCTGAGAATTAGAAAGGAAGAATTGCAGAAGGAACTGGAACGATTGAAATTGGATTCTAACGGCGAATCTGATGAAACCGCGAAAGCGGATCGCAAGCTGGAAATGGAGATAATCAAGACCCGGCTGGAGCGATTATCGGAATATATTGCCGAACGTGAAAAGGGCGATAGCTAAAGTGACAATCATAACCTGGGTGGGGATCGGGATCTGTATTTTGCATTCAGCCATGTTTTCGGGCCTGAACCTGGCCCTGTTCGGGGTTACGCGGCTTCGATTGGAGGTTGAGGTTGAAAGCGGTAACAAGGCTGCGGAACGAGTTCTCAAGCTCAGGCGAGATGCGCATTTTCTATTGACCACAATATTGTGGGGAAATGTCGCATTTAATACTCTGCTGGCCATATTGTCCAATTCGTTATTGGCAGGCCTCTACGCATTTATATTTTCCACGTTGATAATAACGCTTATTGGCGAAATTATTCCACAGGCATATTTTTCCCGCCACGCTTTGCGAATGGGGGCATTACTGGCGCCGGCCATAAGATTTTATCAAATCATTTTATACCCCCTGGCACGACCCACGGCACTGCTTCTTGACCAATTGCTGGGGCGTGAAGGTATACAGTTTTTCAGGGAACATCAACTTCGAGAGGTAATCAAGAAACATATTGAGGCTGATGATGTCGATATCGACAGGCTGGAGGGTTTCGGAGCCTTAAATTTCCTTGCGCTGGATGATCTTCCGATTTCGCATGAAGGCGAATTTATCGATCCGGAAAGCATCGTATCGCTGCCAATAGAAAACAATGTGCCGATATTTCCGAAATTTGAGAGATCAGCTGACCATCCTTTTATACAAAAGATACAGAAATCGGGAAAAAAATGGGTGGTTATAACCGATCTCCGAGGGATTCCCGCCTTTGTGCTTGATGCGGACGGTTTTCTCCGGGCATTGGTTTTCGAATCGGGGGAGTGCAATCCCCTGAATTATTGTCATCTCCCCATAATTGTATATGACAATATGCGGCCTCTGGGAGAAATATTGCCTCAATTAAAAGTCGACCCCAAATCCAATGATGATGACGTGATCGATAAGGACATTATATTGCTCTGGAGTGATAAAAAACAGATTATTACCGGCGCGGATATTCTCGGCAGGCTTCTTCGAGGCATAGTAATTCGCAATCAGTAGGACAATCGCCATCGCGCGGAACCGCTGATAAAACTATGGAGGAAAAGTAAACCATGGCAAAACGGGTGAGTAGAGTATCGAAAAAACTCGGGCTTAAGCCGGGAAGCGTTGTTTACGTGGGGGCGGAGCGTACCGAGAAAGCCAACATTAAAATTATCGATTACACCGAGTCCGAATATCAGGAAAAAATCGCATCCGCTGTAGAGGAATGTTTTCCCTTTAAGGACAGCCCGACCATCAGCTGGATCAACGTGGATGGTATCCACGAGACCCAGATCGTGGAAAAGATGGGTTCTCATTTCGGGATGCACCCGCTGGTGCTTGAGGATATTGTCAACACCGGTCAACGTCCCAAGATGGAAGACGCCGGAGAATATCTTCTGGTGGTCATGAAAATGCTATATCACGGCAAGGAAGATGACGAGTTGAAAGCCGAGCAGGTGAGCGTATTATTCGGACCTAATTGGGTAATCACATTTCAGGAAACAGGCGAAGATGTTTTTGACACGGTTCGGCAAAGAATCAAGAAAACGGTGCCCAGGGTACGGTTTATGACGTCAGATTATCTTGCATACACCCTGATCGACGCGGTTGTGGATCACTATTTCATTGCCCTGGAGAGCATTGGAGAGGAAATTGAAAACCTGGAAGATGAAATATCCGAAAATCCCAAACTGGAAAGCCTGGAGATTATACGAAGCCTTAAAAAAAGGTTAATCTTTATGCGGAAGGCGGTATGGCCCCTGCGCGAGGTTATCGGTGGAATGGAGCGTACCGAATCCAAGCTGATCAATCCCTCCACCGAGCCTTATCTCAGGGATTTATATGAGCATATCATCCAGGTTATCGATACTGTGGAGACTTATCGCGACATGGTTTCGGGATTGCTGGATCTCTATCATACAGGTGTGAGCAACCGCATGAACGAGGTCATGAAGGTTCTTACTATATTCGCCAGCATATTTATCCCGCTGGGATTCCTGGCCGGTGTTTACGGCATGAATTTCGATACCGGTGCAAGTCCCTTTAACTTGCCGGAGCTGGGTTTTCGTTTTGGCTATTTCTTTTTCTGGGGGCTGGTGATAATCGTGGCCGGAGGACTTCTCTGGTTCTTCAAAAGAAAAAAATGGCTGTAATCGACTGAAATCACAGATATTGTGGATTATTCTATAATTTTACATATAATACCGGCGTGTCGAAACGAATATTAAAAACCGCCTCTATTATTCTGGCCGCCATCGCGGCACTGATAATTCTGACACTGTTGTTCTTTTCGAGTTCTCCCGGAGAGGCAATTATAAAAAACCTGCTCGTAAAGACGATTAACGAACAACTAAGACTTACGGTAACAATAGAGAGGCTCGA
The DNA here is from genome assembly GCA_965602185.1 of uncultured bacterium. Lineage (GTDB taxonomy): Bacteria > Zixibacteria > MSB-5A5 > UBA10806 > UBA10806. The sequence goes on from CBFCYP010000009.1 coordinate 33,582, forward strand.
GACGAACCTGTTTTCGCGGGTTCAGCTTGATGAAACCACGGTTATTTCGCCATCTTCTTCCGGAAACGATTCGCTGCTATATGTTGAAAATATAAAGGTAACATACTCGATTTTCGATCTGCTCTTCGGCGATATTAATCTCAAATCCGTTATTGTCGACGAGGTGAATCTTGATATTTCCGTTGACAGCCTCGGCAATTATGGTATTCCCATGCTGGATACGGCTCGTACGGTCGTTTCTGAGGACGGCAAAACATCGGTTTCGATTTCTGTGGATTCGGTGGCTTTGACCGATGTCAATGTAGCCTATTCCGATAAAAGAATACCTGTTGATATTAATTTATATAATTTATCGTCGCGTATAAGCGGAAATAACATTAATGAATATAAAGGTAGATTGGCTGCCGATAGTATATTGACGCGTTATGAGGACGAGCCGTTTCGCCTAAAAGAGCTGAATTGTGACTTTTCGTGGGATGGCGAGAGGTTGTCGGTAACGTCGACTGCGGATATCGAGGATCTTGAGCTGAACGCCAGAGTTTCTCTTCGGATCCCCGAACTTGACGGACTATTTTTAAAGGCCTCCCTTGAGGGCGATCCATCCGGCTTACTAAAAACCCTGAAAAATAAATATGAGCTTCCCCATGTTGAGATGGACAATATTGTGATAAAAGCGGATGCCGGCGGGAGTATCGAATCTCCCGAAATCGGCCTTAGCGTATCATCGCGCCGGAGCCGGGTGGAAAATATAGACCTGGATTCGTTTGGGCTTTATGCCCGGTATTCCCGGGATACCATCCGTATCGATACGGCAATGGTGAAATTCCTGGGGGGGGGTATTCTGGCGCGGGGTTCCGTATCGCTGGAGGAGGCCGCGGCAGTCGACATGAATATGCGATTTGAGGATATAGAATTGTCTGAATTGTGGCCCGCCGTTTACAAGAGCGAATCGCCTTTCACGGGGAATTTAAACGGCTCTGTCCGGGCTAAGGGAAAGGCCCGTATTATCTCGGGCTGGGACATAAACGGAGTCTTGAATATATCGAAACTGCGATACCAGGGTCGCCCGATTCCGGACCTGGGGTTGGAATTTTCAGTCCTCAACGATTCGGCTCAGCTGACACTGGTTCATGACAAAGATAGCGTAAGAACGGCGGCGGTTTTGAAAAATGGAAATATCGAGGGCCAATTTTACGCCAATATTCCGGATATCTCCTCCATTTCCCGTTTCGCCGATTTCCCGGATTTGAAAGGAAATATTAGCGCGGAGGGGACATTTGGCGGATCTACGGAAAATCCTCTTGTAAAGATTCGTTTAAAGGGAGATAAGATATCGTATCTGAATTTCCCTGTAGATAATGTATTGGCGGATATACAATACCGCGATAGCAGCATTATTATAAACTCTTTAAAATTATCGGGCAGACGGCCGGATAGCGCGATGTATCAGAGTATTCTCGGGATTGACTCCCTCCATGGCGGCTTCGAATACGCCTGCGATGTCAGGGGATCTTTAGATTTTCTCGAGGGCGAGATTACGGCGAAATTTGTATCTCCGGGGTACCGGGGCTATACCATCGATTCGGCGTTCGTATCCGCCGCAATCAGCGGATCGATTATCGATCTCAATAGCCTCGATATTCATTACGGAGATCTAATTATTAATACGTCAGGATCGTATGACACTGTTTCCGCGAAAGGCAATCTGAATACGGATATATTTTCCGTCACTGCTGATGGTTATGATATAGAGGAAGGAGAACCAAAAGCAGATATTGAAATGATCAAGCGTGGTATCATAAATACCGAGTTTGGTTTATTGAACGATAATTATTTTAAGTTTGATATGAAATGCGATACTATCTGGGTGGGGCTGTTAAGATCTTTCGCCGTAATTGACGCTCCCGAAAACGGTTTTTTAAATCTGAGCCTCTCTTTCGAAGGCAACCCGCACGACCCGGCCGGCAGCATATCTGCCGAGGCGTATTCTATAGAACATACCTCATATGAAATTGATTCGGTTATCGTCTCCGCCGACCTTAACGGAGATCATTTACGATTGAAGAATTTCCAATTATTCGCGTACGGCAATTCCATATCCGCAAATACGGATATCTATCTCGATCGCGGCCCCGATAACAATTTAACCCTGAGTGAAGAATCCGCTGTCGCCGGCGAGATGACCATGGATAACCTCGATCTGTCAATTCTCCAACCGTACGTAACACCAACCGGGGCATTAACGGGGACAGCATCCGCTAATATGACCTGGTATGGTACCGTAAAGAACCCGGGCGCTGAGGGTTGGATTTATGTTACTAACGGGCGTTTGAAATACATAGAGAATTCAACGCCCCTGGATGAAATCCATCTACGGCTGGTTCTCGGCGATTCGATTTTGAGCATTGATAGCGCCTCCTGTTACTCTGCCGGTACGCCCCTATCGGTAAAAGGAACCTTAAGATACGATTTTTCGGGAAATTATGAAATATCCTCTAATTTAAGCGTTCATAATATAGTTTTGCTATCGGCGGCGGGCAAAATTACAAAAGACGACCTGGATATAAGGATATTTTCCGATAATTTCGATCTGGAGATCCTGAGGCCCTTTATAACAATGGCGGATTCTCTGGGGGGGAATATAAAATCCGAGGTCTTTATCGGGGGAAAAATGGATGTGCCCGATATAACGGGTTATGTCAAAGCCACCGATTTTTCGCTTTTTTCCTCTGAATTATCCTCCGTTGTCAAATCGGGATTTCTGGATGTCAGGTTCGATAAAACGCGTGTAGATATAGACTCGCTGTTTGCCGAAATTAACGGCGGATTGTTGGCTGTAAAAGGATATCTGGTTCATGACGCCGGTACATTGACTGATATCAACCTCAGTTTGAAAGCCTCAGACATATCATTTGAAAAGGCAGGCATGTTCAAAGCGAAACTGCAGTTTGCCGACCTCAATTACAATAGAAAAGAGGATCAATATTTTCTTGACGGCGATATAAGCTTTGGCGAATCGAGACTTATAGCGAAATTTCCGCTTAAATCAATATTGCCGTGGGCTCGGTCGGTGGAAACCGTAGAGTATGAGTTTCCCGATATAATTGCCCGCACCAGGCTGAATGTGCGATTTCGCGAAAATGACAATCTGTGGATCGATAACAATCTTGCCAATGTCAGGATGAAGGCCGAACTGAGTATTATCGGGACACCCGTCAGGCCGAATCTGTCAGGGCTTGTAAGCATTGAAGAAGGATACCTTATTTATCTCGATCGGCGATTCAAAGTTGAAAAAGGAAACTTATATTTCAGCGATCCGTTAAAATTAAATCCAGATATAACGCTACATGCGAAAACGCAGGTAACCGAATATCAAAGGACGGTCGCCGAAAAGTACACGGTTTATATAAAGGTTGAAGGAAACCTCGAAAATCCTCGTCCCGATATATATTCGGAACCTGCCCTGGATAAACCCGATATAGTCGCCCTTTTGACTCTGGGGACCACCCGGTCCAGTTTAACAGGTAGGGAAGACGCTCAGAGTGGCGGCGTCAAAAACGCCCTGGTGGAAAGAGCGGCCGGGCTTACCAGTAACAGAATTTCGGGTTTTATCTCTGATAAGGTGGGTTCCATGTTCGGCTTTGATGAATTTACCGTCGAGGGTAATCTCTTCAAATTCGACGATTCCTGGGGACCGCGCCTGGTTGCGTCACGGCGCATATCGAAAAGGGTCGAATTGACTTATTCCACTACGGTGGGTCATCTCAACGACCAGGGAGTCCGATTGGGATATAAGTTGACGCCCCGCCTTTCAATCCAGGGCGAGACCGACCAGGCGGGAAGGTCGGGAATCGATCTAAGATACGGGTTGAAATTCAAATGATTCACGTAAGATTTGGCATTGTTATCATTTCCGCGTTGTTGATGTTTGGAGCGAAACAGGCACCCGCAAACGGTTCTGAGAAGTCTTCCGTTCGCTCGGTGAGATTCGAGGGTAATACAGCGTTTACGGAAGGCAGACTTAAGGGTTTAATGCTGACCCGGCCGGCCGCTTTCCTTTCGCCTTCGAAATTTCATAGGGAGATTTTTGCCGATGATCTGGACAACATCCTGATATTTTATCGTCAAAACGGATATCTGGAAGCCGCCCTGATAGACACCTCTGTCTCGGTCGATTCCGTCGAAGGCAAGGTTGATGTCATGGTAGGGATAAACGAGGGCGATCTGACCAGGATAGAGGGTGTCACCATATTCGGCAACGAGTTCTTCTCCGACTCAATGGTTCTTTCATTTATTAAGTTTCGGCGCGACGATCCCCTGAAGAGACCATTGATTGAAGACGCGGTATCGTCAATCCTGTCCAGGTACGCGGAAAATGGTTTTATCGACGCCTCTGTTACGCCCGAAGTGAAAATTAATTCTGAATCTCATCTCGCCATGGTGGATTTCCTGATAAAGGAGAGATACAGGTCCGCAGTTGACAGCATCGATATAACCGGCCTGGAGAAAACCAGGCGTCAGGTGGCAAAGCGCGAACTTCAATTTCGTTCCGGGGAATACATCAAATATTCCAGGCTGCTTAATTCACAGCGAAGGCTATATCTTACCGGATTGTTCGAAAGTGTCTTCATCAGGGCTGTTCCCAACGTCGCAGGCGATTCAACGCAAAAAAATATCCTGATTGAGATCAAAGAAAAAAAATCGAGTGAGTTTGCCTTTTCGCTGGGGTACAGCTCCATTGAGAAGGTCAGGGGTAGAATCGAGCTGAATACGGATAACCTTAGAGGAACCGCGCGCAAAACCGGGATAGCAGCCGAAGCCAATTTCATAAAACAGGGCGTTATGGGATCTTTCTCGGATCCCTGGACATTCAGTACCAGATGGCAGACCGATCTGAATCTGTTCTTCCAGCTACGACAGGAACCCGGATACGACGCCAAAACTTATGGCGGGAAAATTACAGTTGGAAGAAAACTCTCGCCCTTTACAAAATTGTCTCAAAGTTACCGTATCGAAAATACGAAATTAAGCAATATTAAGATCAGTGAACAGGAAGCAGATATCGATCCAAAGATCAGAAGTCTTACCCTGACCTTATCTCATGATACCCGGGACAACCTTTTTAACTCTCAGAAAGGGATTTATATATCCTTTAGTAACGAGTTGGCGGGAAGTTTCCTGAGAGGATCAAATACTTTTGTCCGGTCTATTTTAATTGCGAAACGTTTCCGCTCTCTTGGCAGGGAATCCGTACTGGGGTCAGCCTTTGAAATCGGATGGATGAACTCATTCGGCTCGGACGGGGAGATCCCTCTGAACGAGCGTTTCTATTCGGGAGGTCCGACCTCGCTTCGGGGATTCGGGTATCAACTGGTCGGTCCGCTCGATGCCGAAGGCGAGCCCATCGGCGGTAAATTTAAAATTGTCTGGAACGTACTGGAACTTCGCCGATCAGTATATAAGATCTTCGGTGCTGCCGTATTTATCGACGCGGGAAACGTATGGACGGACATAAAATCGGCACATTTTAAGGATATTCGAATCGATATGGGGTTGGGCTTTAGGCTGAACTCTCCTATCGGAATAGCGCGTCTCGACTACGGATTCAACGTGGACCCCGGGGCTGATGAAGGTTCCGGGAAGTTGTATCTTGGAATGGGGCAGGCTTTTTGAACAAAAAGAAATTTAAGTATGAAATAAACCTCAGGAGGGTATCATGGAATTTCAGGTATTGCTAGAACGCGTTTTCGATTGGTTTCTTTCCAGCGGACTGAGAATTGTCGTAATCGTCATAATTACATTAATCGCATTAAAGCTGGTCAGAATTATCCCCGGCAAAATCCTCGCCACCGTCAAGAAAAAAGCTGAGGAAGCCGAGGCAAAGAAGCGGCTGGAAACGCTCAACTCTCTTCTCAATTATATCCTGAGCGCCACCGTTCTGGGAATCGCCCTTGTCATGATATTGGGCGAATTCGGGATCGCCATCGGGCCCATTATTGCCGCCGCCGGCATCGCGGGAGTCGCCGTAGGATTCGGAGCGCAGCATCTGGTACAGGATATCATCAGCGGGTTCTTCATCCTGATCGACGATCAGATCAGGGTGGGTGACGTGGTACAGACCGCCGGCAAGGGCGGGCTCGTTGAGCGTGTAAATTTGCGGATGACCGTTCTGAGAGATCTCGCCGGTAATGTCCATTATGTCCGCAACGGCCAGATCGATATCGTAACCAATATGACCCAGGATTATTCCCGATTCGTATTCGATATCGGGGTGGCCTACCGGGAGGATGTGGATGGGGTTATCGAGGTTATAAAAAAGGTCGATGAAGATCTCCGCAACGATCCCGAATATTCTGACGATATCCTGGAGCCGATAGAAGTCCTCGGTCTGGATCAATTCGGCGACTCGGCCATAATCATTAAGGCTCGAACCAAAACCAAACCTATTAAGCAATGGAGAATTGCCCGCGAATTCAATCGGCGCCTGAAAATAGCGTTCGACGAACAGGATATAGAAATACCATTCCCGCATGTTACGCTATATATGGGTCAGGA
>CBFCYP010000010.1:0-39688 GCA_965602185.1 uncultured bacterium
AGCTCCGATACCTATACCCGGCGGTGTCGATGCGGTTGCCGAGGTAGACATATTCCCCGGTGTTGTCGTCCACGAACTCCAGGCTGGCCTGGAAATCATCCCGGATCTTCATGGAATCGGTGCGGATGATGAGCATCTTACCTCCAGCCCACCCGCAGCCAGTCGGCCTCGTTGGTGCGGGTGTCGAAGATGAAGAGCATGGCGGGGGAAAAATAGCGATGGTCTTCACCATTAAGATCGAAAAATACGAAATAATCTCCAACTCTGTCAATAGAACCTGTCGTTCCGCCAACATATCCCGAATCAAGAGGAGGATACGGAATACCAATAGAATCTAACTGTTCAAACGAAAAAGTATCAAAAAGTCGAACATAGCTGGGATCTACAGTTAATTTTTTTTGATGTTGGGGACCTCCAACCATATTGTGATTCATGTTAAATACGTAGGTTACCGAATCATGTTGGGAGAGCCCGAACAGGTGAAAGTGATCGAAACCAGATTCTACATTCATACTATCCAATAAAATATTATTTTCTATATCCAACGATAACATATAAGTACCTTCAAATGTGACATTCCAATATTGTCTTTCGTTGCCGTTTTCAATTTTCTTGAAATATCTAAACCCGGAAATAATCGGATAATTTTCATCTATCCATGGATCATCAATTTCTTCTCTGAGATGTAATCTATTGTTATTGGGTAAGGATAATTTCGCTTTCTTTCTATATGTTTGTTGTGCTTGATCTCTTAGGATTTTTATTTCGATATCACCCTCTTGAGAATAAAGGTAATCTAATAATTGTATGTCGGGAACGTTTCCGGTTAATATTAAATCAAGCTCCTCATTCAGTATAGCGTAATTTGTAACCAATCCACTTGATGAGATTTGGGCATTTTTGGCAGGCAGGCCATTAAGCGTCAAAACACAATAATAATTATGTATACCTCTGGAAAAGATAATTGGTTTCTTAAATTGCAATTCGCCTCCAATTGGGATTGTTGTGGAAGCCGCGATTTCTTTAGAATCCAAATCTACTTTCGACACCAAAATATCGGTGCCAAAACTGTTAGTGGCATAGCTGCAAATATAGTAATAATTTTGCCCCGCCGAATTCAAAGCGGGCGTAAACAAGCATACGAAGAATAATAAGAAAGCGCTCATACCATTTACCTCCAGCCCACCCGCAGTCCCGCTTTCAGCGGGATTGGCGCGGGTATCGAAAATGATCTGGACACCATTATATTCAATATCCTTTTCAAGTTTCACCGCGCCGAGACGTTATTATTATACGCCCCGGAGGAAGATAAGATCAAGTGATTTCAAAATCCCAAAACCATAATTTTGGCCGCTCCCGGGTTGTTTCATAAATCCTGAAACCGATTCGTAATTTCCGGCCTTAACCCTGTAAGAATAGAAGCCGCTGCTGATTCTGTTGCCGCCTGAAGCACGCAACTCCCTCATAAATAAATATCTATTTTTTTCTTGACATCTGATTTTTGGAGCATTAAATTTTTGAAAACAGGGAAATTTACGTTCCCTCCAGGTATCTTCTGATATTCGCGCGAGATTTTACATCCAGATACTTTATTTGTTTGTCAAGCCATTAATAATCGTGGCAAGGCGCTAATACAACTAAAGCTAAGGTATCAATCTTGAACGGGTTAGGTCAACCGCTAACCATTTATACAGCTATCATAACCAAGCAGGGAGAGCAATTATGTCTAATGCTATCAGATTTGTGACGGTGATGATCATATTATTTTTACTTGGAGCTCAAGGCTCCGAGGGGCAGACTATTGCGGAGGGAATGGGTATTGTACAGGGGATAGTCTCAGATACTCTGGACGATCCTATCGCGGGTGCTCGCGTGGATGCTGTCCATTTTGACACTTCGTATTTCGATATCACCGACTCGCTGGGTAGATATACGCTGACTATCCCACTTGAGGAGGGCCAGGATACCAGTGTTGTGGATCTTATTGTCTCAAAAACCGGCTATCTGGATGATTCATCCGCTGTAGGTGTAATCGTAGTCTGGGGAACGATCACCGTCGTGAATTTTACATTGATTTATTCCGCCGGACCGATTTACGGATACGTGCTCCGCAACGCACCTCTCGATTATATACCGGGCGTGGTCGTATCCGTAGTTGGAAATCCGGCTTTAGCCGATACGACGGATGATTACGGTTATTATTGCCTGAATGTAGACTATCCGGGAGTCTACGATATTGAATTCGCTTGTAAAGATTACGGGACAGAACGTGAAAACGGTGTTTCTGTCGGTTACGGTGATACAGTTCGGGTCGATGGGGCGCTGGACAGGGTGGTCTGGCATGTTAGTGAACAGTTCGGAAATGACCATACAGGCGATGGTTCGGAATTCGATGCGTTTGCAACCATACAGCACGCTATAGATTACACCAATTCCGAGGATACGGTAAAGGTCGCTCCGGGAATCTATACAGGCTTGAAGAACAGGGATATAGATTTTAAAACGAACAGTAGCAGTCGAATCTGGATCGTTGTAGAATCCAAGGACGGTTTTGCTAATACCATAATCGACTGTCAGGCGGATGTATCCGATAAGCATAGAGGATTTGAGTTGAAAGGCAACATGGACAGCAGAAACATCCTCTCGGGTTTCACCATAATCAACGGCTATGAGGACGGCGGCGGGATCTCGATAAAACAGGAAAGTTCGCCGACTATAGAAAACTGTCGTTTTATTAACAATGAATCCGGGGAAAAGGGGGCAGGGATATCCGTGCAGGGGAGAAGCTATCCATTAATAAGATTCTGCGAATTCAGGGACAATACTACCCTGGAAGACGGGGGGGCAATCGGGATATTTGAATCCGGACCGATTATTAAGAATTGCACAATTATCGATAATGAAGCCGCCAGGGGCGGCGGTATTGCGATATTATACATCGGTCCGCTTGATACAGTAAAGGTGACTAATTGCATCATAAGAGGCAATAGCGATAGCACCGCGATGGGACAGGTAAACGTTAACGAATATTCAATAGCGGAAATAAATTACTGCGACATCGAAGATACAACCTGGCCCGGTGTGGGCAATTTTGATGGAGATCCTTACTTTTGCCATGCGGATAGCTTTGATTTTCATCTGGCGGAAAACTCCTGCTGCCGGTGTTCTGGTCAGGATAGCACGTTTGTTGGGGCACATGGATGCGGCTGCGCAGATATCGGAGTGCTTTCCGGCACCGTAACCCTTTGCGATCTCGAAGAGGGCCTTTTCGGGGTGGACATTCAAGTGACCACTAATTCGGAAAAGGTAAGATCTACATCAACCGATAGTTCCGGTCATTACAGGATTCTGGTCCCCGATACTCCCGAGACCGTGGATATTCATTTTTCACATCCGGAGCCGACCATAGCAGATATGGATATTACAGATTATTATGTGCTGCCGGGAGACAGCGCTCTGGACCTCGATGTCTGCCTGGAACTTTCAGGATGCAATCTGTATCATGTGGGCGATGTTAACGGCGACACGCTGTATAACGGAATGGATATTGTTTACGGAGTCGCCTATTTTAAAGGCGATACCGCCTCGATTCCGCATGATTCGTGCGACTGCCCTCCGGGCAGCGGATCGTGGTATATGGTGGGGGATGTTAACGCCAGTTGCTCTTACAACGGTCTTGATATCACCTATGGCACCAGCTTTTTCAAGGGCGATACTACCTACGTTTATCCCTGTCCGGAGTGCCACGGAGCCATCATTGCCGTAAATGCGGTTTCCAACAGGATATCCAGGGACCCCCGGTAGCAGGAGAACAGAATTAAATACGCTGCCGGGTCGCCTAGCCCGGCGGCTTTCGAGAATATAAAGCGCCAGGTCAGACTGTTTCATCCATCCTGGAACGGATTCATAAACATCCCCCCCAATCCGGCCGAAATATCGATTATAGAGCCAGGGAGGGGTATTTGTTAAAAACCGTTGGAATCAAAAACTTTTTTATAACGATATTTCTGATCTGCCTTTGCCGGGCCGATATCGGCCGCACCGAGGGCTATTTCCGCCTGGTTTTGATTGACGGCACGGTGGTGGAAGGTGAGATGATCCGGGTTACCCCGGCCACCATTGAGATCGATCCTTACGGCCCGGAGACATTCGCTTCTTATAACCAAAGCGTAATCAGCGATATAGTCTATATGAAACAAAAGCCGGGCGGCGCCTCGAATTTGAATTTTGATAAGGAAAATGAATCAAAAACCGATGCCACCGGGATTCTCACAGTAAGATTTAATATTGAAAACGCCGGCTTACCCGATGACGAACCGGGCCTGATTCATGATTATGTCATGATCGACGGAAGATTGTATTTCACCGGCCTATACGCGGATTTTTATATTGAACTGCCGCCGGGAAATCATACCCTCGAATTATGCGGTATCAATATGGCCTATTATGAGCCGACCGATTTTTATTCACTGGAAAACGGCGGTACCACCCCCAGGATCTGGAAACAGGATAATCCGTTTACATTTGGCAAATCGATGAATATCGACATACGCCGGGATTCGGCCATCGTTATAACGCTGGAAAAACGGAACCGGGATTGTCTTTTCGTTTCAAGTATGGATACCAGAGTAAGTTGCCAGGAAGATTTTTTATCAAAGGGCAAGAGTATATTCAAGTTATTATCTCCTGAAAACGGTATAATTCCTGGGAAGCTGGTTTTCGAGGAGCTTCCGAAGAACCATCTCTTGCATGATTCGCTGGAGTACCGCTATGTTTTTGTTTTCAGCGAAAGCGAGTGGGCCCGTTTCAATGATGCTGCTTATCTTCCCGGTAACTACGTGATTGAAGCCCGCGCCATGGCCTGGAACAGATGGAAAGATAAGCTCATAAGCGAAACTGTGAGTCGCTGTGAGATGGAGATTAAAAGCGGCCATACGACTATAGTGAAATTTGAATCTTTGGTAAACCGTCTTGATTATAAGGTTATTGTTCTACCCAGCAGCTGGTTTGAGATTTCCACCCGGGAATCGGAATAAATTTAAGGCGATTTTTTTCAATATATTCTTTTGCAATAATAGTTTTAGGACATTTTCATCCAAAAACCTTATTCTAACCTCAGATAAGTATCAGATATAAAAACACTTAGCATTATCCCGGATAATAAATCCTATAATCCGTTCATTTCTGGAACCATTTTTTTGTGGGGCGGGTTCTGCGGCTTTGATTTTGGAATTTGGGCGATATTCGCCATATTCGTAACCTGTTGCGGGATAATTGAGAAAATCTATTAAGCAATTGATTTGCCAAACCGATAAAAAATATGATAGGGAGGAAAAATATCTCTTGACACGGATTTTGGAGTCCCTATATTGCGCGTTTGTTGTTCAGGGGTGTTTTATCCCTGTTTTGGTTATTTGGGGAATTTTGCCCAGATAGCTCAGTCGGTAGAGCACGTCCTTGGTAAGGACGAGGTCACCGGTTCAATCCCGGTTCTGGGCTTGTTGAAAATATTTTTGGTGAGGTTTTTTTATGGCCAAGGCGAAATTTGAGAGGACGAAGCCGCACGTTAATGTGGGGACGATTGGTCATGTTGACCATGGCAAGACGACGTTGACGGCTGCCATAACGATGATACTGGCGCGTAAGAACAAGGCGATATCGATACGTGATTTTGATTCTATAGACAATGCGCCGGAGGAGAAGGAGCGCGGCATAACCATAGCGACTGCTCACGTGGAGTACGAGACGGACAATCGTCATTACGCGCATGTGGACTGTCCGGGACACGCAGACTATATCAAGAACATGATAACGGGTGCGGCGCAGATGGACGGGGCGATACTGGTGGTATCGGCGGCGGACGGTCCCATGCCGCAGACCCGGGAGCACATATTATTGGCCCGTCAGGTGGGGGTACCGTTTATCGTGGTCTACATGAACAAGGTGGACCAGGTAGACGACCCGGAGCTATTGGACCTGGTGGAGTTGGAGGTACGGGATTTATTGACCAAGTATGAGTTTCCGGGGGATGACATACCGGTTATTCGGGGCAGCGCATTGGAGGCCATGACCAAGGGTGCGGATCCCAGCGTGCCGTTGGACGCTCCTGAATTCAAGAGCGTGTTGGAGTTGATGGAGGCCTGCGACACCTATATACCGGAGCCCCAGCGAGATGTTGACAAGCCGTTTTTGATGCCTGTGGAGGATGTATTTTCCATAACCGGCAGGGGGACAGTAGGTACCGGTCGAGTTGATCGGGGCAAGGTAAAGACCGGCGACGAGATGGAGATAGTGGGTATTCGCGAGACCCGCAAGACGGTGATAACGGGGGTTGAGATGTTCCGCAAGATACTGGATTATGCCCAGGCGGGTGACAATGTGGGGTTATTGTTCCGCGGAGTTGACCGTGACGAGATAGAGCGCGGGATGGTTATAGCGAAGCCGGGATCTATTACTCCTCATACGAAGTTTAAGTGCGAGGTCTATGTATTGAAGAAGGAGGAGGGTGGTCGTCACACGCCGTTTTTCAACGGATATCGGCCGCAGTTTTATTTTCGGACGACGGATGTTACGGGGATAGTGAATTTGCCCAAGGATCGGGAGATGGTGATGCCGGGCGACAACGTGACCATGGATTGCGAGGTGATCACGCCCATCGCCATGGAGAAGGAGCTCCGGTTTGCGGTTCGCGAGGGCGGCCGCACCGTGGGCGCCGGTGTCATTACCGAAATCATAGAATAAGGAAAGTACAGTATGCCGCGAGAAAATATTATCCTGGCTTGCACGAAGTGCAAACGTAGGAACTACACTGATACTAAGAATAAAAGGCTGCATCCCGATAGGGTAGAGTTTAAGAAATATTGCAGGTACTGCAACGAGCATACCGTTCATAAGGAAACCAGATAGGAAATAGAATAGGACAGTAGCTCAACTGGCAGAGCATCGGTCTCCAAAACCGAAGGCTGGGGGTTCGATTCCCTCCTGTCCTGTTAAATTGAAAAGAGAGCGCGGATGATAGAAAAAGTAACCAAATATTTTAACGACACGATCCAGGAACTGCGTAAAGTGGCCTGGCCTTCCAAAGATGAACTGATCGGTTCAACAATCGTTGTTGTGGTGATGTCTATTCTGGTTTCGATTTTTATCGGCGTGGTTGACCAGGTGCTCAACAAGCTGGTGAATCTTCTCGTCAAGTTCACCGGAAGTTAATACGGGTATTATGATGGCAAAAAAATGGTATGTGGCTCATACTTATTCCGGCCACGAAAACAAAGCGAAAAAATATCTCCAATCGGCCGCGGAAGCCGAGGGCCTGGGAGAAATGTTCGGGCAGATTCTTGTTCCCTTGGAGGAGATTGTCGAGATGAAGCAGGGCAAAAGGCATACTTCCGTCAAAAAGTTTTTGCCCAGTTACATTATTGTCGAGATGGAATTATCTAAAGAGACCCAGCACCTGGTAACGTCAACCCCCGGGATCACGAATTTTGTGGGCGCATCGGGAAAGCCTCAAGCACTCAGGGAAACGGAAGTCAAGAGAATCCTGGCGCAGATAGATCGTTCTAAAAACAGGGAAACACTCGATATTCCGTACAGGGTAGGTGAGGCTGTCAAAGTTGTTGACGGACCCTTCTCTGATTTTGCCGGTACAGTGAGCGAAGTCAATCCCGAAAAACGAAAGCTTAAGGTGATGGTATCCATTTTTGGACGTCCCACGCCGGTTGAGCTTGATTATCTGCAGGTAAAAACCCTTTAAGGATTTTAATAAGGAGTTGTTGTGGCTAAAAAGGTTACAGGTATGATAAAATTGCAGATTCCGGCCGGGAACGCCACCCCGGCGCCGCCCGTGGGACCCGCTCTGGGTCAGCAGGGCGTCAATATAATGGAATTCTGTAAGGCGTTCAATGCCCGGACCCAGAACCAAGCGGGAATGATAATACCCGTTATAATAACGGTTTACATCGATAAATCGTTCAGCTTTATAACCAAAACACCCCCCGCAGCGGTTCTTTTAAAGAAAGCCGCCAAATTGGAAAAGGGATCGGGCGAGCCCAACAGGGATAAGGTCGGAAAAGTGACGAAAAGTCAGGTTCGTGAAATCGCCCAGCTTAAAATGCCGGACCTTAACGCGACCAATCTTGATATGGCCGAGAGGATTATCGCCGGAACTGCGCGGAGTATGGGGATCGAGGTAAAGGAATAAATAACAGGAAACTATTTAATAGAATTTAAGTTCAATAGTTTTGTTCAGTAATAAAGGTCGTTAAGGGGAGACCTAATCGAAAGAGAGTTAAATGAAACGAAGCAGAAGTTACAAAGAGCACGTGGAGAAGGTCGAACGCGGTAAGCCGAATACCCTGGAAAATGCCGTGAAGCTCCTTCGGGAAACCGCCCGCGCCAAATTCGACGAGTCCGTCGAAGCTACTGCGCGACTTGGGATTGACCCCAGGAAGGCCGACCAGGCGATCAGAGGAACAACGGTTTTACCACATGGAACCGGCAAAAAGGTGCGAGTTCTCGTTTTGGCTAAGGGGGAAAAGGCCAAAGAGGCGGAAGAGGCTGGAGCGGATATGGTCGGCTCGGATGAATACATTGAAAGAATCCAGGGTGGCTGGACCGATGTTGATACGATTATTGCTGCGCCCGACATGATGGGCCAGGTTGGCAAATTAGGCAAAATACTTGGACCCAAGAAGCTTATGCCCAATCCTAAATCGGGCACGGTTACCATGGATATAGAAAAAGCGGTAAAAGCCGCGAAAGCCGGAAAAATTGAATACCGGCTTGATAAAACCGCGAATATCCAGGTGGGTATCGGTAAGCTTTCGTTTTCGGATGAACAGATTATTGAGAATCTCAGGGCGTTTTTTGGCGCTATTATGAGGGCGAAACCTTCCTCCGCGAAGGGCACCTATTTGAAAAACGCATCTATCTGTAGCACTATGGGACCGGGGATAAAGCTGGATACCAACGAAATAGCAGCGCTTGGAAGATAAAGGAAGGTATAAATTGAACAGGGAACAGAAAGAAAAGGAAATCGCGGTTCTGAAGGACATGCTTTCCCGTTCCAGGCATGTTACCGTTACGGATCATACCGGAATAGACGTCGGCGTTCTCACCCAGTTGAGGAGAAAACTTAAGGAGGCCAGGAGCGAGTTTCGCGTCTCCAAAAATACGTTTTTGAGACTTGCGGTAAAGGATACCGATTTCGAATCCCTGGCCGAGTATTTTACGGGACCGACATCGGTCGTGTTTGGTTACGATGATCCGATGGAAGCGGCAAAGGTTATCAATCAGTCCATGAAAGATATCGAGAAACCGCAATTCAAATCCTATTTTTATGAAGGGCAAATCCTCGGTTTTGACGTTTTAAAGCGGATTGCGGAGCTTCCTCCGAGAGATCAGGTAATTGCCATGTTGATAGCTTCTGTCGAGGTACCCATCAGCCAGTTTGTCAGTCAACTCGATGGGGCATCGATGGAGTTTATAGGAACGTTGGACGCATTAGCGGAGAGTAAAAAATAAGTTAATAATAGCCGGCTGGTGCTTCTGGGCCGATTCGGGAAATCGGCTTCGGCCGGGCCAGGAGATTTTAATTTTAAAAAAGAAAAGAGCAAATTTAATAAAAAGGTGGTTAATCGATGAGCGATAAGGTTCAACAGGCATTTGATATTATCAAAGAGATGACTGTATTGGAGCTTTCCGATCTTTCAAAGAAGATGCAGGATGAATTCGGGGTCTCGCCGGCAGCGGCCGCTCCCGTGGTGATAGCTGGCGGAGGCGTCGGCGCGGAAGCCGTAGCGGCTGAGGAGAAAACCGAGTTTGATGTGGTGCTGGAAAACGCCGGCGCGAAAAAGATTCAGGTAATTAAGGTTGTTCGCGAACTTACCAGTCTTGGTCTCAAGGAGGCAAAGGACCTGGTCGATGGAGCTCCCAAGGCTGTGAAGGAAGGTATTTCCAAGGAGGATGCCGAGGCGGCCAAAGCCAAACTGGAAGATGTCGGCGCCACGGTTGTGCTGAAGTAAATTCGAAAAAGGCAAGAAGCCATTACCTTAATATTGGGTTTAACCCAATACGGGAGGTTTACGTGAGACCAGCCACAAAGGTCGATCGAACAAATTTTTCTAAGCTGACTGAAAATGTCGAGATGCCAAATCTTCTCGACATCCAGCTTTCTTCATATGAGAATTTCCTTCAACGGGAAGTTGATCCTGATAAGAGGGAAGATATCGGCTTGCAGGCGGTATTCAATTCTATTTTTCCTATCACCGATGTTCATGAGTTGTATTCTCTTGAATTCGTAAGGTATACGCTCGGCGAACCGCGTTATTCTATTCTCGAATGCCGCGAAAGGAACATGACCTACGGAGCGCCCCTTAAGGCCACTCTCAGGCTTGTTTCAAGAGAGGCCACCCCCGAGGGTGAAAAAACAGTAAAGGATATTATCGAGAAGGATGTTTTTCTTGGTGAGTTTCCGCTCCTTACGACAAACGGCACTTTTATTATAAACGGGGCGGAGCGGGTAATAGTCAGCCAGCTTCACAGATCTCCGGGCGTGTTTTTCGATGAAGAGATCCATCCCAACGGAAAGAAGCTATTTTCCGCGAGGATAATCCCGTACCGGGGTTCATGGGTCGAATTCACGCTGGACATTAACGATATCATGTACGTTCACATCGATTCCAGACGCAAGCTCGCGGCCACGACATTGCTTCGCTCGCTGGGAATCTCTTCAAACGCGGATCTTTTGAAGGAGTTCTACAGCACTACGATAGAGGCGGTTTCTCCCAGGAAAGGAAACAGGTTTATAGGCGCGATAGCGGCTGAAAACGTAATCGATCCTTCAACCGGCGAGGTGATACTGACTGCCAATTCGGAGATTACCGACAGCGATTTTAAAAAATTATGCGAGATAAAGGTTGATAAACTCGAAATTCTCGGCGTAAACTTCTCCATCGACGCGGGTATAATAAGAAATACTCTTACGAAGGACACCACGTCTTCCACTGAAGAAGCCTTATTCAAGATTTACTCATTAATCCGGCCGGGGGACGCTCCGACCGTCGATCTCGCCAGGGATCTTTTTGAAAAGTTGTTTTTCAATCCCAAACGTTATGATCTGGGCGAAGTCGGCCGGTATATGATTAACCAGAGGTTAAATCTTGAGGTGCCTCTGGATCAATGTACCCTTTCCAGGGAAGATTTTCTGGCTATTGTCAAATATCTTATCAACCTGAGAAACGGTATGGGCGACATAGACGATATTGACCATCTCGGCAACAGGAGGGCAAGGTCGGTCGGGGAATTGCTATCGAATCAATTTTCGGTCGGTCTTTCCAGGATGGCGCGGACGATCAGGGAAAGGATGAGCCTCAAGCAGCGCGAAGAAGACACCCAACTGTCTCCTCATGAGCTGGTAAACGCCAGAACGGTTTCATCGGTGATAGATACCTTTTTCGGCTCCTCCCAGCTCTCGCAGTTTATGGATCAAACCAATCCTCTGGCCGAACTAACTCACAAAAGAAGGCTTTCGGCGTTGGGTCCCGGGGGCCTCACCAGGGAGCGTGCCGGCTTTAAAGTCCGAGATGTTCATCATACTCATTATGGACGCATCTGCCCGATTGAGACTCCGGAGGGTCCCAATATCGGTCTTATCTCTTCCCTCGCCACCTACGCCCGCATAAACAAATACGGTTTTCTTGAGACTCCATACAGAGTCGTAAAGAACGGTAAAGTCACCGATGAGATCAAGTTTTTGACCGCGGATGAGGAGGATAGATATGTGGTGGCGCAGGCCAACGCTCCTCTTACCGACAAGAACCGTTTCGAGCTTGAAACGGTTAAGGCCAGACATCGGGGCGAATTCCTGGTGGTTAAACCGGAGGAGATCAACTTCATGGACGTTTCCCCGAAACAGCTGGTGTCTGTGGCGGCATCGTTGATTCCTTTCCTTGAACACGACGACGCCAACAGAGCTTTGATGGGATCGAACATGCAGAGGCAGGCTGTTCCTCTGCTCAAGACATCGGCGCCTGTAATCGGAACCGGGATGGAGAAAAAAGCGGCTCTGGATTCAGGAGCGATGGTCGTCGCAAGAAGAGCGGGAGTTGTTGAATATGTGGATTCTGAAAAAATAGTAATTAAGCCCCTACTCCGGGAAAGGGAAAAATTGAAGGAGCTGGTGGAATTCGACCAGTTCGACCTGATTAAATTTATGCGTTCCAATCAGGATACCTGCATCAACCAGAAGCCTATTGTCAATGAAGGAGACAAAGTTGATGCGGGGGATATCATTGCCGACGGAGCCGCGACCGAGAACGGCGAGCTCGCGTTGGGATCTAATGTCCTGGTGGGATTCATGCCCTGGCGCGGATATAATTTCGAGGATGCCATTATAGTGTCGGAACGATGCGTCACCGATGACGTATTCACCTCCGTTCACATCGAATCCTTCGAGCTCCAGGTCAGGGATACGAAGAGAGGCCCGGAAGAGATAACCAGAGAGATCCCGAATGTCTCCGAAGAGGCCTTAATGAATCTGGATGAACGCGGTATTATCCGTACCGGAGCCGAAGTCGAAGCCGGCGATATTCTCGTGGGGAAGGTCACGCCCAAAGGCGAGACCGAACTATCTCCCGAGGAAAGGCTTCTCAGGGCGATTTTCGGCGAAAAGGCCGGCGATGTGCGGGACGCTTCCTTGAAAGCTCCCCCCGGAATGAATGGAATCGTGGTTGATACCAAGATATTCTCCCGTAAAGAGAGATCGGAAGCGGCCAAAAAGCAGGAACGTAGCGAGGTTTCCAAGCTGAAGCGCAATTTTGCCAAGCAGATAGAATATATAATTGCGGTCAGAAACAAACATCTCGATTCTGTTCTTGAGGGTCTAACCGCTCGCACCATTCACGATGAGAATGGTGAAGTTTTGTATAAGGCCGGTACGAAGTTTAAAGAGGGGAGTTTTGCCGATTGCCACGCCCAGGAACTAATTGCGGAGAACGGTTTTACGGCTGACGATAAAGTAAGCAAAAAAGTTGAACAGATATTGGCTCAATCCCGGGATCTTATTTCGAAGAAAAACGCCCAGCAAGAAATAGAAATTGAAAAGGTAGTGAGGGGAGCCGAACTATCGCCGGGTGTTGTTCAACTGGTCAAAGTTTCAGTTGCTACCAAAAGATCGTTATCAGTCGGTGATAAAATGGCCGGCCGGCATGGAAATAAAGGCGTCGTTGCGAAAGTCGTGCCCATCGAGGACATGCCTTATATGCCCGACGGTACCCCGCTGGACATACTCCTTAATCCGCTGGGTGTACCATCAAGAATGAACGTGGGGCAGATTCTTGAGACTCATTTGGGTTGGGCGGCAAATATTCTCGGAATGAGATTTTCCACTCCCGTTTTTGACGGTGCGACTCTTGAGGAGGTAAAAAATTATCTCATAGAAGCCAAACTTCCCGAAAGCGGGAAATCGGTGGTACATGACGGCAGGACCGGCGAACCGTTCGATAACGAAATCACCGTCGGTTATATGTACATGATGAAACTGTCGCATCTGGTGGATGACAAAATTCACGCCAGATCTATTGGTCCCTACTCTCTGGTTACGCAGCAGCCGCTGGGTGGTAAGGCGCAATTCGGCGGACAGAGATTCGGGGAGATGGAGGTCTGGGCGCTCGAGGCCTATGGCGCCGCTTATATGCTGCAGGAGATGCTTACGGTGAAATCCGACGATGTTTCGGGCCGTTCGCGCGTATATGAGGCTATCGTAAAAGGTGAAAATCCTCCGGAGCCCGGTATTCCGGAGTCGTTCAATGTCCTGGTCAAGGAGCTCCAATCGCTGGGGCTTGACGTTGAGTTAATAGAAAAGCAGGTCCTTTAAGGATTTTTTGATAAGGAGCCTTTTAGTGGTTGATCCATTTGCAAAAAACCAGAGAAGACCATCGGATTTCGAGGCTATGAAAATAAAAATCGCCTCGCCCGAGACTATCAGGTCTTGGTCATATGGCGAAGTTACGAAACCGGAAACGATAAATTATCGCAGTTTCAAGCCGGAGAAAGACGGTCTGTTCTGCGAAAGGATTTTCGGCCCGGTAAAAGACTGGGAATGTAATTGCGGTAAATATAAACGTATCCGTTTCCGCGGAATCGTATGTGACCGATGCGGCGTTGAAGTTACTCAGTCGAAGGTTCGCAGAGAGAGGATGGGGCATATTGCTCTAGCGGTTCCCGTAACCCATATTTGGTTTTCTCACTCACTGCCGACGCGGATCGGATATCTATTAGACCTTCCCCTGAGATCTCTGGAAAGGATTATATACTACCAGTCATACATAATGATCGACCCCGGAAATACGTCTCTTAAAAAGATGGACATTATATCCGAAGATGAATTTTACGATCTTGAGGAGTCCGGTAAGGAATTCGTGGCGAAAATGGGCGCGGAGGCTATTCGCGATCTTTTGAGAGGACTGGATATAGATGAGCTGGCCGTTTCACTAAGAGCGCAGGTAAAAGTTGAAACTTCGGTGCAGCGTAAGAAAGATACCCTGAAAAGACTGAGAGTTATAGAGGCATTTCGTCAATCTGACAATGATCCGTCATGGATGGTCATGGAAGTCATACCTGTAATTCCGCCCGATTTGAGACCGTTGGTGCCGCTGGAGGGCGGGCGATTCGCTACCTCTGATCTGAACGACCTTTACAGGCGCGTGATTAACAGAAATAATCGCCTTAAAAAACTCATCGAGATAAAAGCGCCCGAAGTTATCCTCCGTAATGAAAAAAGGATGCTTCAGGAGGCGGTGGACGCGCTTTTTGATAACGGCAGACGTTCTCGATCGGTTAGAGGCGACTCCAAACGCCCGCTGAAATCGCTTTCCGATCTGCTCAAAGGCAAACAGGGTAGATTCCGGCAGAATCTGCTTGGCAAACGTGTCGATTATTCCGGGCGTTCTGTCATTGTTGTGGGACCGGAGCTACAGCTTCATCAATGCGGGCTTCCCAAGAATATGGCGCTTGAGCTTTTCAAGCCATTCATTATCAATAAATTGGAAGAAAAGGGTTTTGTCCAGACCGTCAAATCGGCCAAGAGATTAGTAGAGCGGGAACGTCCCGAAGTATGGGATATAATGGAAGAAATCATAAAAGATCATCCGGTTCTTTTAAACCGCGCTCCGACATTGCATCTGCTTGGTATCCAGGCTTTTTACCCTGTTCTGGTTGAGGGCAAGGCGATCCGGCTGCATCCCCTGGTCTGCACCGCTTTTAACGCCGACTTCGATGGTGACCAGATGGCTGTTCATGTTCCGCTGTCTTTTGAAGCGCAACTGGAAGCCAGAATTTTGATGATCGCGTCCAAAAACCTTCTTCAACCATCGTCCGGAAAGCCGGTTGCGGTGCCGTCGCAGGATATGGTTATCGGATGCTATTATTTGACAAAAGGCAAAGATGGCGACAAGGGGGAGGGCAAAATTTTCGGTAGTCGGGACGAGGTAATATTCGCGCATTCTCAGAACGGCGTGGGGCTTCACGCCTGGATTAAACTCTACCTGCCCGAAGAGAAAAAGATGTTGGAAACGACTGTAGGGCGGGTCATTTTCAATCAGATTATTCCTGATGAAATCGGTTTCTTCAATAAAACTGCGAATAAAAATACTACCCAGGAGCTTGTATCGGATGCTTACAGGAAAATAGGCATCGAACAAACCGCGAAGTTCCTGGATAAACTTAAGACTGTCGGTTTTGAATATGCTACGCTTGCAGGCGTTACCGTAGGCATAGACGATATGGTCGTTCCGGACCAAAAAGCGGAATTGCTTGAAAGAGCCAATAAAGAAGTTACCGAAATAACCAGGCAATATGAAAAAGGGGCTATTACCAACGGTGAGCGCTACAATAAGGTTATAGATACCTGGACCAGGACCACCAGTGAAATTTCCGAGGTATTATTCGAAAATCTAACCCAAAAAGACCAGGGCTTCAATTCGATTTTTATGATGGCTGATTCCGGGGCGAGAGGCTCCAAGGAACAGATCAGGCAGCTGGCCGGTATGCGGGGTTTGATGGCCAAACCTCAAAAGAGGATTACCGGGCAGATCGGAGAAATTATCGAGTACCCCATCACCGCCAATTTCAAGGAAGGACTCAGCGTTCTTGAGTATTTTATTTCGACGCACGGGGCGAGAAAAGGTCTGGCCGATACCGCGTTGAAAACCGCCGATGCCGGATATCTTACCAGAAGGCTTGTGGACGTTGCTCAGGATGTAATCGTGAACGAGATCGACTGCAGAACCATTCTCGGTATCGATGTTTCTTCTTTAAAGGAAGGCGAGGAGATCATAGAACCGCTCAAAGACCGCATACTCGGGCGAGTGACTTTAATGGATATTTACAATCCTATCACGGACGAGCTGATAATTGAGGGTGGCAAGGAGATTGATGAGGAGATCGCGGTTCAGATTGAAGAAATCGGTGTAGAATCGGTGCCGATAAGATCGGTTTTGACCTGCGAGTCCCGCAGGGGCGTGTGCGCCATGTGCTACGGCCGCAATTTAACATCGGGATATATGGTAGAGCTTGGCGAGGCTGTAGGCGTTATAGCTGCTCAGTCCATCGGCGAGCCCGGTACCCAGCTTACGCTGAGAACATTCCATATCGGTGGAACTGCGGCGGTAATCTCCGAACAGTCGAAGATCACGTCTAAGAGCGAGGGGAAAGCGGTATTCAACCGGATAAAAACAGTACCGGCACAGGAAAAGGGCTCTTATAAAGTGCTTTCCAGAAACAGCGAGCTCCAGATTGTCGATGAAAAGGACCGGGTAAGACAGAGATACAGTATTCCATACGGCTGTACGCTCAAGGTGAAAAACGGTCAGAACATTGAAAAGGGCGACGTTATTTTCGAATGGGATCCGCATACTAACACGATTCTGGCAAATAAAACAGGCACAGTTGAATTTATCGATATTATTGAAAATGTCACTTATCGCGAAGAGCTTGACGAATCGACGGGTCTGTCGGCGCAGGTGATTATAGAGCAACGCGAGAAAATACTTCGACCGCATATCGCTATTGTCGATGATGACGGTAAGAGATTGGTCAATTACTCCATACCGGTGGGAGCACATTTGATGGTAAAAGATGGCGAGAAGATTAAAGCCGGTCAGCCGATGGTTAAAATACCGCGGGAGATTTATAAAACCAAAGATATCACCGGCGGTTTGCCAAGAGTCGCCGAGCTTTTCGAAGCCCGTCACCCTAAAGATCCGGCTGTCGTAACCGAGATCGATGGTATTGTCGAATATGGCAAAGTCGTAAGGGGAAACCAGCAGATTATCGTCCACGGCGAGCACGGGGAGGATAAAGAGTTTCTGGTTCCTCATGGCAAGCACCTTCTCGTCCATGAAAATGATCAGGTTTTCGCCGGGGATAGGTTGTGCGAAGGTCCTATCGACCCCCATGATATTTTAAGAATTAAGGGGCCGAACGAGGTTCAGGAATACTTGGTTAACGAGATCCAGGGAGTCTATCGTTTACAGGGAGTAAAAATAAACGATAAGCATATTGAGGTTATCGTTCGACAGGTATTACAGAAAGTGAGAATTCTCGACGTCGGCGATACGAATTTCCTGGAAGGTGAAGTGGTGGACAAGATCAGGCTCCACGACGATAACGACAGGGTTCTGAATGAGGGCGGAAATCCCGCCACTTACGAGCCCCTTCTTCTGGGAATAACGAAAGCCTCTCTCTCGACCGAGAGCTTCATCTCGGCGGCGTCGTTCCAGGAAACTACAAGGGTTCTTACGGAGGCGTCGATAAACGGGAAGATCGATCGGCTTCTGGGATTGAAGGAAAATGTTATTATCGGACGGTTGATACCGGCCGGTACGGGCCTCGAGATGTACAATGATCTGGATATCGATGAGGATAAGGAAGTCGATGAAGTGGAACAACAATTTGAAGCTATTGGATAAAAAAGACTTGACAGGAAATGAAAACAATTTATTTTGAAAGACTTTGTTTTTGGTAGGAGGTTGATTGCCGACAATTAATCAGTTAATCAGGCTGGGTCGTAAGAGGACATTTGAAAAGGCCAATACGCCCGCCCTGAAAAGATGTCCGCAGAAAAGGGGAGTTTGCGTGAGAGTTTATACGTCAACTCCCAAAAAGCCGAATTCTGCGTTAAGAAAAGTTGCCCGTGTCAGGCTTACCAATAGTATTGAGGTCACGGCGTATATTCCGGGCGAAGGGCATAATCTTCAGGAGCACTCGATAGTCTTAATAAGGGGCGGACGTGTGAAGGACCTTCCCGGAGTACGTTATCATATAATAAGGGGGACTTTGGATACGGCCGGAGTTGCAGACAGGAAAAAAGGCAGATCGAAATATGGGGTTAAGAGACCCAAGAAATAAAATAAGGTTTTTATGTCGCGGAGAAAAAAAGCTTTAAAAAGGGAAAAAACACCTGATCCTCATTTCGGGTCGATGTTGGTGACGCAGTTTGTCAGCGGTATTATGAAGCGCGGAAAAAAATCGGTGGCCGAAGGTATTTTTTATGATGCCATTGATTCAATTGAGAAGAAGACCGAGCAGAATGGTCTCGAGGTCTTTCAGAAGGCAATGAATAACGTTAAACCGATGCTGGAGGTTAAATCGCGCAGGGTCGGCGGGGCCAATTACCAGGTCCCTGTTGAGGTCAGACCCGCCAGAAGGACCGCTCTTGCCATCAGATGGGTTATTAATTACTCCCGTGCCCGTTCTGAAAAAACCATGGCTGAAAAACTGGCAGCGGAAATTCTTGCCGCTTCTCGTAATGAAGGCGCTTCAGTGAAGAAAAAAGACGATACTCACAGGATGGCCGAGGCCAACAAGGCTTTCGCTCATTTCAGATGGTAACGGCGATGTCCATTCGAGTTGAGAGTCGATGAGAATCAGAGATAGTTAGAAACTGAGAATACCTGGGGAGATCCGCTACCTGACGGTCCTGGGATTCTTGGGGCCTGACGATGGAAGGTAGTGGATTTTTTTATGTCGATTCAAGAGCATTTAACACAAACGCGCAATATCGGAATTATGGCGCATATAGATGCTGGTAAAACCACTACTACCGAGCGTATCCTTTTTTATGCGGGGAAGACGCACCGAATTGGAGAGGTTGATAATGGCGATGCGGCCATGGACTGGATGGAGCAGGAAAAAGAGCGCGGTATTACGATTACATCGGCGGCAACCACTGTTTTCTGGAATAAAAAGAGGATCAATATAATCGATACTCCCGGACATGTTGATTTCACCATGGAGGTCGAACGATCACTCAGGGTGCTTGATGGCGCCATAGCGATTTTTTGTTCTGTTGGGGGTGTGGAGCCACAATCGGAGACTGTCTGGAGACAGGCCGACAAGTATAAGGTTCCTCGAATCGCCTATATTAATAAAATGGATAGAATGGGTGCGGACTTTTTTGCCGTCGTAGATATGATAAAAAAACGTCTGGGAGCCAATGCAATCCCCTTACAGTTGCCCGTGGGCTCGGGAGAGTTGTTTAACGGTATTATCGATCTTATCAGTATGAAAGCGAGGTTTTACCGGGAGGATACTCAGGGAACCGTATTTTCCGACGAAGATATACCGGATTCCTTATTGGCCGAAGCCAACAAATGGCGTGAAGCTCTGCTTGAGAATATTTCAGATTATGATGATGCTTTGCTTGAAAAATTCATTCAGGAAGAGCCGATTGAGCCTGAGGACATTAAAACGGCTCTTCGCAAAGCGGTTATTGATTTAAAGGTTATTCCCGTCCTCTGCGGATCGTCTTTTAAGAATAAAGGGGTGCAGGCTTTGCTTGACGGGGTGGTGAACTATCTCCCGTCGCCGTCGGACCTTCCCCCGGTAAAAGGGCGCGATCCGAAAACGGGAAAAGAGCTTATGAGAAGGCCCGATCCGCAGGAACCCTTGTCCTGCATTGTATTTAAAATAATGAGCGATCCTTATGTTGGAAAATTGGCCTACGCCAGAATTTACTCCGGTACGCTAAAAAAGGGAGAAACCATCTACAACGCCGTAAATGGAAAGCGCGAGCGCATTGCCAGGATTCTTGCCATGCACGCCAACAAACGTGCGAATCTCCAGGAAGCCCGCGCCGGAGATATAGTCGCGCTGGTGGGATTGAAAGAAACAACTACGGGGAATACAATTTGCTCTGAAGAAAATCCGATTATTCTTGAACAGATGTCGTTTCCTAATCCCGTTATATATATCGCCATCGAGCCCAAGACCAAGGCGGATCAGGACAGATTATCTGATGCCCTGGCGCGTTTATCTGAAGAAGATCCGACATTTAAGGTAAAAGTTGATACGGAAACGGGTCAGACTATCATGTCCGGAATGGGTGAGTTGCATCTGGAGATACTGACTGAGAGGATGAAAAGGGAATTTAAGGTCGCCGCCAACGTGGGCAAACCTCAAGTCGCTTTCAGGGAGACAATTACCTCGGAAGCGCGGGCCGAAGGCAAATTTATCAGGCAAACGGGTGGACGCGGGCAGTACGGACATGTC
Organism: uncultured bacterium; assembly: GCA_965602185.1. Taxonomy (GTDB): domain Bacteria; phylum Zixibacteria; class MSB-5A5; order UBA10806; family UBA10806. The sequence goes on from CBFCYP010000010.1 coordinate 20,548, forward strand.
AAAATCCGAGTTTCTCCCAATAAAACCGGTAAAGGATTTGTATTTACCAATAAAATTGTTGGCGGAACTATACCGGCTGATTATATTCCGTCGGTTGCGAAGGGGATAAAAGAGGCTCTGGAGAACGGAGTCTTGGCCGGCTACCCGATGGTTGATATCAAGGTTGAACTTTATGACGGTTCTTACCATGAGATCGACTCGTCCGATCTGGCTTTTCGCATTGCCGGATCGATTGCGTTTCAGGATGCGGCCAGAAAAGCCGATCCCGCGATTCTCGAACCGATTATGGATATCGAAATCGTCGTGCCCGAAGAATACATGGGAGATATTATCGGCGATTTAAATATGAGACGCGGGAAGGTTGCCGGAATGATTCATAAGGCCGAGGCGGTAGTGATCGCGGCGCAGGTTCCCTTATCAGAGATGTTCGGATATGCCACGATTTTGAGATCGCTATCACAAGGGCGCGCCGTCTATTCGATGCAGTTTTCACATTACTCCGCCGTTCCTGATAATATTCAGGATGAAATGGTTAAAAGAGTTCGAGGGGTTCTGGTTGGGCAAAGAAGATAATGAGGGTTAAATAAATAAAAGGGAGATTTCTCTTATGGCCAAGGCGAAATTTGAGAGGACGAAGCCGCACGTTAATGTGGGGACGATTGGTCATGTTGACCATGGCAAGACGACGTTGACGGCTGCCATAACGATGATACTGGCGCGTAAGAACAAGGCGATATCGATACGTGATTTTGATTCTATAGACAATGCGCCGGAGGAGAAGGAGCGCGGCATAACCATAGCGACTGCTCACGTGGAGTACGAGACGGACAATCGTCATTACGCGCATGTGGACTGTCCGGGACACGCAGACTATATCAAGAACATGATAACGGGTGCGGCGCAGATGGACGGGGCGATACTGGTGGTATCGGCGGCGGACGGTCCCATGCCGCAGACCCGGGAGCACATATTATTGGCCCGTCAGGTGGGGGTACCGTTTATCGTGGTCTACATGAACAAGGTGGACCAGGTAGACGACCCGGAGCTATTGGACCTGGTGGAGTTGGAGGTACGGGATTTATTGACCAAGTATGAGTTTCCGGGGGATGACATACCGGTTATTCGGGGCAGCGCATTGGAGGCCATGACCAAGGGTGCGGATCCCAGCGTGCCGTTGGACGCTCCTGAATTCAAGAGCGTGTTGGAGTTGATGGAGGCCTGCGACACCTATATACCGGAGCCCCAGCGAGATGTTGACAAGCCGTTTTTGATGCCTGTGGAGGATGTATTTTCCATAACCGGCAGGGGGACAGTAGGTACCGGTCGAGTTGATCGGGGCAAGGTAAAGACCGGCGACGAGATGGAGATAGTGGGTATTCGCGAGACCCGCAAGACGGTGATAACGGGGGTTGAGATGTTCCGCAAGATACTGGATTATGCCCAGGCGGGTGACAATGTGGGGTTATTGTTCCGCGGAGTTGACCGTGACGAGATAGAGCGCGGGATGGTTATAGCGAAGCCGGGATCTATTACTCCTCATACGAAGTTTAAGTGCGAGGTCTATGTATTGAAGAAGGAGGAGGGTGGTCGTCACACGCCGTTTTTCAACGGATATCGGCCGCAGTTTTATTTTCGGACGACGGATGTTACGGGGATAGTGAATTTGCCCAAGGATCGGGAGATGGTGATGCCGGGCGACAACGTGACCATGGATTGCGAGGTGATCACGCCCATCGCCATGGAGAAGGAGCTCCGGTTTGCGGTTCGCGAGGGCGGCCGCACCGTGGGCGCCGGTGTCATTACCGAAATCATAGAATAAGGAAAGTACAGATTATGGAAGGACAGAAAATCAGAATAAGGCTTAAGGCATATGACCATGTGGCTCTGGATCGCTCCGCAAAAGAGATAGTCCGTACGGTTACGCGTACGGGGGCGAAGATATCCGGACCTGTGCCCCTTCCAACAAAAAGGACCGTTTACACGGTTTTGCGCTCGCCCCATGTCGATAAAAAATCCCGAGAGCAATTCGAGATGCGGATTCATAAACGCTTGATCGATATTTACGATTCCAACCAGCAGACCGTCGATTCTTTAATGCGCCTTGATCTGCCCGCAGGGGTTGACGTGGAGATAAAAGTTTAGTATATTGAAAAGTTTTTTTGAATTATGAAGTCGATTTTTGGACAAAAGATAGGAATGACAAGGGTCTTCAATGAGAAGGGTGACTCCGTCGGGGTCACGGTGATAAAGATAACCCCGGTCACCGTGGTGAAAACCAAAACCGTTGAGAAAGACGGGTATAACGCCGTCGTTGTGGGATTCGGCGAGATTCGCGAAAAGCTCTTATCCAAGCCGATTAAGGGTCAATTCGCGAAATCGGGAATTGAACCGAAAAGGTTTATTCGCGAGATTAGAATCGGAGGGAATGAAATTCCCGAGGAGGGGAATGAGTTTGGTGTCGACATTTTCAAACCCGGCGATAGAATTCATGTAACCGGCAATTCTCGCGGGCAAGGTTTTCAAGGTACTGTGAAAAGACACGGATTCAAAGGAGGACCGAAAACCCATGGACAGTCCGATAGATTGAGAGCACCCGGCTCCATCGGTCAATCCAGTGATCCGTCGCGGGTTTTCAAAGGTACGAGAATGGCGGGACATAAGGGAAATAAGAAAGTCACCACGAAAAACCTCGAGGTATTTGCTGTGGAACCGGAGCAATCTCTCCTGATAGTCAAAGGGGTTGTTCCGGGACATAAGGATTCCATCCTTTTTGTGAGGAAGGCGGGCTAACGAAAAATGCCGGACGCGAAGTTTTTGACAAAAGAAGGCACAGAATCCCGAACCGTGTTGCTGGACGGTCCGCTCTTTGAATCGGAACCGAACGGCAATATTCTGCACGAGTACGCTAAGGGTTATTTGAGAAATCAGAGACAGGGAACCTCAAGCACTCTGAATCGCGCCCGTATGAAGGGCGGGGGAAGAAAACCATACCGGCAAAAAGGGACCGGGAGAGCGCGCGCGGGAACCGATAATTCTCCGTTACGGATCGGCGGAGCTGTTGCCTTCGGACCCGTCCCGAAAGATTTTTACCGGAAGATCCCCAAGCGGTTGAAGAGAAAAGCGTTAATTTCAGCGTTATCTTTAAAAGCCAAGGACGGCGATATCAATATTGTCGAAAAGCCTGATGTTGAAGAGCCGAAAACCAGAATTATCGCCGATTATCTTAAAAAACTCGGATTTTATCATCAGAAAACGATTCTGCTTTTTGAGGGTAAAGATGATAATCTTTCGATCGCCTCGAAGAATATTAAGTATTTCAACGTTAAACGTGCGGAGCTTATTAATCCTTACGACCTCCTGTGGCATAAAAACATTCTAATAACCGAGGATGGATTGGCCAGGTTAAAGGAGATATTCGGCGATGGTTAAAGAGGGCAGGATATTAATACAGGCTCTGGTTTCCGAAAAAGCTACGGAACTCCAGGAGAAACAGAATTGCTACGTTTTTAAAGTGGTGAAAAACGCCAACAAGCTCGAGATAAAAAACGCCGTTGAGAAGAATTTCAATGTTAAGGTAACCTCGGTTACTGTCTTAAACGTCAAAGGAAAAACAAAAAGACTGGGAAGATTTGAAGGTCGTAGGGCAGGCTGGAAAAAGGCTTTTATCAGCCTTAAAGAGGGAGAATCCATCGACCTGTTCGAGAGCGTCTGAGGAATAAATTATGGGCATTAAAAAATTCAAACCGGTAACTCCGGGCAGACGGTTTATGACGGTGTCGGATTTCTCCGACATAACTCATCCCACTCCCGAAAAATCTCTGCTTCGGCCGCTTAAAAAATCCGGTGGTCGCGGTAATACCGGTCGGATTAACGTCAGGCACAGGGGCGGTGGACATAAAAGAAGCTATCGGATTATTGATTTCAAACGGAACAAGATCGGAATCCCGGCACGGGTGGCTTCTATTGAGTATGATCCCAATCGTTCCGCCAGGATCGCGCTTTTGCATTACATTGACGGGGAGAAGCGATATATTATCGCCCCACATGATCTAAAGGTCGATGATATTGTAACCGCCGGTGAGAGTTCTGAAATAAAGACCGGAAATACTCTGCCGTTGTCCCGGATACCGCTCGGCATGAACGTGCACAATCTCGAGCTCAAACCGGGCAAGGGAGGCCAGGTGGCACGTTCAGCCGGAACCATGTGCCAGCTCCTGGCCAAAGAGGGCAGTTTTGCCCATATTAAAATGCCGTCGGGCGAGGTGAGGCTTTTCAAGCTGGAATGCAAGGCTACCCTGGGACAGGTCGGAAATGTCGATCATGAAAGTATCAGCCTCGGTAAGGCGGGAAGGTCCCGTTGGCTGGGCCGCAGACCCCGGGTCAGGGGTGTTGCCATGAACCCGGTGGATCATCCTATGGGAGGCGGCGAAGGAAAATCGTCCGGAGGCAGACATCCTTGCAGTCCCTGGGGACAACTGGCCAAGGGTCTTCGAACCCGTAAACGTAAAAAAGCATCCGATAAATTAATAGTAAAACGCCGAACGTAGTTCGGGAGGATTGTAATGACACGATCATTAAAAAAGGGCCCTTATATCGATCAGAGATTATTACGCAAAATCGAGGAGCTTAATACATCCAATCAGAAGAGGGTAATAAAAACCTGGGCCCGAAGAACAACCATATCTCCGGAATTTGTCGGTCATACGCTTGCGGTGCATAACGGCAATAAATTTATCCCGATCTACATAACCGAAAACATGGTCGGTCACAAGCTGGGTGAGTTTGCTCCCACCAGAACCTTTCGAGGGCACTCGGGCAGATTAACCGACAGAAGCGTTGCGTTAAAATAGGTATTTAGATGGAATCGAAAGCCGTTTCAAAATATGTGAAGATGTCGCCTCGGAAATTGAGAAGGGTTGCAGCATTGATTAAGGGCGAGCCTGTGGACCGGGCTTTGAATGTATTAACATTAACGCCCAAGGCCGCCAGCAAAGCTCTTTTCAAGACTTTAAAATCCGCGGCGTCAAACGCCATAGCGATGGAGGGTTCGGCCAAGGTGAAAGTCGAGGATCTGGTCGTAAAGGAGATATTTATTGATGTCGGGCCCACCTGGAAGAGGATTCGCCCGGCGAGTATGGGGAGGGCATATATGATCAGAAAAAGAACCTCCCATATCAGCGTTATTGTGGCGGAGAAAAAAGAAAAAACGAAAATTGTAGAAAGCAAGAAATAGGGAGGCCGTTTGGGACAGAAGACACATCCATACGGTTTTAGACTTGGAGTAATAAAGAGCTGGAAGTCGAAATGGTTCGCGTCCAATAACTATGCCGAACTTTTACAGGAGGACCTGTTGATAAGAAGGTATACAAACAGGCGATTGGAACACGCGGGCATAGCCGAAGTCGAGATTTTGAGGGCGCCCAAGAGGGTGACGATAGATATACTGACCGCGAGGCCGGGCATTGTTATCGGACGTAAAGGCGCCGAAGTTGACAAATTGAAAGAGGAGTTACAGCTTCTCACCGGTAAGGAAATTCTTCTGAATATTATCGAAATTAAAAAGCCGGAGTTCTCTGCGACATTGGTCGCCCAATCTATAGCCAAGCAGCTTGAGGGTCGGGTCAACTTTAGAAGAGCTATGAAGAAAGCCCTGGCTGCCGGCATGAAATCCGGCGCCGAGGGAATGAAGATAGCCTGCAGCGGAAGGCTTGGGGGTGCGGAAATCGCACGCAGCGAGAAATATCATGACGGCCGCGTTCCTTTGCACACTTTGCGGGCCGATATAGATTATGCCACAGCCACCGCCCATACGACCTACGGGACTATCGGCGTAAAGGTCTGGATTTGTAAAGGCGAGATAATCGGCGATCAGGAAGATACCGAGACGGCCGGACGCTCCGCATTGGGGTTGAAGGAGCAGCCCGCCGACACTAAACGCCGTCGGGCTCGTCGCAGAAGACAGGTTGAGGATAAAAAAAGTCCAGATTTAAAGTCCAAACCTTCCGCCAAAGAGTTGGACAAATCTCAGAGGAGACCTCGGGCCAAAACCGGCAAACCAGAATCGAAGCGCTCGTCGGGAGATTCGCACAAATCCGCAAAGGACCACAAAAAATCGTATAAAGCCACGGCCGAAAAACCAATGGATAAGAGTAAAGATTCGGGCAAACCGCGAAATGAGGGTTCCTCCGGGGGTAAAGAATAATGTTAATGCCGAAGCGTGTAAAGTTTCGTAAGCAGCAGCGGGGACGTCGCAAGGGGAAAGCCTATCGCGGTTCAAATATCGATTTTGGCGAGTATGGATTGAAAGCGCTGGAGCCGGCGTGGATTACCAACAGGCAGATTGAAGCCGCACGTGTTGCCCTTACTCGTCATATAAAGCGCGGAGGAAAGGTCTGGATTCGCATTTTTCCGGATAAACCCGTCACAAAAAAGCCGGCAGAAACCAGAATGGGTAAAGGCAAGGGAGCTCCTGAATTCTGGGTGGCCGTCGTAAAGCCCGGAAGGATTCTTTTTGAGTTGGAAGGTGTTGATATTAAACTCGCACGGGAAGCTATAAGACTGGCCGCGGCGAAGTTGCCTATAAAGTCAAAATTCGTTACCAGACAGGAGTTAGCCAGGGAAGTATAAAGATGAAACCTCGTGAAATAAGAGACATGACAAAAGACGAAATCCTTTCAAGAAAGGCGGAGCTCGAAAAAGAGATATTCAATCTCATAATCCGCCAGAGGTACAAACAGGTGGATAATCCGCTCAGGATCAGAATCCTAAGACGGGAGTTGGCAAGGATAACCACGATATTGCACGAGGATGATAAGAAAATCAGGCCGTTAACGGCAAGGGGAGAAACGAAAAATGAATAGACCCAGCAGGAAGACAAGAGCTGGAGTTGTGGTCTCCGCTAATATGGATAAGACTATAGCCGTATCGGTGGAAAGGTTATTCAAACATTCTGTTTTCGGCAAAATCGTGCGTAAGAGTAAGAAATTCTATGTTCATGATGAGGAAAGCAAGGCGAAAGTCGGCGATAGAGTCCTGATTATGGAAACCAGACCTCAATCGAAAACCAAACGCTGGCGTCTGGTGAAAATAACCGGGGAAGCCAAATAGGCGGGATAGTATTAAAAGATGATTCAGGAGTATTCAAAATTAACAGTGGCGGATAATTCCGGGGCCAAGGTGGTGCAATGTTTCAGGGTTCTTGGAGGAACCCGCCGACGATATGCCCGGGTAGGCGATATAATCGTGGTATCGGTTAAAGACGCCATTCCGGGTGGAACCGTTAAAAAAAGAGATGTCTGCAAAGCTGTTGTGGTTCGCACAACGCAGCCTACCAGACGCAAAGATGGATCTTATATCCGGTTTTCCGACAACGCCGCGGTAATTATAAACGAGCAGAGAGAACCAAGGGGAACGCGTATTTTCGGCCCTGTAGCCCGCGAGCTCAGGGAAAAGCAGTTTATGAAAATTGTATCTCTGGCGCCGGAGGTATTATAGGAACTTTATGATATGAAATTGAAAAAGGGTGATACGGTAAAGGTTATATCCGGAAACGATCGGGGTAAAGTGGGCAAAATCCTGAAAGTCTTTCCGGAGACCAACAGGATAATTATAGAAGGCGTTAACCTTATTAAGAGGCATACCCGGCCGACTCAGAAAAACCGCAAAGGCGGAATAATTGAAAAAGAGGGATCGGTTAATTCCTCGAATGTCATCTATTTTGACGGCAGATCCAATACGGTAGCCCGTCTGGGGCACAGGATTCTGGTGGACGGGAAAAAGGTTAGAATAAATAAGAAAACCGGGGAGATTATTGAATAAATGGCCAGATTGAAGGATTTATACCTGAATGAAATCCGACCCGGCCTGATGAAAAGTGCCGGTTATAAAAACCTCAATGAGGTTCCGAAGCTCGAAAAAATAGTTCTTAATATCGGGGTTGGCGAAGCCTTGCAGGACCCCAAGAAATTGGATCATGCGGCAAATGAGCTCGCCTCCATCACCGGGCAACGTCCGGTAATAAGGCGGGCGCGTAAATCCATATCGAATTTCAAATTAAGAGCCGGTATGCCCATAGGTTGTTCGGTTACGTTAAGACGCCAGCGGATGTATGAATTTCTCGATCGACTTATCAATGTCGCTATTCCGAGGATAAGAGATTTCCGGGGAATTCCTACCAAGTCATTTGACGGCAGAGGGAATTATACGCTGGGTATTACCGAACAGATAATTTTCCCCGAAATCGAATATGATAAAATAGATAAGATTCGCGGAATGAATATTACGCTTATTACATCCGCGAAATCTGACAAGGAAGGCTTCGAACTTTTACAGGCACTGGGAATGCCTTTCAAGAGGAATTAGATATGGCGAAAAAGTGCAAAGTCATTCAAGCGCAACGCTCACCGAAATTCAAAGTCCGCGGGTACAATCGATGTAAACGATGCGGCCGTCCAAGAGGCTATTTAAGGAAATTCGGGCTTTGCAGAATCTGTTTTAGAGAACTGGCACTCGCGGGTGAAGTACCGGGAATCGTGAAGGCCAGCTGGTAGGTGTTATTATGAGTATGACCGATCCGATTGCCGATTTTCTTACAAGGATAAGAAATGCCTGCAATGCCCGTCATCGCAGGGTGGATATCCCGGCATCCAATTTGAAGCTTAAGATCGCGGAACTTCTCGTAGATATGAATTTTCTGCGGTCGGTTGATTTTATCGAGGACGGCAAACAGGGCATTTTACGAATCAGGTTGAAATACACTCCCGATTCCGAAAGCGTGATTAGCGGGATTAAAAGGGTGTCCAAACCGGGTTTGAGGATTCATATGATAAGAAAAGACCTGATTAAGGAATCCCGTAAAATGGGTAATCTGGTGCTTTCCACTTCGCATGGACTTATGACCGACAAAAAAGCCCTTGAGGCCGGATTAGGCGGCGAGGCGCTTTTCAGAGTTTGGTAATTCAGGAGGAGCTTATGTCGCGAGTTGGCAAAAATCCCGTTCCCATACCGTCGGGCGTCAAGTTCGAACGTACCAATGGGATTGTTATAGTGGAGGGACCCAGAGGAAAACTCATGCAAAAAATAGAGGCCGTCATTTCCACCGAAGTAACGGAGAATCAGATTGTCCTTAAAAGGCCGTCCGACAGCAAACAGCATTGCGCCAAGCACGGTCTTTATCGCGCATTGATAGCCAATATGGTAAAGGGTGTTACGGAAGGATTCACCAGGAACCTGGAAATTGAAGGGGTCGGATACAGGGTGGAAAAGACCGGGAAAGCGGCGACCTTTTCGCTCGGATTTTCTCATTCGATCGTGTTTTTTCCGCCGGACGGCATAGAAATCAATGTCGAAAAGGGGAACAAGGTTTCAATTTCCGGCATCGACAAACAGTTGGTCGGTCAGGTAGCGGCAAAGATCCGTTCGCTCAGGCCGCCTGAACCTTACAAGGGTAAAGGCATCAGGTATGAAGGCGAGCATATCAGACGCAAGGCAGGGAAGACAGCGGGAGCGTAGCATGAAAGACCAAAATATAAAAAAACGAAAAGCGCGGTTAAAACGTTCGAGGAAAGTGCGTGGCAAAATACGCGGTACCGCCGAAAGGCCAAGGCTTGCGGTGTTTAGAAGCCTAAATCATTTTTACGCTCAGTTGGTTGACGATACTTCCAGAAAAACCATGACTGGCGTTTCCAGTCTGAAAAGTGATCCAAAAACTCAAAAGAAGCAGATGGAAAAAGCCAAAGCGGTCGGCGCGGGCATAGCCAAAAAAGCGCAGGATCTCGGAATTAAGTCGATTATCTTCGATCGGTCCGGATATAGATATCATGGCAACATTAAGGCTCTGGCTGAGGCCGCGAGAGAAGCTGGTTTGGAATTTTAGTTAATTTTATTATCAGGAGAGATAAATTTGGCGAGATTTGGCGATGATCAATTTGAATATCAGGAAAGAGTAATCAACGTAAACAGGGTTGCGAAGGTCGTTAAAGGCGGGCGTCGCTTCAGTTTTACCGCTCTAGTCGCTACCGGCGATAAAAAAGGTAAAGTGGGAATCGGTTTTGGCAAGGCCTCCGAGGTATCGGAAGCGATTCGCAAAGGCAGCGAAGCGGCCAGGAAAAATATGGTTAAGGTCCCTATTAGCGAAGGATCGATTTCCAGGGAGATTGTCGGCCGCTATGGGGCCGCCAGCGTCCTGTTGAAGCCGGCCTCACCCGGTACGGGAGTTATTGCCGGAGGTCCCGTTCGCGCCGTCCTGGAATCCGCGGGCATTCAGGATATACTGACCAAATCTCTCGGTTCGCCGAACGCTCATAACGTAGTGAGAGCCACCATGGAGGGTCTGCTTCGTTTGAAGGACCTTGAAAGGCTCGAGGAACAGAGGATTGAAGAGAGCAAATAAAATGGCCGGAAAGCTGGAGATCAAACAGATCAGGTCGGTTGCGGGCGCCACCCGAAATCAAAGACGAAATTTAAAGGCCCTGGGCCTGAGACGCCGGGAATATGTCGTCGTTCATGATGATACTCCCATTATTCGCGGTATGATAGAAAAGGTTACGCATATGGTGCAGGTTACGGAGAGGTAATATGTTTAATCTATCAAACCTGAAACCGAGCCCGGGTTCAGTAAGAAATCGCAAGAGACTGGGCAGGGGTCCCGGATCCGGAACGGGCAAGACCTCCGGCAAGGGGCACAAGGGACAAAAAAGCCGCAGCGGATATAAATCCAAGCCGTGGAATGAGGGCGGTCAGATGCCCTTGCAGAGACGCCTACCCAAGCGCGGTTTCACCAATATTTTCCGGACGGAATATCAGGAGGTCGCTGTTTCAAGATTGGCCTCGCTGGGGATGGACGACATAACCCCGGAGGTTCTACTTAAGAAAAGAGCAGTAAGCAGGAAGGGCATTCCCATAAAGATTCTGGGGAAAGGAGAGATAGACAAGGCCGTTACGGTCAAAGCGCATGCCTTTTCGAAAACCGCTATTGAAAAGATAGAGAAGGCGGGCGGGAAGATTGAGATTATCGATAGGAAAAAGAAGAAACAAAAGGATAACGCCTCCGAATCGGGCGGCGAAAAAAGCTAGAAGGCGAGGATAAGCAGTGTTCGGGAGTATAAGGAATATTTTCAAGATACATGAACTAAGGCAGAGGATAATATTCACCCTCGGTCTTCTTGTGGTTTATCGTATCGGCGGTCATATTCCTACTCCCGGCGTGGACATAAATGCGATTAAGCAGTTCAATCCCGGAGGGCTTTTCAATCTATATGATCTGTTTGTGGGCGGCGCGTTCACCAAAGTAACCATCTTCTCTCTCGGGATTATGCCTTATATTTCGGCGTCGATTATTATACAGCTTCTGGGGGCGGTCGTGCCGTTTTTCCAGAGACTGCAGAAAGAGGGAGAGGAGGGGCGCAGAAAGATAACGCAGTACACCCGATACGGCACCGTTCTTATCTGTGCCATGCAGGCCATGGCGACGGCCGTTTTTCTGGCGGGGCAGACGAATCCGTCTTTATTGCTTGAGGGAATGTCCAGAACCAGCTTTATCGCCATCACGATTCTTACCTTCACCTCCGGAACCATATTTATCATGTGGTTGGGAGAACGTATAACGGAACGGGGTATCGGCAACGGTATTTCCCTCATAATATTTATAGGTATAATAGCGAGACTGCCTCAGGCGGTTATGGACGAACTTCAGAAGTTCTTCCCCTCCCTTTTTGGGCTTACCGGCGCTGCCAGAGGAAATATCATTAAAGAGCTCATCATAATCGGTTTCATGCTGGTTATCATTGCCTCAATCGTTCTGGTGACCAGAGCGCAGAGAAAGATCCCCGTACAGTATGCCAAAAGAGTCATTGGCAGGAAAACGTACGGGGGTACAAGCACTCACATTCCCTTATCGGTCAACACTGCCGGAATTATTCCGATCATTTTCGCTCAATCCATCATGTTCGCTCCCCAGACCATACTTTCGTTTTTCCCGGACAGCGATTTCATGATTATGGTGTCGACCTGGCTCGATCCCGGGCATCCTTTCTATATGCTGTTGTATGCTTTGCTTATTGTGTTTTTCGCTTATTTCTATACCGCTATTGTGTTTAATCCTGTCGACCTGGCGGATAATATGAAAAAACAGGGCGGATTTATCCCCGGAATAAGGCCCGGCCAGAGAACCGCGGAATATATTGACCGGGTACTTACAAGAATTACTCTGCCCGGAGGCATCTTTTTCGCATTTATCGCCATTCTACCCAATATCATGTCTAATATAGCCGACATACAATTTTATTTCGGCGGTACCGGGCTTCTTATTGTGGTGGGCGTCGCCCTCGATACGTTGCAACAGATCGAATCGCATCTGTTGATGCGGCATTATGACGGTTTTATGAAAAAAGGCAGGATGAAAGGAAGGTACAGCTGATGCGTCTGATTTTTTTGGGAGGTCCGGGAAGCGGTAAAGGCACTCAGGCGAAAAAGCTGGTGGAGAAATACGGTTTGACCCACATCTCGACCGGAGATCTTCTCAGAAAGGCAATGAAAGAGGGGACGGAATTGGGAAAAACCGCGAAGAATTATGTTGATGCCGGAGATCTGGTACCCGATGACGTTATTCTCGGTATGATTAAAGAGAAGCTGAAAGAAATCAAGGGCGGTTTCATTTTCGATGGATTCCCCCGTACTCCAGAACAGTCTAAAGGGCTTGAAAACATTTTGAGCGAGTTAAATATCGAAATCGATAAGGTAGTGAATCTTAATGTGGACGATCAAATGATCGTGGACAGGCTCAGTGCCCGGCGGATGTGCAAAACATGTGGATTTGAATATAACCTAAAAACCAGGCCCCCCAAAAAAGAGGGTGTTTGCGATATAGACGGCGGCGAGCTTTATCAGCGTTCCGACGACAACGAGGAAACCATAAAAAATCGCCTGTCGCTTTATCATGAAAATAACGAACCGATCGAGGATTTTTATCGTGAGAAGAGTAAACTTATCGATATCGACGGCAGTGGAAGTTTCGATGAGGTTTTCAAATCCATTACCGAATCGGTAGGAGCGAGATGAATATAAAGTATAAGACTCCCGACGAAATTAAAAAGCTGAGAAAAGCGGGGCGGGTAGTCGCTGAAGTTTTAGATTTGATCTCTGAAAACGTAAAACCCGGCGTGACCACCAGGAAACTCGATGAGTTGGCGGCCAGGCATTTTAAAAAAAGAAATGCCAGGGCGGCTTTCCTCGGCTATCAGGGATTCCCGGCCCACATCTGCGTCTCCATCGACAACGAGGTGGTGCATGGAATACCGAGCGAGCGGAAACTGGAAGAGGGTCAGATAGTAAGCGTGGACGTAGGTTCCATTATGGACGGTTACTATGGAGATTCGGCTCGAAGTTTCGCGGTCGGCGAAATCACCAAAGGTGCGGGAAAACTTCTCGAGGTAACGCGGGAATCGTTGAACAGGGGAATCGAAGCCTGTGTGGTTGGGAATCGTCTCGGGGATCTTTCCGCGGCGATTCAGAGTTATGCAGAGGATAAAGGTTTTTCGGTCGTACGTGATCTTGTGGGTCATGGAATAGGCACCAGGATGCATGAAGAGCCCCAGGTACCGAATTTCGGCGAGCCCGGTACCGGAATTGAACTCAAAGATGGTCTGGTGCTGGCTGTCGAGCCGATGATTAACGCCGGGAAATACCAGGTCAGGATGTTGTCTGACGGGTGGACGATTGTTACCGATGACGGTTCGCTGTCGGCGCATTTCGAGCATACCGTTGCGATAACCTCCAACGGCCCGGAGATTTTAACATTAGGATAGTATGGCCAAGGAAGACGTAATAGAGGTTGAAGGTAAGGTGATTGAACCGTTACCCAACGCGATGTTCAAGGTCGAGTTGGATAACGGCCATCAGGTACTGGCGCATATCTCGGGTAAAATGAGGATGCATTTTATCAAGATTTTACCGGGAGATAAAGTGACTCTCGAACTATCGCCTTACGATTTAAACCGCGGACGAATTACGTACCGTCATAAATAATATGGAGAAACAATGAAAGTCCGTTCGAGTGTTAAACCGCGTTGCGAAAAGTGCAAAGTCGTGAAACGCAAGGGTGTGGTGAGAGTAATCTGCTCCAATCCCAAGCATAAGCAACGTCAAGGATAAAAGGAGGCATTTTTGGCGCGTCTTGCAGGTGTCGATCTGCCAAAAGAGAAAAGAGTCGAAGCCGGCCTAACCTATATTTATGGTATCGGTTGGTCAACGTCGAGAAAGATTCTGGAAAAAACCGGTATTGATCCCGCAATACGTGTTAAAGACCTGACCGAGGAACATGTATCCATGCTCAGGGCGGTTATTGAACAGGATCATAAAGTAGAGGGGTCTCTTCGAGCCGAGATCAACATGAATATCAAAAGACTCATTGATATCGGTTCTTATAGAGGGCTCAGACATAGAAGGGGGCTTCCCGCGCGGGGTCAGAGGACTAAAACCAATGCCAGAACCCGTAAAGGACCCAGAAAAACGATAGGAAGAAAATCCAAGAAATAAAGGAAGGTTTGTTTGGCTGATCCCAAAAAGAGAAAAACGAAGAAAAAGGTAAAAAAAGCGGATTCCGTGGGAGTGGCACATATCAAAGCCACCTTTAATAACACCGTCGTTTCCATCTCGGATAAATCCGGGAATGTTATTTCCTGGTCATCAGCGGGTAAGAGCGGATTTAAGGGCTCGAAGAAATCAACGCCGTTTGCGGCTCAGCTGGCGGCGCAGACCTCCGCCAAGGAGGCCATCGAAGCCGGCGTTAGAAGAATCGAGGTCTGGGTAAAGGGACCCGGTTCCGGCAGGGAGGCGGCCATCCGATCGCTTCAGGCGGCCGGCCTCGAAATAAGCGCTATAAAAGATGTTACTCCCATACCTCATAACGGATGCCGTCCGCCGAAAAGGCGCAGGGTGTAGAGGTACCATATGGCAAGATACAGAGATCCAAACTGTAAATTATGCCGCCGTGAGGGTATGAAGCTGTTTCTCAAGGGCAGCAGGTGCACGTCGGATAAATGCGCCTTTGAAAGACGGGGTTATGCGCCGGGACAGCATGGGCAGTCCGGCAGAAGGAAGGGCTCCGAGTATGGTTTCCAGCTTCGTGAAAAACAGAAAATCCGCAGAATATACGGAATTCTGGAAAAGCAGTTCCGAAACTATTTTAAAACCGCGGCTCAGCAAAAAGGTATTACCGGCGAAAACCTCCTGGTTCTATTAGAATGCCGTCTGGATAACCTGGTTTACAGGCTGGGCTTCGCGCCATCTCGCAAATCGGCCAGACAGCTTATCCTTCACAGACATTTTTCGGTAAATGATAGAATCGTCGATATATCGTCTTTCCAGGTTCGCCCCGGCGATATCATCAGGGTACGTGAGAAGAGCCGAAGTCTCGATATTATTCATTCCTCTTTAAAAGAGGTCGGGAAGGTTTTTGATTATCCCTGGCTGCGGCTCGATAAAGCCAAAATGGAGGGAGAACTTCTGGAGAAACCGAAACGTCTTGATATTCCTGTAACCGTGCAGGAACAGATGGTTGTTGAGTTGTATTCCAAATAATAAATTTCCGGAGGCTAAATAGATGAAGTGGAAAAGTATGCAAATGCCCAAAGAATTAGTATTGGATGAACAGTCCAGCACTGATCATTACGGGAAATTTATAATTGAGCCGCTGGAAAGAGGTTTCGGTCATACGCTGGGAAATTCGCTTCGAAGGGTGCTGCTGTCCTCTATTCAGGGTGCTGCTCCCGTGGCCATCAGGATTGATGGAGTGATGCATGAATTTTCCACAATCCCGGGCATAAAGGAAGATGTTACCGAGATAATATTGAATATCAAGAAACTGGAATTGAGATTACTGGGCGACGAACCCAAGACGCTGGTATTCAATGTCAATAAAAAAGGCGATTATACAGCGGAGATTATTGAAGCCGACGCCGATGTAGAAATCATGAATAAGGACCTTCATATTTTGAGCTTGAGTGAGGATATAAAATTCCGTATGGAGGTTGATACCGATTTCGGCCGGGGATTCGTACCGGCAGAAATCAACCAAAAACCCGGAAAGCCCGCGGGAACAATATTCCTCGACAGCAGATTCTCCCCGGTTATCAAGGTTAACTATTGGGTTGAGGAAACCAGGGTTGGGCAACGTACCGATTATGATAAACTGAGCTTAGAAATCTGGACTGACGGTTCTTTAGATCCCGAAGATGCGCTGAGTTTTTCCGCCAAGCTGATCAGAGATCATCTCAATGTATTCGCGGGCGGGGATCAGGAAATCGAGATAGCGGAAGAGGAAGAAATCGACGAGGAGGTTCTGAGGATAAGAAACCTGCTGAAGATGAGAGTTGATGAACTCGAGCTTTCGGTACGATCTTCAAACTGCCTTCATGCGGCCAATATCGTTACTTTGGAGGATCTCGTTCGCAAGTCCGAGGCGGAGATGTTGAAATACCGCAATTTCGGTAGAAAATCGCTGAATGAGCTGAACGCCATATTATCGGAGCTGGGGCTTTCGTTTGGAATGGATGTCGAAAAGTACAAGGAAACAGAGGAAGCGAAGGCGACGTAATGCGACACGGCAAACATGTTAAAAAACTGGGAGTAAATAAGTCTCATCGCACGGCTATGCTCTCAAACCTGGCCAATTCCCTTATCTCTCACAACCGGATAAAGACGACCACGGCCAGGGCAAAGGTATTGCAGGGCAAAGTGGAAAGATTGATTACGCTGGCAAAAAAAGGCGATCTTTCCGCAAGGAGACGGGTTTTCGCTGTTCTGAGAAATCGCGATAACGTAAAAAAGCTTTTCGATGAGGTAGCCGGCGAATTTAAAAATACCAACGGTGGATATACCCGCCGCGCGTTTTATGGCCACCGGCTCGGTGACGGCGCCTCTTTATCGGTTGTTGAGTTGAATATTGAGAAAAAGGTCGTCGAGGAATCCAAAGGCAAGAAACGAAAGAAATCCGAATCCGCCAAAGAGGAAACAAGGAAAATTAAGAAGAAGACCGCGAAGAAAACAGCCAAAAGCGCCGCCAAAAAGAAAGCGAAAGAAAAGGCGGAAACTTAACGGCATTCTATAATTTTAAGATCAATACATCAGTTAAAATAGAAACGCCCGGTTACGCCGGGCTTTTTTTGATGGATCAATAGGTTTGTTTTTCTCGAAATTTGATTATATAATATAATAAAGGCTATGAGGGTGTGCGTGTTGATACTGGATTCCTGCGGCGTGGGCGAGCTACCCGACGCCGCAATTTACGGCGATTCCGGATCCAACAGTATCGGAAATGTCGCCGATAAAATGGGTGGCCTGAACCTGCCCGAGTTGGAGAAATGCGGACTCGGAAACATAATTGATATTAAAGGAGTCCCGAAAAGCGAAAAGCCCGTTCTATCTTTCGGCAAGATGGTGTCGCTTTCGGCGGGGAAAGATTCCACCACCGGTCACTGGGAACATTTCGGAATCATTACCGAAAAACCGTTCCCGACCTATCCCGATGGATTTCCCCGGACACTGATAAAAGAGTTTGAGCATAAAACCGGGAAAAAAGTCATAGGCAACAAGGCGGCATCGGGCACCGAAATTATCGAGGAATTGGGGATCGAACATATTGGAACGGGCGATCTCATAGTCTATACCTCGGGCGATTCGGTTTTTCAAATCGCGGCGCATACGGATATCGTGCCTCTAAATGAATTGTATGATTACTGCCGCATGGCCAGGAATATGCTGACGGGCGAGCATAATGTTTCCCGTGTCATCGCCAGACCATTTTCAGGGGAACCGGGGAATTTTGTAAGGACCGCCGACCGCCACGATTTTTCCGTAAAACCACCTGTTAAATCCGGACTCGACACTCTTTCGGAGAACGGTTTTGAAGTTATATCCGTGGGTAAAATCAACGATCTATACGCCGGCTCCGGCATCACAAAATCTTTTCCAACCAGGTCGAACGCTGAAGGAATTGATACATTAATAGAGGTATTAATAGGTGATTTCAAGGGATTGGCATATATCAACCTGGTTGATTTTGATATGTTATGGGGTCACAGGAACGATTACCAGGGATTTGCGAAAGGCCTCGAGTATTTCGATGGTCGTTTAAATGAAATTATAGGCAGCTTGAAAAAGGACGATCTGTTTATCATTTCCGCCGATCACGGATGCGATCCCACGACACCCTCGACCGATCACTCCAGAGAATATGTTCCCCTCCTCGCGGGAATTCATCCTTTCGAATCGACAGGTAAAAACCTCGGTATCAGGAATACGTTTGCGGATCTGGGGGCGACCGTTCTTGATTATTTCGGATTGACGCAACCGGATGGAGAAAGTTTTCTGGGAGATTTAAAATGATAGATTGGGATAAACTAATTGAATCGGCGGAAAGCACTGCTCAAAATGCCCATGCGGTTTACTCGGATTTCAAGGTCGGGGCGGCGATTTTCACGGATGGCGGTAAGATATTCACCGGATGCAATATCGAAAACTCGTCATTCGGCTTAACAGTATGCGCCGAAAGGGTGGCGGTTTTCAAAGCGGTATCCGAAGGAAATAAAGACTTTAAAGCCATAGCTGTTTATTCCGACGCCGTTCCGCCCGCGCGGCCCTGCGGAGCCTGTTTGCAAGTGCTCTCCGAATTCGGATCAGATTTGGAGATACTTTGTATTAATTCGAAAGGAGATAGAGATAGATTTAAACTGAAGGAGCTTCTTCCGGAGGGATTCACCTTTAAAAAATAAAATGCTGATTTTAAACTTGCTGAGGATCAGGCAATGGAAGAATTATTGGGTAAAATTGGTGAGATAAAGATTGAAATTGAATCTCAGTTGAACATCTCGATTCCGCTCTGGTTTGAAATGTCCGGCGGCATGGCAGATGCCACCTTATCGGATGCCGAGTTAGCGTCCGGATTGCCGGGAATGATCGATCATACCCTGCTTCGTCCCGACGCGGATTCCGGAGAGATTGAAAGACTTTGCGATGACGCCGAAAAGTATGGATTTCATTCCGTTTGTGTCTATTCTTCTTTCGTGGGATTTTGCAGGGAACTTCTTGAGGGCTCGGGTGTGAATATCTGCTCGGTTGCCGGCTTTCCGTCGGGAGCCTTTCTATC
>CBFCYP010000011.1:0-38503 GCA_965602185.1 uncultured bacterium
GACGTCTGCCAACCACAATAACGCTATTGACATTTGCACAATATAAATTTATATTGAATCTCATGAGATTTCGGTCTTCCACGTTAGTCTTGATTATTTTTATGTGCTGTTTCAATATCGCCGTCGGTTCTGAATCCAGATTTACAAAAAACGAAATTCTACTAGAAAACAATGCTACAATAATAGAAAATGATTACGTAATAACAATTGCCCCTGTTTTATTTATGAATACATTATCGGATCAACATAGAGAATTTGAAAGGCTGGATATAGAGAAGAAAAATCCGTACCTCGCTTTATTTATAGCTGTTGTCCCCGGTTCCGTTATTCACGGGCTGGGTCACGCTTATATTGAAGATTCCAGGACGTTTAAGATCCTTTTTATCACCGAGCTCGTTTCGATTCCAGTGGCATATTTCTCCGCCGCTATGGCGTATGGAGATGCCATGTCCGAAGGTAATCAATTCCCTCTCGCCGAGCCTGTTGGCCTGATAGCCGTTGTAGCCTTTTTCGGCACCTGGATTTACGATATCGTAGCGGCGCCCCTTAAAGCAAGGTCTTTAATTATTAAAAAGTCATCAGCATTCAGATTTTCTCAAAATATAAATTATATGCGCAAAACTGTTTCCCTGAATATCGCCTATCACTTTAAATTTTAATGTTGACATCAAGAATCGCCGTGCGTTTTTTCCTTAAAAGTAAATTTTGTTACAAATATTAATGTAAGGAGAACCTATGACTATAGATGGGAACATCACCATCGACCGCATAGTCCGATTCTGGATGGAGGAGGTCAAACCGCCTCTGATGAAAGCCCTGGAGCTCTTGCCAGACGACAAACTCGACTGCGCGCCCGCCAAGGATATGATAACTCTCGGCAATATCTTCATGCATATCGCCGAGGCCTCCGACTGGTGGATCACCGCCGTGGTCGGCGGCGGAAAATACACCGATTACACTCCCTGCCCCAGCCTGCCGAAGCCGGAGATCGCCGGCTTGCTCGACGCCCACTGGAAACGGCTGGAGGAGTTTTTCGCCGCCGCGCCGGAGGTGCTCGAACAGGAATACGATATGAGGAAATTCAAACGGGACAGATCGGTCACCGGAGAATGGATATTCCTGCATCTATTCGAACATGATATCCATCACCGCAGCCAGATCAATCACTACCTGCGCATATTGGGTATCAAGCCGCCGCGGATATAAATTTACAGATCCGATTTACGTTAATTTGTACGAATCAGGTTAACATTTGACCATCCCCTCCATTTTTCTCTTGTATTTATCAGTATATGGGATATAATAGTCTTTAATTATGGAAAAGATCAGGACATTCATCGCCGTCGATCTGCCCCAGGGCGCCAAGATGGAGGTAGATAAGCTGACCTCGATATTTCGAAATGAAGGCCGGGGAGTCAAATGGGTCAACGCCGAAAACCTCCATATCACCCTCCGTTTCCTGGGCGATATCAATCAGGAATCTGTCCCCAAACTCGCCGAGAGTATCAAAACCAACATTTACGGATTCGGTAAATTCGGCCTCTCTTTTTCCGGGTTGGGCGGATTCCCCAATCTTAAAATGCCCCGGGTTATCTGGGCCGGCACCGATATCGGTAAAGACAGGCTTCTCGACCTGGCCACCGGCGTGGAGATGGCCTGTATCGAATCCAAATTCGGCAGGGGCGATAAACGGTTTCTGGCCCACCTGACTATCGGAAGAGTTAAAAATCCCTCTGGAATCAGCATAATCGTGAAAAAAATCGAAAGAACAGCTTTCGAAACCAGACCGTACGACATAACCGCGGTGACGATTTTCAAATCGGATCTATCATCAGCCGGTCCCAAATACACGCCCCTGGAGACAATCCGGCTTTAATATATTAATTGTTTGTCAAGTCCGGCATGCTGACAGATTCCGTCATTACTTTTTCGCCGTAAACGAGCCAAACGGCAAAAAAACACTTGCACATCTGAACAGTATATAATATGATTTCTCCCGAGACTTGAAAATAGCAACTTAACCGAAGAGGCATAAATGGCAGGCACCAATAACGACAAAGGAAAAGCCCTGAGCACCGCCATAACATCGATTGAGCGGCAGTTCGGGAAGGGCGCCATAATGAGGCTGGGCGATGAGCCGATCGAAACGTCCATACCCTCGATATCCACAGGCTCCATAGGTCTTGACGTCGCACTCGGTATCGGAGGAGTTCCAAAGGGACGCGTGGTTGAAATTTTCGGCCCGGAGGCATCGGGGAAGACCACGCTGGCGCTGCACATTCTGGCGGAGGCGCAAAGGCAGGGTGGCATAGCGGCGTTCATCGACGCCGAACACGCCATGGACCCCGGATACGCTCGTATTCTCGGCGTGGATATCGAAAATCTTCTCGTCAGCCAGCCCGATACCGGCGAGCAGGCGCTGGATATCACCGAGACGCTGGTCCGTTCCGGCGCCATCGATATCGTGGTCATCGATTCGGTGGCGGCGTTGGTTCCCAAGGCGGAAATCGAGGGAGAGATGGGCGATTCCCACATGGGACTGCAGGCGCGGTTGATGTCGCAGGCCATGCGGAAACTTACCGGCACCATCTCCAAATCCAAAACCTGCGTGGTTTTTATCAACCAGATCAGGATGAAGATCGGGGTCATGTTCGGCAATCCCGAAACTACCCCCGGCGGTAACGCCCTGAAATTCTACTCGTCCATAAGGATGGATATCAGGAAAATAGCCACCATTAAAACCGCGGGCGATATTACCGGGTCCCGTACGCGCGTAAGGGTCGTAAAGAATAAGGTCGCGCCTCCTTTCAAAGAGGCTGAATTCGACATCGTCTACGGCAAGGGGATCTCTCGTATGGGCGAGCTGATCGATCTGGGAGCCAACCACGGGATTATCGAGAAATCCGGCACCTGGTATTCGTTCGGCGAAGAAAGGCTGGGGCAGGGACGCGAAAACTCCATCGCTTATATGACCGAAAACCGGGAGATCGCCAAAGAGGTCTATTCGAAACTCCGGGTGAAACTGGGGCTTGATAACGACTCGAAAAAAGAAAAATCCAAAGAAGAGTCGAAGCCGGAGAAAGCGGCCAAAAAATAGCGGATTCCAACCAATATTGACGTGGCCGAACTGATAATAACTGGCTTGGAGCCGGTTAAACGGAAGAAGGGATGGTTTGAACTTAACCCTAAGGGCAAACCTCCTTTCTATATTGACGAAGAAACGATCTATAAAAACAGCCTCAGGGTCGGGGATATACTCTCCGAATCGCGTCTGAAACAGATAAAGGAACAGGCCGACAGAGCCTGGCTCAAATACCGGGCCTTCCAGATCCTCTCACGGCGGATGGTTCCGGAAAGGGAACTCCGGCGAAAACTGGCGGCGGAAAGAAGATCGCCGGCGTTAAGGGACGAGGTCATGTTGTGGCTGCAGCGGTACGGTTATGTCGACGATTACAAATTCGCCTGTTCCTGCATAAGATCACAAATATCGCGGGGGGGCAGATCCAGACTCTATCTTAAGAAAAAACTGTTTGAGAAAGGGATAAACGGCGATATCTCCGAGCTTGCCCTCGACACGGAGCTTGTTAACTATGACGAAGATTCAATCGTACTGGAGCTAAGCCGCAAAAAACTGAAAACCCTCAAAGGCGAAACTCCTATAAAGGCCAAACAGAAACTCACCGCTTTTCTGCGAGGCCGCGGATTCGGCTGGGACTCAATCAATAAAGCTGTTTCGACCCTCAGTAACAACAATCCAGAGTTCGATTGATGCCTTTCTACGACGCCGAGGACGCCGCCATCTACTATGAAATACACGGAGACGGCCCGCCCCTTATTCTATTACATGGTTACGCTCTAAACAGCGTTATGTGGGAGTTCCAGATTCCGGCCCTTTCAAAGCATTTTAAAGTAATAACGGTGGATCTTCGCGGATTCGGACAATCGTCGTGCGGCAAACAATGGTCGGGCTCCGCCATGGCCGTCGACGTTATCGGGTTGATAAAAGAATTGAAACTAAAAGATGTAACCGTTGCCGGTTTCTCCCTGAGCGGCGGGAGCGCCGTAAGGACCGCCCACGATTTGCCGGATGTTGTAACAAAATTGGTGCTGATATCGTCCATATTACCTACCCGGGGGAAACCCCGCACAAAGAAGGAAGAGGAATACCAGTCAAAGGAGGAAAGCGTTTTAAGGCTTCGGGGTGTGGAAGCGTGGGCCGACGCTATCGGTCTGCGGAGGGGAAAACTCGTGGATAACATTTTTAAACGCAATCCCGATGCCCGCCCCGTCTGGGATAGGATTATCGCCCGCCATAATCCCGACTTTCTTTTACAGATGATGGCGGCAAGGCAAAACACCCAATCGCCGGTCGACTGGCGTTCGAGACTGAATGAGATAAAACAGAAAACACTGCTGGTTTTCGGGGCACAGGACAATCAGTTTATCGACGGCGCCTATCATCTGGATATAGCGATTCCGGATACGAGGTTAATTATAATAAGAGGCGCCGGGCATATGGTAAACCTGGAAATGCCGGAGGAGTTTAATAAAGCTGTGTTAAAATTTTTGAAGTAAATCTAACCTTTCTCCTCCTTTTCCACCATTCTCCGCATCAACTGCTGGTTATAATAGTTAATGAGATCATCCCTGTACAGGACCCCCATAATCGACGTGGGATCAGCGCGGGATACTACCGGAAGCAGGTCGAAATCCCGCCTGCCAAATTTTTCCAGCGCCTGACTGAGGTTTTCGTTTTCGGTTACCGTGACGACCTCGCGGCTGGCGATATCGGCGGCGATTATAAGCGGATCGATTTCATGCTTCGTTAGCACAGTGCGAAGGTCCTGGAATGATATCATCCCGTAAAGCCTGCTGCCGGGAGTGACCACGGGCAACGTGGTCTCCTTGGATTCCTCGAGGTAATGATAAATCATATCGAGATTAATATTCATAGGAATCGTTTTGAATTCCCTGCGCATAACCTCGCCTACCTTGAGGATATCGAGGAGGTTGACGTCACGCCCGCCGCTGAGCGTTATTCCCCTGCGTTTCAGCTTCAATGTATAAATTGACGAGCTTAGGAACCTCCGCGCGACCAGGGTTGAAAACACGCAGGCTACCATCAACGCCAGCATGATTCTGTAATCTTTGGTCATTTCGAATACAATCAGAATAGATGTTATGGTGGCGTGGGTGGTGCCGGCCACGACCGCCGCCATGCCCACCAGGGCGTAAGCTCCGGGGTGCGCCGTAACACCGGGAAACAGCGAATGCGCGACATAGCCGAAAAATCCTCCGGCCATAGCGCCCATGAAAAGCGAGGGCGCGAAAATTCCCCCTGAATTTCCCGACCCCAGGGTAAGATTTGTGGCCAGGATTTTCAATACCACCAGGGCCAGCATGGTGTACCATAGGCCCTCGCCGCCAAGCACAGAGCTGATCGTCTCGTAACCGTCGGAGAAAATGGCCGGCGCCGAGAGATGGTGAAAGCCCGCATAGTTTAACTTAAGCGCCAGCAGACCGGCAAAACCGAGCAGAAGCCCGCCCAGGGCCGGCTTCAAATAGCCGGGTACTTTAATTTTATAATCGAAAACATCCTCGGTTAAATAAAGGGTCTTCGTAAAAATTACAGCCACTATCCCGGCAAATCCGCCCAGCAGTATATAGAGCGGGATTTCCCATGCCGAAACGAGTTCATAAGGCGGGACTATAAAGGCCGGCGTATCGTGTAGAATCGTTCGCGATACAACCGACGCCAGGACCGACGACAGGATTACAGGAGAGAAAGTCTTGATCGTGAAATCGCCGAGTATCACCTCCAGGGCGAAAATCACGCCCGCTATGGGAGCGTTAAATACCGCGGATATTCCCGCGGCCGCACCGCACCCCACCAGGATTTTGACTCTATCCCCGGACAGCCTGAAAATCTGGCCGATAGTCGATCCAACCGCCGCCCCGATCTGGACAATCGGTCCTTCCCGGCCCGCCGAACCCCCGGAACCGATACAGATTGCCGACGCTACGGCCTTGGCTACCGCCACCCTGGACCTTATGACTCCCGATTTCAGCGCCACCGCGGACATAACCTCCGGTACGCCGTGTCCTTTGGCCTCGGAGGCGTAAAAATATACTATCGGCCCCACAAGCAACCCTCCCGCCATCGGTACAAGTGGGATCAGCCATTCGATACCATGACCGAAAAACAGGTCGCGGAAGGAAAGAATCAACCATCGAAAAGCGACCGCCCCCAGACCGGTGGAAACCCCGACCACGAACGACAGGATTATCAGATAGGCATTTTCCGATATACGGGTTTTTTCGGCGGCCTTGTCCAGAATCGATTGTAAACGATCTCTGTTTATCATGGCTGACAATATTTGGGTGAAAGCAAAATTTGTCAACTTATCTATAAAATAAACATGATAATGGTTGGGCGGGATAGATTTTTAGTTAGAACTTATCCAGGTAATTGGCATTATTGATATTATACTTGTCGCCGTCAATCATCTTGGTAACATTTATCCCGGGCTCTTTCGAAAGATCAATCACTTTCACATCGTCAATACCCAGCAATCCGCTTTCATCAGCCACAATTTTGACTTTGGGGTTTTCAGGATCCTTGGGATTGCTCCTGGTCACTATGCCGACCTGGTTTGACGATAACGCCACGACCGTGCCAACAGGATAAATCCCCAGAGCATTTATAAACACTTTGAGTAGGATCGAGTCGAAAGCTATGCCGGCCCTGTTTGCCATGCTCGTAATCACCTCATCGGGAAGATTTTTCTTGCGATGATAGACTCTTCCTGACGACATGGCATTATAAGTGTCGGCGATTGCCACTATTCGCGCGAACATGGTAGGTATACGCTTTTTCAAAAGTTCGGGATATCCCGTTCCGTCATAAGATATATGATGTTCGTACACGGCCGAGGTCGCCCTCGCCGTGGTCTCTTCCACGCTTCGAGTTTTCAAAAGAAACTTAACGCCGTAAATAGGATGCCTGCGCATAAGCTCCCAATCATACTCGTCATAAGAATCAGGTTTGTTCACCAGGTCGATGGGGAGCTTTGTCTTTCCTATGTCATGTATTAACGCTCCGACGCCGAGATTGGAAAGGCGTTTTCGGTCAAGACCCAGATTATACCCCAGGATCAGTGAGAGCACGCAGACATTTACCGAATGAACGTAAGTATAATCATCAAAACTACGGAGCGCCGTCATCTCCATCAACGCCGACTCATCCTCAATTATTACATCTATTAACTGCTGCACTACCCTCTTGGTTTTGGCAATATTCACCGAATTGTGGCTTTTTGCCTGGCTCATGGTATTATTTACGACCGAAACCGCCGAGAAAAACGTCTTTTTCGCTTTTACCCGAATCGCTCTATATTTATCCTCATCCTCCGGTTCCTCGGCTTCCTGCGAATATCTCGAGGGGATAATATTCTCGATACCCAGCTCGTTAAACCTGCTCTTTATGGCGTCATAGTTTTCTTCCCTGTTTTCCCCGCTTTCGAATCCTGTCATGAAAAATATAAATTTATCAAGCTCCCGGGGATCCAACCCGCTCGATAATGTCAAACCCGACATGCCCAGCTCCGGCCAGCGTTCGAGAAAATAGGTCATCGCCACCTCGCTGTCGCGGTCGGCCTTCAGCCTGACGCCGTTCAGGTACATATAACCGCCCTTTATGGCGAGTGAAAAATCCGGTTCATCATCGAAAATCTGTTTTAATATACCCCTCAACTTTGACGCCTGCTCGATATAACGGTTGTTGTTGGCCTCGTACATCCCTGCTACCTTGAACGTGGCATGCAGGAGATTTACCAGATGCCGCCCCTGTTCATCCAGAAAAGCTTCTAAAAGGTCATTCTTATCTTTGATCTCATCCAGAGACTTATCAAACAAAATCTCGCTCCTTCAGCCGTCTGTTTAAGGCTCGCCTGGCGGCGTCCGCCATCCTCTTTTTCCTGGATTTGGAAATTTTATTCAGAACCTGATGGGCCGCCGGGCTGTATATGTATCCCAGAGCCATGACCGCGTAAAATCTTATCCTGTCCTCTTTTTCGGATGGTATTAAGATTGTGCGCGTGGCCATCTTCTTCAATCGCTCAAACGCCTGTTTGCCGCCCAATCTCGCGTACGCTTCCAGGATCTCTTTTATCTGGTCCGTAGGGCGATTCTTAAACTTTTTGTCCTCTATCATGTTTTCTACATGTATAAATGCCTTTTCCGATTTTCTTCTTGCCAGCTCTTTTAACGCCAGAGTCTGGAGACTTTCACTTTCATCTTTAAGCGCCATTATCAAAAAGTCGGCGGATTGTTCATTGTCAATCCTGGCCGCGGAAACTATTGTCTCTTTTCTTACCCTTATATCCGAATGACTTATCGTCCTCTGAAAATAGTTCAGGGCTTGAGGGCTGGCAATCTTGCCCAGAATCATGACTACATTCCGCACCACATACCACCTCGGGTTTTCAGTTCCTTTTCCCAGAACTTCGACATGATCGATGGCAACAGCCTCCAGGGCCTGGCATACCGCCCTTCTTGCGGGATAATGACTCAACTCCCCGAGAGCCCAGATAAGAGGTGTTATCGCCTCCCAGGATAGCATGGTCAAATATTCGGTGACCTCGGAATAATTGATATCCTTGGAGTTGTCCAGCGTATCAACCAGGATCCTGATCCTCTCCGAGGCCCCGAAACCCTTTATGAATTCCTCGATTCTTTTCTCTTTCTCGTCTCCAAGATTCTTAAGGGCCTCTCGCAACTCCCTGGTCATATTAAAAATCCTTATCGCCGATCTCAAATCCACGGCTTTTATAAAATCATCCCTGACTTTGGAGATCAAATCCAGCGTCTCGTTATAACTGGCGTTATCGCCCTCGGCTCCCAAAATCTCAAACAAAATGTCGATTATATATTGTTTGCATTCGAAATTGTCGTCTGCCTTCAACATCTCGGCGATTGCCGACTTCTCCGACTCATCATACTCCGTCAGCCTGTTTATATAGTCCGCCAGGTTGTCCGGCACATTTTTATAACCGGCTGGTAATTTCCTGGCTTTGTTCTTGTCCGAATCGAGATCAAAATCTTCGTCCGTTAATCCAAGCTCGCTGTTTCCCAGAAACACTTCACTATAATCGATTCCGGACGATTCAAGCGGCGTCTTAATCTTTGAAGTTCCGTATTCAAACGTCTCTATATCAAGAGAGTCGTCCATGAGTTTATATGATATTTTCTCAAAGCCAATCTCCCATAAAAGGGTGGCGAGATCGTCCTCGACATGCGCCGATCTTGTAACAAGCGAAAGGGTATCAACAAACCTGTCAAGTTCCTCAATGGTCAGGCCTTTATAGAATTCCAACTCTACTATACCGTCACGGAAAAAAGGATGAGCAAAATTCTCGGCTTTGTTTTTCGCCTTATATATGAGTTGATCGCTGAACAGGACGGCGTCGGCCTCGATCTTAAATTTTAGTCTGTCAATTTCGCTTAATACCGCGGTGAAATCGGAATTGAGTTTATCCATAAATTGCTGGGGAAGCTTGGATGATGACGGATACACGAGTTTCGCCTTGACGGTTTTTATCAGCTGGTTGAATACCTCGGCTACGCTTCTGATCTGGGCTTCATCGATTTCAATAAAATCAGATTCATCTATTTGAATCATTTCCGGCATAATCCATCCTTATACAAGTTATGCTAAGTCCGCAAAAAATCGCGTATACGCCTTATGAATAATTTCGGTTGAAAGACAGTTTATTATTAATGAAAATGCTTGTTATTTTTCAAAATGAAACCCTGAGACATTAAAAATCATGCAAAAATCAGCCTACTTTGCCTTTTTGGTCGATTTCCTTAATGCCTTATAAATAAAGCCGCCAGAGGACTTGAGAAATTTCTTCGATTCCGTCTTCGATAAACCGGTTTTACCCATGATAATCGCTAACTTCACCGATCCACCCGCGTTATTAAGCAATTCCCCCGCATCATCGTACTCTATACCGCAAACATCTATGAGGATTTTTTTCGACCTCTCCCTCAGCTTTTCCGATGTCGCCATCAGGTCCACCATTCGGCTTCCGAAAACGCGCCCGGTTCTGATCATCGCCGCGGTGGAGATCATATTCAATGTCATCTTCTGGGCGGTTCCCGCCTTCATTCTGGATGATCCGGCTATAACCTCGGGCCCGACTACCAGGCAGATACTCAAATCGAAATCCCTCGGCGCCATTTTCCTGGGATTGCAGGATATGAAAACGGTTTTCGCTCCCCTTTTCTTTGCGCTTCGAAGACCTTCCAGCACAAACGGGGTCCGTTTTGAGGCCGTAATCCCTATTACCACATCGCGTTTCCCTATTTTTCTTCGTTTAACCTCCTTGACAGCGGACTCAATATCATCTTCGACTCCTTCCCTGGAACGCACCAGGGACGGGTACCCGCCGGAGATAATCCCCTGCACCAGTTCCGGATCGGTTCCAAACGTAGGAGGACATTCCGCCGCGTCAAGAACACCCAGGCGGCCGGAGGTTCCCGCGCCGATATAGAAAAGTCTTCCTCCCGACTCGAATGCCTCTACAACCATATCAACCGCTCTCCCGATATATTTTATCTCGTGGGCAACGGCATCCGCCACAGTCCTATCCTCTTTATTTATCAATCGAAGTATGGATCTCGTAGAAAGCCGATCTATGTTTTTCGTTGATGGATTTAAGCTTTCGGTTACAAGCCCCGCCTGTGCGTCCAACACACCCCGGCCGGGCGGGGCCGTTATATTTTGTTTTTCCGCGTATCTTTTAAACAAAACACGACTCTGACGGAATCGATGGGAGCGATTGTCCCGTAACCCGCCGTTCCTGACGGTTCCGCGAGCGGTCTTACAGGCACATCATCCGGAAGCGGAAATTTCAGACCCACGTAAGGCAGAAAACCTCTGTTATAGGCAATTAGGTATACATAATAGGTTTCGAAAATCTCATCTCCGATATTATCCTCAAAGGTTTGAGCGGGAACGGTGTACGATCTGGCAGTGCCACCCAGTAAAATGCTGAAAGGAGTTGAACCGTCATAAGGTGAATCCAGGGTCGATACTCCCAATATATAGGCGGTGGCGCCGTCAGCGGCCGACCACTCCACAAAAACATCGCTGGAAATAGCCATCTCGGACGGAGTTACATTGACTACCCCGAAACTATCAGGCAAATCCAGTATCAGAGTGTCGGTATAGAGATCGGTTTCGCTCTCGAACGTAACATTAACCAGGCCGGTGCCAAGTGGGGCAAAGAGCGTATCGAAATATATGCTACCGCCGGCATTCTGGATGACTATGCCGTCGACCCTTATCACCGCTTCCGAAAACGGAATCCCCTCCCTGAAAAACTCGATGTCCGCCCTGTTTCTTCCGGTAGAATAATCCTTAATTAGCGATAGTTCCGTTGAAAACGAGACCTCGTTTCT
The DNA here is from genome assembly GCA_965602185.1 of uncultured bacterium. Lineage (GTDB taxonomy): Bacteria > Zixibacteria > MSB-5A5 > UBA10806 > UBA10806. Next base: position 11,467 of record CBFCYP010000011.1, read on the forward strand.
CGACCTGCTGGTGGAACTTCTGCGATCGCAGCCCGTCAAAAGCCCCAGGAAAAATACCGAACACACGATTAACGCCAATTTACAGTTCATCATAATTCCAATCACACCTTTTTAATATTATCCTCTCATGACATAATTGTCAATAAAGTTAAAGCATTACATATAGAACAATCCTTTTCGGATTTTGAGTTTCACAATCTGCAAAATTCGATAAAATCAACGGATTATAACTTCGCCCGGAGCAACTGCCGCGCCGGCCTTAACTTTTGCCCATTCCCCTGAATATTATCGAAATACCGATTATAATGAAAACCAGGGGCCAGACAAAATCCCAGAGGGCACCCCGTATAATATCCAGGTTTCTTAAAAGAAACAGGATTCCGAACAGGATAAGACCCAGCGCGACCGGCAAAATTCCTCCTTTTTAGGTATAATCTATATATTTTTTAAGATTAATAAAAGCTTTTTCGCGAAGACGGTTCTTATTCCAGAACCGTGTTCTCGGATCAAAGGCCGAGGTTTCTTACTTTTACCCTTAATGTGAAATACCTGGTGCGATAATCGCTGAAAAACTCATCATCAGGATCACCGGTTCGCCCTACAACGTCAATCTCGGCCATACGGATATTTTCGGGCGTTGCCGTTTGCGTAACAATAGAGCCATCCGCCATGAAATACCTGAAATTAAGATCGATTATATTTTCCGCGAAAACCTCCGGGTTTGAGCCAAAGCTTTGAAGCATGAGGTTGGGATGTTCTGAATTTGGCTGGTCGATGAAGAATCTTACTCTATTCATACTGATAACTTTGCTCCCGGCCGGATATTTCCTTAAAAGAGGATTGACGGGCCTGATCCGCGATGGCACCGTCATGGTCCGGGACGCAAGGAAAAACTCGCCCACATTGGCCAGGGTGTCGTATATAAAAACCGAAGCGTTTTCCGGCAAAGCCGACAGATCATGATCCTGACAATTCAAATCGGATGAGGTTTGCGGCATGGTCTGTTCAAGTTGAACGTTTACCAGCTTGCCGGAATCGTATGTTATCACTATCGTATCGGGATTCGAATTATGGGTCTCAATTGCGGATAATCCCCCAAGGATGTTATACCCCGCCATTCTGGCCGTTTTGGCTATAACCTCCGCCGCCGTTCTTACATTGGCCTGCAAATCTGCTATCTGGTCCTGAATGATCATTTGCTTATGCTGGGTTATATATAAAGACATCGCCGAGTAAGTTACAAAGGATGCCGCGATTAAGCCCACCAATAGCTCAACCATGGTAAAGGCTGCTTGTATTCTTATTCTTTCCATGATAATGTGCCAGAATAGCATAACACGTTATATTAGCTTTAGTTATTAAAGAATCGGGACGATAAATACACATAATTACGCAGGACTCTAAAAAAAGTATACGTCAATCCAAATTGTCGCTTTTTGAAACAATGAAAGGAGCATTATAAGACATTGTCATTCTGAAGGTTATAAAAATCGATCCCTTGTTGCCGCCCAAACACGGCTATGTATAAAATTAAAGATCGAGATTTCTAACTTTGACCCTCAAATTGAAATTCCTGGTGCGGTAAGCGGTGAAGAATTCGTCGTCAGGATCGTGGGTACGGCCCACAACATCGATCTCCACCATTCTGATCAATTCCGGTGTATTAGTCTGGGTAACAATGGCGCCGGTCGCAAGAAAATACCTGAAATTAAGATCAATTATGTTTTCGGCGAACGGTTGCGGTGCCGTATTGATCGTCTCTATCATCAAAGTGGGGTGGTCCGGATTCGATTGATCCACGTAGAATTTCACCTGGTTCATCTTTACAACTTTGCTGCCAGCCGGATATAGCCGCGTGGTGGGCATAGTGTTATGCTGGAGATGATCGGAATATTGAACGTGGGTTACCTGCAGAAATTCTCCTGCGTCGGTGTAGGGGTCATACAGATATATCCAATCATTCTCGGAAACACCGGATAAATCATGTCCATCACATCGAAGCTCGGCGGATGTTGTCGGCATCGTAACCTCGATCTGGACGTTATCCAGCTCCCCGGAATCATACATTACCGTAATCGAGTCTGGATTCGTGTCAGCGGTACCTATAGCCCCGCTTCTGGGGGCGTTCATACCCGCTTTTTTAACCGCGTTGGCGATAACCTCGGCCGCCGCCCGCGTATTGGCCTGCATGTCGGCTATCTCGTCCTGGACGATCATCTGTTTATGCTGGGTTATGTAAAGCGACATGGCCGCGTAGGTTACGATGGAGGCCATCAGAACGCCTATTAAAAGTTCAATAAGCGTAAAACCCGATTGTATTTTCGAATTCGCCATTATTAACCATCCTTGTCGAAGAAACGCATATATAGTATTAGCCTTATATTTTAGATCGGATGATGCTTATTGACAATTATGCATAAAAACAGTAATGACATTCAATGAACGATTTCGTTACGTTTTGAAACAGAGAATGAAGACGCCGGTTTGGTTTTATTCTCCATCCGCAATAATAAAGGCGGCCCGAAGGCCGCCTCAGACGGTTTTTATCTTGTTTATCTCTTCAAGTCCAAATTAGTTGTCTTCGCCCGGGGATTCGTATATGAAGTGGTAAAAATCGGTGAGCACAGTCTGGTTCCATCCCGTTTTCATAATCACGTTAACCATCGGCGTTCCCGGAGGAAGATTAGCCGCGTCCAGAAAGTCGGTATCAAATCCCCAGTCTCTAATGGGTGGGCTGTAATACGCTATACTCCAGGCTGAGGTCGCCTGCCTTGAATACCAGAGGCTTACGGCAGAACCTCTCCAGGTAAAAGTCACGCCGTCCCAATTTTCTAAGAACCTGGGGAGATTTTCCAGACCGCCGTTATAATCATGACCGGGCGAACCGGTCTCAGTGTTGCCGGTTATGTAAGCCGCGTTTACCGTTGTCCCGGTGGCGGAACGGGCGCCGATTCCAAGCCCGCTATTGGCGTCATCCCAGTCATTCGATAATATCGTGATCGCGTCCGCCATTAACGACGCCGGTTGTTTATTGACGGAATTAAAATTGCCCAGCGTATAAAGTGGATTGTTTGTTGCCACAGTCATTCCCGACGGAAGCTGGGAGCCGTTGGTCAGCCTTATGGCCGTTATATTACCGACCACCTCGGCCTGCGAGGAGTAGATTATTCCATTTGAAGGATAATACCCCGATGCCGCAAGCAGAGACATATCGAGATCGAGTGATATTACGTTTTGACCCTCTCTTTCATCGTAAAAGGTATTTGAGGATACAGTACCGTCCGCAATTAACAACCCGGTAACGTCAAGCCAGGTCCCGTCTATCTGGCGATATAACGCCTGACCGTCAACGAACTTCAGTCCCGCTAAATTTTCATAGCTGTCGGGGTTACTCTCGGCCCTGTCAATCATATCGACGGGATTACCGGCGCCTGCGATAGGCATATAAAGATCGGTGATGCCATGATTGTGATCTTCGACGGTATTGCCCCACCTCGAAATAGAACTGTTAACCCAGTCGGGATCGGTCGCGTCAAGATATGTCCCGTCGCCGTTTCTCATATTCTGGTAGTTGCCGTCTCCGTCTTTGATAAGGATATTACCGGCACCCGGCGAATCCCCGGATCCCGGGGCAGTTCCGTAGTATATGTTCCCTGCCGAGGACAGTTGATCCATAAATAGGTTACTTCCCGCCTCCACATATGCATCGGAATTACTGTGCACCCGTCCCGAAACAGTCATATCGGGTCCCGGGCCTATTTCGAGCAGGTTCTCGTAAAACACGGCAAATTGATACACCGGGATGAGAGCGTCCTCGACATCCATTTCAATCTCGACGCCTGCCTCGAGATTATTGTCCACGCCTTGTGAGATTATCTCGAAGGATTTAACCGAGGCGTAAAGACCGTTATATGAACCATAAGTCAATGTTCTGCCTGCCGCTGGGCCCAGATCGCTTACGTAATAATAATATCTGTAATTGTTCATCGTTTCCAGCGCGGTCGGCAACGGATTCGGCGGAGCGCCGGTATTCTCATAACTGGTAATGATCTCCGATGTCGCTTTCTCCAGGCCCGCCTCGGCCGCGTAAAACGCGCCGGTGCTGTTCATTTCGTTTCCCGCTACCTGCATCTCGCTGTTGGACGTCGTAATCGACGCTATCCCGATCAGCGAAAGCATGAGCAGTATTATCATGCATACGACCAGGACAATTCCCGATTCGCTATTTCCTGTCACCTTTGATATCCTGTGCATTTTATCCTCCAGAATTACTTTGCGTCCAATTCATTTCAATCTTTTATCTCAACTGCCCAGATTACGCACCTTGACCCTGGTATCCAGATCTCGCGTCCTGTAACCAGTATGGAATTCCAGGTCCTGTTTATCGGTGCGGGCGTCGAGTGTGATAATAACCTCGCGAACCATATCCTCGTCCGCGAACGTATCCACGATCTGCCCGCTGGCCAGGACATACTGGAAATTCAAATCGGTTATATTCTCAGCGAAAACCTGGGCTCCCGTTTGCGGTGTCCATACCATCAAATTGGGATGATCCGCATCTGAATTATCTATATAGTATTTGAACTGGTTTAACATTATAAGCATGCTCCCTGCGGGGTAGCACCGAATTAGCGGCATGGTATTGTGCTGGATATGACATGCGGCAACCTGTACGTGCGAGACAAGAAAGAATTCTCCGCGCTCATTGAAGGGATCCCATATATATACCCAGTCATTATCATGCAACCCGCTTATGTCGTGACCGTCGCAGCGCAGCTCCGCGGAGGGCAACGGCATTTGATGCTCAATTGTAACGTCCTGTAAACCGCCGCCATCGTAGGTTACGATAATTGTATCGGGATTTGTATTTTTCGCTTCCAATGAAGGTATCATTTCGGGCACGTTATAGCCGGCCATCCTGATTTTTGACGTAAGCTCGACCGCGGCTGCCCTGATATTGGCCTGCATATCGGTAACCTCGTCCTGCACGATAAGCTGTTTGTGCTGGGCTATGTATATGGCCATGGCGGCCGATGTTACGATAGCCGCTAAAAACACCGCTATCAAAAGCTCTATGAGCGTGAAACCCGCCAATTTGAATCGCCTTATTTTTAAATCGCTATTAATTCTCATCATTTCGCACCTACCTTTTAGACATGTATGATGTAACTGTGTTGTTATGCGCTCTGCCGTGACGATCGGTCCAGGATATGTTGACATCAAGCTGTAAAAGATTATTCCCCAGGTCGGTTACGGTCCATGTGCGGGCTACGGTGCTCACTGTATCGACACCTGATGTCGGCACGGTCGTATTCTTAAGATCCTCCATCTTGTCCTTGATAAGCATGGATGCCTCCGTGGAACCGCGGGCAAAATCGTTGGCCTGCATGGAGGTTACCATCATGGGAAGAAGAAGCAATAGCCCCAAAGCGATAATAACCATCCCCGCCATTACCTCTATTAGCGTGAATCCGCTTTGTCTTTTTCTATTTTTCATCTTTATCTCCTCGTTTTTCATATTTTTCTGCATTTTATTCAAGCAACTGCCATACCCTGAATACAAAAAGAAAAGGACATATTGGACGTGTACTTTATCCTGTTGAATAATAATGGATTGCGCTGAGGGAATTTTGGCGGGTTTACATAATAGTCCTCAAAATTGCGCTATGAAGTATGGGGAGATCCCCATATTTATGGTTGATGGAGTTTACATATTATCAGCGTATCAGGAATTGTGGTGTTACAAAAAAGCGGGGCTCGAATGCCCCGCCTATTAGCAAATTATGGCGCTTTATCATTTCTTTAACCGCCGCGTTCTCTAACATCGGATACTTTTCATGGCGGTCATACCAAACCGCGCCGAAGGCGGGGCTGCCGGAACAAAAACCGATAATATCATTCTCTTCTCAAATCGACCACCGTCGCCCCCCAACCTCCCCCTGATCCGCCCTCATGACGATAATCCATTACGGCGGGATGCTTGTCCAGCGTGCTTTGCACGATTCGCCTTAACGTGCCGGTTCCCTTGCCATGAATTATTCTTAAACGGTATATATTTTTTTTAAGGCAGGCTTCGATGTAATCATTTAACAGGTCCTTTACCTCGGCGGGTTTGAATGTGTGAAGGTCGAGCGTGCCGTCTACGGGATATTCCACCGCCTCATTTTCCGGATCATGCATATAATTTAATTCTTTACTTCAACCCCTCCCATGATGGCGGTCCCCTTCACAAGAAGCCTTTTGCCTTTTGAGGATACCTCCGCTCTCGATTGTTTCTGAGATGTTTTATCGCCAAAACCGCCCATCAACGGAAAACCCCGCATGGTTACCTGCCAGTTTTCGGGGACTTTTATCTCTACGCCGCCCATCATGGCGAATATATCGATAACCATCTCGTCACCCTCGATATCCGCCTCCCTCAGGTCCACCTCGCATCCCCCCATGAAGGCGAATAACTTTCCGCCCTTCAATGTCTTTGAGGTATATCTGTATTCTCCGCCACCAAGAACCGCGCTGTGGTCTATGTAATCGACGTCCGTGGAACGGCCTTTTGATGCCCCGTAGCCGTGCTTCAAGATGGCGACGCCGATTAAGATTATGATTATCGGCCATAACTCCCTGAACCCGAACCGAATCAAATAAAAATTATCCAGAAGAAAAAGGATTCCCACAACGGTGAATATCAGGCCAAACCACAGGTTACGATATTCCGGCGGCTGGAAAATCCTGCTTAAACCGACAAGTACCAGAATAAGGGGCCAGTAGTCCCACAGGTCGATATCGACATCATATCCGAGGTTCATCGAAAGGGCGATCGCCCCCACGGCGATAATAACCAGCCCGATGATTAACCTCATATTGAAATAACTATGTTTGTCCGCTCCCATCTCTCCTCCTTATAAAAGATATTTTAGGCGCGCCCGCTACATCAGTTTTATTTTCTTGCTGTACGGCTCCTGCTTGCGTGAGAAATACTCTTTCGTCATCTTTTTAAGGGATTTGGACAGAAGCAGAATCGCGACCAGGTTGGGTATGGCCATAAGCCCCAATCCCACGTCGCCGAATCCCCAGATATCCTCGAGCTTGCTGGTGGCCCCGATGAAAAGCACGATACAGAAGATATATCTGTACGGCATTATCGCCCCGTCGCCGATGAGATATTGAATGGAGCGGTCGCCGTAATACGACCAGCTTATCATAGTTGAAAGAGCAAACAGGAATACCGCTATGGTAATGATATAATTTCCCCGGTTACCCAGAAACGACAGGCCGGTCTGGAATCCCCATGCGGTCAAAGGCGAGCCATTTTGATATATGTCGCCCTCAACCGTTAGCGCTTCCGGCCCGCCCTCAATCACGGTTACGGATTGGCCCTCCGGAGACCCCGAACCCGTGATTCTTATCACACCTGTAAACGGAACTCCCGCTCCCAGAAAACGCACATTTTCCACAAACCCGTGATTCCGCACCAGCCCCAGCGTATACAATGTATCATTTACCAGTTCACCCGGATAATCCGGCCTTGAGGTTAGTTCGATAGATTCAATCCGGCCGCTCCAGACATTTACAGTTCCGTCGAATTCCGGCAGACCAAATTTCGTCTCCCGGCCTTTATTATATTTTCTTATCTCGGTATTCATCCAGTTGTCGTCATAGTCTAACGGCACCGTATGAAAATCGAAGGTGTGATGATTCAAAACTTTCGTTTCTGTCATTTTCTTATCGAAGACGCCGGTGGTGATTATGACCAATCCGGTCAGAGAGCAGATCAGCAATGTATCGATATAGGGGCCGAGCATGGCCACGGTTCCCTCGCGGACCGGCTCCTTGGTCTTGGCGGCGGCATGCGCGATGGCCGCGGAGCCCTGCCCCGCCTCATTAGAGAACAATCCCCTCTTTACTCCCCATATCATGGTTTTCACGAAGACTATACCGGCAAAACCTCCCAAAAAACTCACCGGCGTGAAAGCCGATCTGAATATCAACGCGAAAGTCCCGGGCAATTTATCTATATTGGCGAGAAGCACAACCACCGCCCCGGTAACATAAATAATAGCCATTCCGGGCGCCAGGACCGCGGTTACCTTACCAATTCGTTTAATGCCTCCGATAATCACCAGTCCCACAAGTATCGCCAGTCCCAATCCGGTTATCCATACCGGTATGGAGAAATCGGAGTTAAGCTGATCGGCAACCGTAAACGCCTGTATGCCGTTTCCGATTCCGAAGGAACATAACACCGCGGCGCCGGCGAAGAAGATGGCCAGCGGTTTTAATCCCAATCCTTTCTCGATATAATACATCGGGCCCCCCGATGCCGAGCCGTCGGGATTGATATTGCGGTAATGCATGGAGAGGGTGCATTCGGCATATTTCAAAGACGTTCCCAGTATTCCGGTAACCCACATCCAGAACAAAGCCCCGGGGCCGCCGTAATGTATCGCTGTCGCCACGCCTGCTATATTTCCTATACCGACCGTCGCCGATAGCGCGGCCGACAATGCCTGGAAATGCGTGATATCGCCGGCGTCCGCGGGATTATCATATCTGCCTGACGTTACCCTGAGCGCGTGCGCAAAATACTTAATCTGCGGCCATCCCAGCCTGAAGGTTATAAAGATTCCCGTTCCCACCAGCAGGACCACCATAAACGGTACCGTGCTGGGCGTCGCCCATATAAGGTTGCTTGCTTTGCCGATTAAATCGATAATGAAATCCAAACCGCCTCCGATCGATTTCTGATTTCAATAAAACTCGGGCGGTCGCCCTTTTCCAGACAGCGCGGCTTCCGGATGATGGCTCATATTAAGAGATCGAATACACCCCTGTAAAGTGTAAATTAAAAACGTGATTCTCAGTTTTCGCTTGATAATATAGAATTCCTGGTTTAGATATTCACATCAGGAAAAAAACTTTTCAAATGGGAGTTATTATGCGTATGAAGAAAATTGAACTTGTCGTGATACTGCTATCAGCGGTATCAATGGCCATTATCTTTTCGAATTGCTCATTAAAACCGTCGCCGCAGAAGGTGGTCGAGGATTTCGTCGCGGTCTACAATTCTCACCAGGTCGACAATATCATGGCCCTTTACACCGATAGCATAACATTCGAAGTCACCGGGTTCGGAATAAATTTAAAAGGCAAGGAACAGGTTTGGGCAATCGCCGAATATGACTCGGCGTTGAACACAATTATGACATTATCAAATATCAGAATTAGCGATGATACGGTTTATTGCTCCCTCTCCGAATACAACGATTGGGTCGATGCCGCGGAGATCCCGGCGGCGTATTACCCAAGGACAATGTTCGTTTTGAAAGATAATAAAATCGCGCGCGTTTACTCCGAGATTGCCGATTCCAGCCTTGAGAATTATGAGCGGGTGCTGGATCATTTCGTCTTCTGGGGCAACGATAAATATCCGGAAAAAATGAGAAAGATGGCTCCCAAGGGGAATTTTATCTACAACGCCGAGAACGGTTTCATGGTGGTCGAAATGCTCCGCGAATGGAAAGCCGAACAAAAGGAAGAACAACAGGAACCGGTCACCGGTATGATGCCCAGGAGACTGGATAAAAACAAATAGCAGGTCGGGTTTGGAATCCTGCCCTGGCGGGATTAATTGAGAAACCCAACAATTACCTGCGCCGTCGGGAACCCCTTCCCGACGGTTCTTGTGGTCGGGAAATCCCCGCCGATGGCGGGGCTGACCACGCCTTTGGCTTCCTGTGCCATCAGGTCCCCGCAACTTACGGCAATTCCTCTTTAAGAAACCGCTTTATCCTCTCCCTTATCTGCCCGTAAATCTTCTCGAAAAAGGCGAGTTTCTCCTCGCGAGTTCCCTCGAACGCCGCCGGATCATCGAAGCCCCAGTGCAGAATGAGGGTCTTCTCCGGCCAGACCGGGCAGGACTCCCTGGCCTTATCGCAGACGGTGACCACCATATCCAGTTCTTTATCAAGGAACTCGGTCAACGATTTTGAGCGGAGACCGGAAACAGAGTGGCCGTGAGCTTTCAATATTTCAATCGTTAGTGGATTGATCTCCCCCGACGGTTTGGCCCCGGCGGAGAAGGCCTCGTATCTCCCTTTGCCCAGCTCGTTCATCAATACTTCCGCCATCACCGAGCGCGCCGAGTTGCCGGTGCAGATAAAGAGGATTGTTTTCATCATTTGCTGATTACTACTGAACTATTAATCCGAAAGGCCGAGTTGGCTATATGGCTTTTTATTTAATATATCCCTATTTTAAAAGCAAAACCTTAGTAGAAGCGAATTTCTCAGAAGAGCGCGCAGTAACGAAATAGACACCCGATGACAAAGCCGCCCCCGCATAATCGGTTCCATCCCATCCGATTATACCGGATACCGCGGGATATGACCTCACCAGCCTTCCGCCGATATCATAAATCTTTATTTCAGTCTTCTCGTTTTCAAGCCCCGAAATCGCCAGGTTTATCCTCGAATTAAAGGGGTTGGGGTAGGCGGAAATTAATATTCTCGACGGGATTTCTACGGTTTCATTGTTAATATTTGTTGTTGTGCGCGTGATTGTCCATACCGACCGGTTGCCGGAGGCGAAGTAAATTTGATTGGTATCGCCCGCGGCGAACTCTATGAATCCTGAGCTAGCAGTGGTGTCCAATCCATTATTAAATGGTTCCCAGTTCCGGCCGCCGTTATGAGATTGATAAATCCCATAACGGCTCGATGACACAAAGATATTCGAAGGATTAAGCGGGTTTATTGCGATTCCTGAAATCGATGGGTGGTTTGGGTTAGCGGGCAGGTCATTAGTGATGTTTGCCCAGGTTTGCCCCAAATCCAGAGTCTCAAATAAACCGCCGCCCCAACTGGACACATAAATATGCTCCTCGTCGAGAGGATGAAATTCGATATCCATAATATGGAAACCGGTGGTGCTGGGATAATTATTTAAAAGCAGCCAGTTCTCGCCTCTGTTTAACGAAATGTAAATATTATTAATTTCGCCCGCCGTACCCGTGGCAATTACATTCTGGTTGGATAAAGCGACGTCTATTGGCCCAAAATACGTATTTTGAGGGATCCCGCTTGAGCATATATTCCAGGTTTCGCCGATATCGTCGGAATAATAAATACCATTGTATGATGATAGAAATATTCTTTTATTAGCGGCCCCCAGATAAGATATATCCATATCAAAATAATAGTTATCGTCGGGGAGCCCGGTATTGAAAAATTGCCAGGTTACACCGTCATCGGTAGAGCGGTAAAAACCGGTTTCGTAAATCTGGTTATCCCACCACGCATGAACGGTGGACAAATAAACATTCGCGGGATCGATTCGATCATATAATATTCCTCCGATCCCGTGACAAATTGGAAATCCTACCTCTACATGAAACCACGACTGTCCCATGTCGATAGTCTTGTATAAACCGCTTGCGGTGGCGACAAATGCCGCAGAGGGATTTATGGGGGCAATTGTAAATCCCTGGCTGTAGGAAAGGTTAATATTATTACTTATCTTATGCCAGTTGGCGCCGTTGTCGGTACTTTTGTAAATCCCGTCACCGACCGTTCCCAGATAAATGATACCGTTTAGGATATCAAATTCCATTTTCGATAATTGAAATGTCCGTAGACCTTCATTTGAACCATCCCAATTAAGACCGCCATCCGTGCTTTTTAAGAGACCGTCACTAAACGTACAGACGAATACGGTATTACTTTCAAATGGGGATACAGTCACATGATTAATTCCACCGATATATAATCCGGGAGGAGTTATGTCAAACCATCTCTGCCCGGAATTCGTAGATTTAAAAAGACAGCTGTCTGTATTTATTGGATTGCTCAATCCCAGGTATATTATATCCGTATTCTGAGGATCGATGGCTATGCTCCAGCAAAAAAGCTGCCCGGTAATATTATTCTGAATGTTACGCCATGATTGACCCCTGTCCGTGCTTTTGAAAATCCCGTTGCCGAACCACATGGAATTGGTAATGAGATACATTAAATCCGTATTTGAGGGATCGACAGCTATGTCTTCCATCCCGACGGGATGCGGGATATTTAATTGTTCCCATGTTTGGCCGCTGTTCGTAGATTTCCATTCGCTCCATTGCCCTCCTGCAAACAGCAGGTTTGGCTCGTCAGGATGAATTAAAAAGGCCGAATATTCATTATCGATGCCATGAGGAGGATACAGCTTTATCCAATTTAAACCTCTATCAATGCTCTTAAACATGCCGCTAACTGACGTCGCGTAAATCGTGTCCGGCCCGTACGGATGAATTGCTATCTCGCGCATGCATCTCATTTGATCGTCGGTTTCTACATGATTCCACAGGTTTCCGCTGTTGGTGGTTTTATATATTCCGTTCTGAATCGTCCCGATATAGATAATTTGAGGATCCTGCGGATGAATCTCTATGGAATATACGGTGCCTCCAGAAGGGCCGTTTGTTGACCATCTGTTTTCATCGGCTAATGCCATTCCGAGCAGGAGGTAACCATATATGCAGAGACCTAATAAGGCATTGTATTTATTAAATTTTATCATTTCTTTTTCCTTCGCGGCAGGCCCCCTATACGCTAGGGGGCCCGAACCGGTTAAGCGTTTCTTATTTTACCTATTTCGTCGGGTCGTCCGCAACATATTGCGCCGCAACAGTAATATCGGTATAATTGCCGGTTGCTCCTGAACGGTAAATGACTATTCTATGGTTGGTCGAGGACCCTATATAAGCAGATCCTTCAAAATGGAAGCTTTCTTCCGGGGCGTACCACTGCGAGGTATAACTACGGTTCCATCCAGAGTTCTCGATAACGCATATTAGGGTTGTATACGGCTGGCCTTGGTGGTCAGTTCGAGTAAAGTAGACATCCCACAACATCAAATTGTCACACGGATCGTAAGTTTCCGATTCGCATATCGGACTTGACCCTGTATCATCGCCAACCGAACAACTGGCCTTTGCTTTACATTGAGCAAAGGCGGTATTTTGACTCGCCATCGGTAAAACCACCATTAACGTAATTATACCGAATATAAAAAGTAGATTTTTCATTTCAATCCTCTTGGTTTACTGCTAATAAACTATTTCACTCTTTAGCTGAAAATAAGGCGCTATAGAATGAGCCTGCATTTTTCCTCCGCAAAAACTACACTAAAAGATAACACACTTAATTTATTTGTCAATATACAATATCTTCATTTTGGCGGCCCCCGCGCCTTTTCCGCAAACAACGTGGATAGGGGGGGGCGATGTTGATATCTCTTTGTTTTGCAATATCTCCACCGTAACGCCTGAATTCAACGTCATATACATATCTTTCCGCCTTATGCGGAAATATAGTTCCGATGCGATACAAAAAAACAAATCTCTTGATAAAATAACGTTATATCAAATACCGCTGTCAAGATAAAAATAAAAAGCCCCGACCATATCAAGCCGGGGCTTCTCTTTGCTTCTATATAAAATCCCTGTTACTTCAAGAACATCATCTTTCCGGTTTGGCTGTGGCCGTTCACAGTTAAGCGATAATAATAAACGCCGCTCTTCGGAGTTTGCTCATTCGCCGCCGGCCAGGCGTACTGATGAATTCCCGAAGGTAGATAACCGGAGTAGATCCGGCTGACCTGTCTGCCCAGAACGTCGTATACTGTAACGTCAACATTTCCCGCTTCCTGCAGGCTGAAACTTATCATGGTGTTCCCGTTGAACGGGTTGGGGTAGTTGGTGAGATTTAAATCCCGGGCGAGAGGAGGGATCTCCCCTGAGAACCCGGTATCGGTCTGCTGCTGGAACAGGCCATAAACACGCGCCGTGTTTATTTCCCCCTCATAGTTGAGTTCCACCACGTCCATCTGGTTCCCTTCAACCAGATATATTACCACGCTGCCTTCAACGTCGCCCATGCTCATGGTAACGGTGAGTATATCACTGTAATTCTCGCGGTTCATGCCGGCGTCCATATCCTTGATGGATACTCTTATATCCGACGGATCGTTGTTCGAAATTCTTAGAAATACGGTGAGCTTATTATGTTTGTATCTATAGATGGTTCTGCCGGCGGCGATATCACCGTTCACGAAATCACCGAAGGGAACCGAAAAGCTGTAAAGCTCGCCGGCGTCCGATTCCAACCTGTAGGATATGGTATCGCTATCGGCCAGCTCCGGGGCGCCGGATACGGTCATGGTAGTAAATATTCTCTCTTTCGGCCGGTTATTATAGAAAAATATAAACATGCGATCGACGTCGATACCAAGCGTATCGGGTGGCGGTTGCGGTATCGAATCCAGGAACAGCGACGCCATGCCGCCGCCGTACGCCGACACCCATACATTACCAATTGAATCAAAGGCAATATCGGAATAGAACTGACCCCAGATAAAATTGTTCACGTTGGCAATATAACTTCTCCAGTCGCCGTCGTCCTCCAAGACCCATACTCCATAACCGGTACCGATCCAGAGTTCGTCACCCGACGGCTTGACGCCCAGAGACGCGATGAAGTTATTGGTAAAAGGAGAATTGGCGCTGTTGTACACCGTCCAGTCATTGCCGCTCAATACGACGACCCCAAACCCTGCGGTGCCGAAACTTACATCGCCGTTGACCGGGTTCACCTTGATGGACCAGAGTTGATTTGAGGGCAATCCGCTGTTGCCCATATTGAAGGTTTCCCAATCACTTCCGATTTTTCTGACAGCCCCGCCGTCCGCGGTGGCAAACCATACCGCACCCGCGGGCTCGTATATGTCCATGGCCCTGATGTAGTCGCTGGGCAGGTACGTTCCGGGAGTTACATTGAATACCTGCAGGCTGCTGTCGGAATAACGAAATTCGGTCCTGGTATCATATCTATACCGTATCCAGCCGGAATCGCTGTAAACCGTTACTCCCCCGCCATAGGTGGAGACATACCGCAGGGTGTCCTCGAAGATTATTCCCGTAACTATCTGATTTACTTCGATACCATGATTCACCATCGACCACGTGGAGTCGATAGCGTCCTGACGCGCCACGCCGAAACCGTAAGGCGATGAATCAAGATTTCCCGATGCCGCTCCGAGCCAGAGGTTGTTATCATTATCGCGTATCGCGAGACGTACGGCGTTTATGGGAACGCCGGTATTAGACTCATTCCAGATGATCCATACCGAATCCCTTATATGAACAACGCCGCCGATGGTAGTACCGACATATTGATTGCCGTCATTATCAAAATCTATTCCGCTGACATAATCAGTGGGAAGAGGAGAATTTAAGACCGTATAGGCAGTCCAGACCGAATCGGCGGTGGCGTTTTGACATACAAATATCAGCGATATAAAGACCGTCGCAAAGCCGAATATTTTTTTGATCGAACCTGACATATCTCTCCTCGTTTTTTTCCTAAAATCGTGCAAAAATGTTGCCATATGGAACAGTTTGTAACAATGATTGACAGATAAATTCAAAAGCTCGTTAACATCTTTTAATACATGGGATTACGGGCAAGGAAAATAAGATAACGGAGTCTCTTTAACAATAATAGTATTCATGTAAAATCCATATGATAAAAGTATTGCACAATATTTAATATCCATGTTCAAGGGATGAACAATAATCCGCTTCGCCTAAAAAAAGACCGTATAATTATTTTCTAAAATGGCGGATTGAAGCCCCCATAGTCCACATTTTGTATTATAACATAATTGGTTTTATAAGCTTTCAGTCGTAAATTTAAACTCGACTATTAAAATGACGTTAATAAAATAAGACCATCGCAACAATAACCGAATCACCACCTAAAAAACGGGGCCCAACGGCTCCGTTTTTTTTATATATTTTTCAAACCAGCTTTCCCTTAAGCGTATTGGCGGTGGCGCCGGTAATTTTGACCCGCACATAATCCCCGGCGTTCTGGTCGGCGCGGGGGAATATCGCCATCTTGTTGCCGTCGGTGCGGCCGAACCACTCCTCCGGGTCGCGTTTGCTCGGCCCCTCCACGAGGATCTCTAAAATCCGCCCTATATGCCTGCGATTCCGGTCGACGCTTATCTTTTTCTGAATCTCATTTAACCGCGTGATCCTGTATTTCTTCTCCTCGGGAGGAACATCGTCTTTCCACCTGCGGGCGGCCACCGTACCCTTTCGCTCGGAATAGTTGAATATAAACGCCGAATCGAACCTGACTTCCTCAACTATACTAACCGTTTCCTCATACTCTTCCCGAGTTTCAGAGGGAAAACCGAGGATAATATCGGTAGTCAGAACGAGATCCGGAATATGGTCCCTAATTCTCTCGACAAGTCGAATATAGCCGTCCGCGGAATAATTTCTGTTCATCATCTTAAGGATTCTATCCGATCCGGCCTGCAACGGCAGATGAATATGTTTGCATACCTTCGCGTTTGAGGCCACACAATCGATAAGATCGTCGGGGAAATCCTTGGGGTGGGGCGATGTGAACCTTATACGCTTCAATCCTTCCACTTCCGAAACAGCGTTCATCAGGACGGCAAAAGAGCGGCCGTCATGGGAATAAGAATTGACGTTCTGTCCCAGGAGCGTAACCTGGGTGTATCTCTCTTCTACAAGCCTCCGTGTCTCTTCGGCTATGGATTCCACGGAGCGGCTCCTCTCCCGTCCGCGGGCATACGGTACAATACAGAAGGTGCAGAAATTATCGCAGCCTCTCATCACCGCGATCCAGGCGTTGACCCCTTCGAGGCGGGAAGGGTAAATATCGTCATAAGTCTCGAATTCGGATAGATCTATGGCCGATAATTTCCCCGATCCGTCCAGTGACTCCCTTATCATCGCGGGCAGGCTGCGGTAGCTGTCGGGACCCACTATAAGATCGACATATATGGAGTTTTCCAGAAGCTCCATCTTCAGGCTCTGCGCCATACACCCCAGCACCCCGACCGCCACTTTTTCGCCTTTGATCCGAAGCCTATCAAGGGTTTGAAGTCTGCCGAAAACCCGGTTATGGGCGGTCTCCCTGACTGAGCAGGTATTCAATAGGATAACGTCCGCCTGACCAGGATCGGAAGTCTCATCAAATCGGTTTTCAAGCAGAATGGCCCGCACCAGTTCCGAATCATATTCGTTCATCTGGCAGCCGTAAGTCTCGATATAAAACCGCAATCTCTCTCTGCTTACCGGCTTTGAAGCCGTATTGTATTTTACTTTCATTTTAAATTTCTGCTGATATTATCCAATTCCCGGCTTAATATCGGTCTCTGTTCCGAATCGTCAAGACTAATCTTTCCAACAAAAAAAGGCCGGCGGTTGTGCCGGCCTTAATGTAAATATCCCGAAATTTTCTACTGCTCTAAATCGGGTTCGAAAGATTGATCATGGAATATGGCAACACTTTTCAACCTTTCATTTATAAATGTCAAATGGTCGGCTTCAAGACGGTTGCCAAACCCTGAATAGATATCATAAAAATCGATCTGATCGGCTGAGACGACTCCGAAAAACCGGGATTGAAGGTTAAAATAAAAATCGTCCTGGTCGCCGGCGTCAACATATAGATCGGTGGTATCAAATACGCCGCTGTACGCGCTCAAATACATGGTGGAAATATCATTAGCAAACCACAGGCTCCATACGGTAGTATCGATTCCACCATCGGCGTTGAAAGGCAGGTCGACTTGATACTGTCTTCCGGTAAAGATATCGTGAGCTGACGAAGTATCCGGATCGTCAGGATTATGAGGGCTGAATGCGGCGGCCATCGCGAAGAACATATTGGTTACCAGTTTCTGTGTACCGGGCATAATCGCGTAATAGGCGGCGGTATCTCCAGGTGTGAAATTGTTTTCTGCAAAAACTGCAGGAAGCAGGGTAAGTATACCGTGGAAATTTGGAACGTCACCGAACTGGGCGTTGAAAGCAAGAGGCCCGGACATGGATGAGGCCGATCCGAAAAGATCGTTTCTGAGCATCGCCAGTTTAATGGCGCCATATCCGCCCATGGAATGACCCGCTATGCCCCGGAACTGGCGAAGCGGTATGGTCTTGTAATTGGCGTCTATACTATCGACAACCTCATCACAGATGAAATCCTGATAAAAACCACCGAATGATTGCCCCGGATATCCCGAAAGTGTATCTGGAGAGTTTGTGTAAAAACCACCCCCCAGATTATTTGATGCGTTCGGCATAACAACTATCATCGGTTCGATTTCACCTGAGTTGATCAGATCATCCATTGTCTCCGCCAGGCCGTAAAGGCCCCTGTAATAATTGTGGTCGCCGCCAAATCCATGGAGCAGATAAAGTACCGGGTACCTTGTCCTGTGATCGTAAGTATTATAGCCGGGGGGAGTATAGATTAATATCTCTCTAACGGGAAAATCCTCCATCACGTTATTGTTCAAAGCCTGAGATGTAAAGCCAAAGACGTAATATAATCCGGAAGGTTCATCCGCGTCGACCGGGAGCTCACGATCGGAACAGTTTACATACGCCAGAGAAAACGCCAAAATCAATGCTAATCCTAATATCTTTTTCATTTTCTTACCTCCCGGTTAAAACCTGTATGTAATTAAAAGGTGAGAGGCATGTAGATCCATTTTGTAAAGGCCCGGGTAATTATCAAATGTACCGTCACCATTTACATCCGAAAGCGTCGCAATATTTCTTTCTTCAAACATAAGGTATTCATAATTATAGGATATCTCAACGCCTCCCAGGGTCAGCGCCGCCCCTATATTGAACGAGTTTTTATCGCCCAGATCGGGGATAATTGGAGAGAAGGTGCTGTCGGGTACCGGGCTCGCATCGAAGTAGTAACCGAATCTCAGGGCCAGGGGATCGGCTATTTTATACTCGGCACCCAGCGAAACTCTCGTTATGTCATCCCATAAAAACATTATTGTGGAGTTTTCGGCCGGGTCTCCGGAGGGATCGTAACCGTCCAGTTCAAGCACCACAGAGTCGAGCGCCGACCAGAACGTGATCGCGACCTCGCCTGTGAAGGTTAATTTTTCATTTGCCTTAATGGCCACGCCGACTCCGATATCCCCCGGCAGCTTAAGATCCGCTTTGGCATTGGGTTCCGCGGTCATATTTTCCAACGCGAACAGCGAAAGTATCTGCAGCGATTCCGCGCGGGTGAAAGCGTTGCCCAGAAGAATATCCCTCAAATACTCATTGTTCAACGTATACAGCTCCTGGGCGGCGGTACCCTCCAAGTTCAGGGTAACCGGAAGTTTTCCGGAAATACCCATCTGAAAATTGTCGGAGAATTTATAAAGCGCTCCGAAGTTGGCTCCGAATCCCCAGCCGTCACCCTCGAGCCTCGTATCAATCAAGAGGTTATCATGAGGAATCGGAAATCCCGACGGTACCAGATAAGGCTTCTGATATACTATATCTCCCCAGATTATCGAAATCCCCGCGCCAAGGCTCAGCTTTTCATTCATAAAAGATCTCGCGATGGAGGGGTGGATATCCAGTATGGTTAATTTCCCAATATGATCGAATCTGGGATATTGATTCCTGATATCCATCGCAGGTGTCGGATTAAATAAATCCCATTCGCTGTAGAGACCCGCCGGTACGTATACCGCGACGCCGAAAGTATAATCCTCAAAGGCATCGAGTTTTAAGAATCCTCCAAAATCGGGAATAACGATCGTCTCCGTTTTCGGGTAGGTAAGCTGGTCATTTCTGTACCCCACCTCGAGACCGCCGTAACTTATATCCGGCGTATATTCCGGCCTGGGACTTAAAAATACCAGCATCCCGGTCAACTGTGACTCCTCGAGCTGAGTGAGGCCGGCGGGATTCCAGTACGCCGCGCTCCAATCGTCAGCGAGGCCCCTGAAAGCTCCGCCCATGCCGATCGCTTTTGATCCCACTCCCGAAAGAGCGAATCCCCCGGCATACAGCTCTCCGGTATGAAACAGAAAGCATGATACGGCTAATAATAAAGTTACCCCGGTTAACACTCCGAACCATCCGGAACCCCCGGAAGATCCGGCACACCAAAATTTTTTAACCATCTGCGTCTCCCGTATATTTTTTCCTTTTCTCCTTCAATTCCATTACCACCATTATTAAATACCCTATTAAATCAATTTTTATCCATTTCAGCCAGACTTTTTTTCGCCTCCCCCTGATATTTTTTATCCAGAGGCCCTTCGGCGGCCAACTCCAGGCACTTCCGGTACTCAGAACGGGCCAAATCGTGGTTCTTGAACCTGCGATAGGTATTCCCCATCTCAAGGCGATGATTTATATTCTCAGGATTAATTTCAAGCGCTTTCTGCATAAACGCTAATGCATCCTTTTTATTGGCCGCTCCCAATCCCATGGGGATTCTAAGGATTTTCGGTTTCTTGCCGACCTCCCGATGCCATCTGCCAAGTATATGCCAGGCACCGTCATGAAGCGAATCTATCTTTAGCGCCCTCCGGCATTCATCTCTTACTTGCTTGGCCAGAGACGCCGATTTGAAAATACCCTTAAACAGGGCTATCTTCCCGAGCGCCCGGGCCAACTGGAAATGAGCGTCCGCGTGATTTTCATCCAACGATAAAGCGTGATTTTCGACATCCCGCGCTTCCTCGAATATCGCCAGCTGAGAATCTTTTTTGGCCGTTTCGCCTTTGAGGTTCAGGCTTCTTCCCAATTTACAGAATGCCTCGAAGCTGTTGCTATCCAACAAACAGGCGGCACGGTATCTCTCTATGGATCCCTCGTAGTCATAAAGCTCATAGAGACTATCGCCGTTCGCAACGAAATCTTCAACCGTCTGACCCGAAACCGCCACCGTCGCAATCATAATGATCAGAAAGGATATCCCCACAACCTTAACAATACTTTCGACTATCATCCCAATACTGTCCCATCCTCTTTCCGGAAACAGACCGAACCGACTAAACCGGAATAAATCGAGGTCAAAATTACAAAATTCGAATGCACATGTCAATAGAGACTAAGATTAAATTATTTCAATAATCCCATATCCATGTCAAATACTTTTCGAAACCCGAAACGGCTCTCATAACTTAAATTGTTTGAAAAGCGGCGAAGAAATACCATTGCCGTAAGATACGTCAATATTGAAGAGTTACGATTTTTAAAAATTACCGCGAGTTTTGTTCTTGCTTTTTCACATCAAAACAAATTTTTTTACATCATAATTTAACTGGCTGTTTTGGAAAAGATCAAAAGTTAGTCTTACAGCATTTTTTGTCAATTGACCCTTAGATATTAGAAAACTGCGTTGAACAATTGAAAGGCTCAACAACTGCAATCCGGTTCTTTTAACGATATGCCGATAGAATCTTCTCTGGCGCCCGATCAGCTCTGGTCGGATGCGAAAGATATAATTAAATCCGAGATCTCAATTCAAAATTTCAATACCTGGTTTAATTCCTCCTCCGGATTGTCTCTCGACAATGAAACATTCAAAGTATCCGTACCCAATAAATTTACGGCCGAATGGTTAAGAAACAGGTTTAACCAGACTATTATAAAAGCAGTGGCATGCTGCCTCGGAGCATCCAGAAAAATCGAATACGTCATAGAAAATTCAAATGAATGCGTTGCAACGGTCGATGATTCACCCGGCAAAAATAAAATCGATGCAAATTCTGAAACCGCCGCAACCGTAAAAGCCGATGGCCCCGGATTCGAATCTAACCTTAACGTACGATACCTCTTCGATAATTTCGTCGTGGGTGATTCCAACCAGTTTCCCCATGCCGCCGCTAAAGCGGTTGCTGAGGCTCCTATGCAGACCAAATATAATCCTCTGTATGTTTATGGCGGAAGCGGTCTTGGGAAAACTCACCTGGTTCAAGCCATAGGGAACGACGTTACAGCCAACTTTTCCAACCTCAAAGTGCTTTATGTGACATCGGAAAAATTCACCAACGATTTCATCGACGCCATTACTCGGAAGAAGACTCTCGAATTCGCCAGGTTCTATAGAAGCGTGGACCTGCTTCTTCTCGACGATATCCAGTTTTTTACCGGCAAAGAGGCAACCCAGGAGCAGTTTTTTCATACTTTCAACACCTTATACCAGGCCGGGAAACAGATTGTTCTAACATCCGACAGGCCCCCCAGAGACATAAAAGGATTGGAAGAAAGACTTCTGTCCAGGTTTCAGTGCGGTCTGGTTACCGATATCCAACCACCCGATCTGGAAACGAGGACCGCCATTCTGAACATGATAATAAAACTGCAGGGACTTTCAATCCCGCCCGAGGTCGTCGCTTACGTCGCGAACAATGTAACCAGGAATATACGCGAGCTCGAAGGCTCGATTATTCGACTTAACGCTTTCGGATCTCTCAACGGCAAAAAAATTGATATCCACTTCGTACAGGAAGCCTTAAAGGGTACTTTCACTTCCGGCAAAGAAATATCCATAAAATCCATTACTGAAAATGTGTCCGATTATTATAAAATCAATCCGGATTTGTTGAGATCGAAAAGAAAAACCGCGGAACTCGTAAGAGGTCGACAAGTTGCGATGTATCTATGTAGAAAATATACCTCAAACTCCCTGAAAAAAATCGGGGAAGATTTCGGCGGTCGGGATCATTCAACCGTAATTCACGCGATCTCAACAGTTGAAGATAATCTCGATACGGATTTTAACCTGAAATCGGCGATATCAAGCATAAAGGCTGCCTTAACAGTTTAACTTCTCCATTGACAGTTTACTTATAGCATTGATATTCCGGCAACTTCCGGCAGTTTGTTTCTTCCCCTCATCTCTTTCACGCTGTCCATTATCAGCATGTAGAGATTGCGGTTATGAACCGTTGAAAACCGGATCGTTTCCAGACAGCTTTCAACAAAAGTTAATCCTTGAAACCGGGCGATTCAATTTTTGTTGACACAAAAGTCCCCTACTCATATTCTTCCACATGCCGATTTAGTGAAAACTCGGCTTTGGCCATGGTGTTAGAGGAAGGAAACGACAACTGTCAACATTTCCTCACCCTTTAATACTAATAATATTTTAAATAAGATTTAATTAATAATGACCTCGGTCCCCAAATCAGGATGTTTTTTCAAAGCGGTTCTTTATACGAGCCGCGAGAAAATTACCGGGAGGAAATAAATGAAATTTAAAACCGATAGAACAAACCTTCATAACGCGTCATCGAAAATATTAAGCATAGTTCCTCCGAAAACGACTCTACCGATACTTTCGAACATGCTGTTTGAGCTGGAGGAGGGGAAACTTTCACTTAAAGCCACCGATCTCGATGTTTCCATGACCTCGACCATCGAGGTAGATGCTCAGAAGTCGGGTTCCATCGCCGTGCCGGCGAAGGTATTTTTCGAAATAGTTAGAGAATTGCCTGATTTCGATTTGGAGATATCCACCTCTGAAAACAGGATGGAGGTGAAATGCGGTTCCGGCGTTTATAAAGTCTCGGGATTCCCGGCTGACGATTTTCCCAAACTCCCGGATATACATGTTGCCAGGCAGGTTAAACTTGATAGCAGGGTTCTGGTCGGGATGGTAAAAAAAGCTCTGTTCGCGGTTTCCAGGGATGAAACACGGCCGGCCTTAAACGGCGTTTACTGGCATACGAAAAACGATTGTCTGAACATGGTTTCCACCGATGGCCATCGGCTGGCCAAAGTGAGCAGGAAGGATTTGAAAATCGGCGGCTACACCAAGGATATTATCGTGCCGCCCAAAGTGCTCGACAACCTGGTGCGACTTCTCGGAGACGAGCCGGGGGAGATCGGTATCATTATTAACGAAAGCTCCATTGTGTTCATGTTTGAGAATGTGATTTTGACATCCAGGCTTCTGGAAGGGCCATATCCCAATTATGACCAGGTTATCCCCAAAGATAATAATAAGATAATGACTGCGGACCGCGAGATTTTAAACGCCGCCGTCAGAAGAGTGGCGATATTGTCTAATACCCTTACTCATCAGGTGAAATTCTCGCTGAAAATGGATGAGCTCGAGCTGTCGGCGACGAATTTCGACCTTGGAGGAGAAGCCAGAGAAAATCTGAAGGTGCAGTATAAAAACGAGGAAATGGAAATCGGATACAACTCCAATTACATAGTCGATATCCTCAGGCATGTCGAGGGTGACGAAGTCAATTTTGAGCTGAATACACCCACTACGGCCGCGATTATTAAATCCTCAATGATCGACGAAAAAGAAGAGTATTTCTTTCTCGTAATGCCTTTGCGTCTTCTGGATTAGAAGTATTCGCGGACACCGCTATGGATATCGAGAGAATTACATTAAAAAACTTCAGAAATTTGAAAAACCGGAGCATCGGGCCTTTCGCGGAAAATATTAATCTCTTTATCGGCCGGAATGGGAGCGGCAAGACCAATTTTCTCGAGGCTCTGGGGCTTTCGGCTATCGCCAAATCCTGCCGGGGAGCGCGGACCCGGGAAATGGTCGGATTCGGCTGTGGGTCCGCGATCGTCGAAATAGAAGGAATTTTTCAAAAAAAAAAGCCGTAATAAAATTTTCTATATCCAGCTCGGGTGAAAAAAATATTATCGGGAATTTCGGAAGAGCCATGAGGGTTTCGGATGCGGTCGGGACTTTCGCCATGGTGTTCATTCTTCCGGAGGACATAAACCTGATATCGGGCTCCCCCCGGTTTCACAGGAGCTTTATGGATATCTACCTGAGCCAGTTCTCCAGAGCTTATTTGCTGGATTTGATGGAATACCAGAGAATATTAAAGCAGAGAAACGCGCTTTTAAAGATGATGAAGGACGGCGAGAAGAAAAGCGGCGCCGCGGAACTCGATGCCTGGGATAAGAACCTGATCCCGTCCGCTGCAAAAATAATGGCGGCCAGGCAGAACTTCCTGCGGGAGATCGAAGCAAACGTGGGGGAAATTGTTTCGGGACTATCCGGCTCCAGGGAGAAAGTCAAAATTGCCTATGGCCCCAGAATAGAGATAAAGGATCTTAACGATATGTCCGCCACGCTGGACTTTTTTCAACAGTTCCGCGCTCGCGATAAAAAATACGGCACCACCCTTGTAGGCCCGCACCGGGATACCATAGAGATTACGATGAACGATAAACCATTAAAAGAATTTGGCTCTCTGGGCCAGAAAAAGACGGTGATGATCGCCATGAAGCTGGCAGCCCTGGACGTTATGTCGGCTCATTTGAATGATAACGCCATACTGGTGCTCGATGAGGCCTTTGCGGAGTTCGATAGAGTTCGAACAAAATCGCTTTTGGACTTGCTTTCGGGGAGAGGTCAGGTATTTTTAGCCAGTGCCGACGAAAAGGGACTGGGCGACGTCTATGACGATATCCGAATCTTCAAAGTAGATGACGGGATGATAACGGAGAATTAAGCATGTTCGTGGCGATAGATATCGGCAATACGACCACCATGATAGGATTTTTCGAGAGAGAAAAACTTTCGGGAAGTTTTCGCGTCGAGTCGTCACGGGCCGGCACTCCCGACGAATGCGGCATTTTGATTCATCAATTGCTGAGATATCACGCCGGAGACAATAAAACCGTAAGAAAAATCGGGATATGTTCCGTTGTGCCTCCATTAACGCAAATTTACGTTTCCATGGCGAAAAAATATTTCAATATTACCCCCTTAGCGCTCGATCATAACTCGAGGCTGGACTTTAAGATTCTATACGCCGATCCCGGACAGGTGGGCGCGGATCGTCTGGCCAACACCGCGGCGGCAAGGATTCTTTACGGATACCCCTCCATCATCGTGGACCTGGGCACCGCGACCACTTATGACGTTATTAACGCCGACGGCGATTATGCCGGAGGTTTAATCAGCCCCGGCCTGTGGACCTCCGCTGCCAATCTGTTCAGCAAAGCATCGAAACTGTTTCCGGTGAAAATAGAGAAGCCTGATAATGTGATAGCTACAGACACCGCCAATTCAATCAAGTCCGGATTATATTACGGTTTCATCGGGCAAATGGAGTATCTGGTGAACCTGATAAAAAGAAACATACAAGCCGAAGATATAAAAGTTATTGCCACGGGCGGATTTTCCGATATATTTATAGAGAGCGTAACAGATGTGGTCGACCACGTGGAACCGTCGCTCACATTGAAAGGTCTTCAGATCGTTTTTGATGGCGGCTAAAATATTTCAAAAAAAACTTGCGATGGTGTTCTATTAAACATACTATACCCGATATTTCAAATTTGCAGCGGGAGGAACTTCCTGAATGAAGTACGATCAGATTCAGATTGACAAAAGCTCCTGGGATGAGATCCATGTGGACGGCTGGTTCAAGGGATTGATTCCCCCGGAGTGGGAAATAGAGGATGACGACGAGGTCATAATTTACGATCCGACAGGGTTTGGCGAACTCAGGCTTAACATGTTCGTCAAAAACAACAACAGGAGCAGGAAGCAGAGAGCCTTCGATGTAGTCCGCGAATGGGCAAAAGAGCTGGGACCATCGTATGAAAAAGAGGTCTCTTTTTTCAAACGCCGGCGCGGTCTTATCGCGTTAACGGCGGAGTTTGTCGGAAACGAGCCGGACGGCGAAATGATTTTCTGGAGGATATTCCCGGTTGTCGGCGAAAAACTGTCCCTGGATATCAGCTACAGCTGTTCCCTCGAGGACCGCAATCGTGAAGAAACGATAATCGAAAATATCATCGATTCAATTACTCTTCTGGAACCGGTTGAAAATAAGATAAAAGTGCCGCTGACGGATTGAATTACTCAATCCCTATTTAATTGAAATCATTCTGAATATAATTTATATTGTTTTACATGGATTTCGAGAAATTCTGGGCTGTCGGCATAAAATCCTTGAGAGATCGCGTCGCCGGTTGCAGCGAGAAAGAAAAATATTTCGTGAAGCGCTGGTGTATGCATACCGGGGATACCGATCAGAAGTTTCCTGTTGAGGAAGCCACCCCCCGGGGAATTAATTGCCTGTCCATTAACGCCTCGAAGAAAATAACTATTCCTAAATCTGATATAAAGAAGCTTTATTATATATGGGAAAGCTATATTGACGGCAGAGTCTCCAGAATGGAGATTATTGAAAAGATACCCCGCCCCAC
>CBFCYP010000012.1:0-35791 GCA_965602185.1 uncultured bacterium
ATTTATTCTGACCGCGAAGGGTGGCATGCTTTTTCCGATGAAATCGGAATAAGCAATAATAATCAAGCCGTTGGGGGATAAACCCCCAACCTACGACCCGGTTTTCATCCAATGAAAAAGGCGGGCAAAAAACCCGCCTTGAAAAATCTATTTCAGTTTGTAGGCCGGTGTTCCGAATCCCGCTTTGGCGGGAGAGAAACCCGATACTCGATTTCCTCAACCTACCGCTTCGGCACCCTTATCGATAGCCTTTTTATTCATCTCCACCATCGATTCATTAGCCCGGACATATACCTTGGCAATGCTGTTTTTAAGAGCATCTACGGAAACCGCGCCGGTTTTTTTGGCGTAAGCTCCCAGCATAACCATATTCGCGGTCTTGATATTGCCAACCTCTTCAGCCAGGTCACTTACAGGAATTTTAATAGCGGTAATATCGGTACGGGTCGGTTTGGAATTCACCAGTGAAGAATTAATAATCATCAGTCCATCAGGTTTAAGGGAATCCTCAAATCTCGCCAGCGAGGGTTCATTCATTATCATCAGCGAATCGGGGTTTCCCACCACCGGCGAGGCCACCGGATCACTGGAGACAACCACCGAGCAGTTGGCAGTGCCACCCCTCATCTCCGCTCCGTAGGCCGGGAAAAATGTAACGTTTTTACCCTCAATCATACCGGCATAAGCGAGCATGATACCCCCCGAGATTATACCCTGTCCGCCGAAGCCTGACATTATTATTCCCTGAAACATTCTACGACTCCTTTTCCACGGCGACTTTTTTGGGTTTGGCTCGTTTGTCGTCCTCCGGTTCCTTATACACTCCCAGCGGGTAGTATGGAATCATTTCCTTTCTAACTCTCTCAATTGACTGCAAAGGCGTCATACCCCAATCAGTAGGGCATTGGGAGAGAATCTCCACAAGGGTAAATCCCCGTCCCTGAAGCTGGTATTCGAACGCCCGCTTAATGGCTTTTTTGGTTTTTACCACGCCAGCCGGTTTGTCAACGGAGACGCGCTCCAGGTATATGGGGCCATCCATCGCCGCAAGAAGCTCGCAAACCCTGATGGGATATCCGTTGGCCGCGATAGTCCTGCCGGATGGGGAAGTTGTGGATTTCATTCCCAGAAGCGTGGTTGGCGCCATCTGGCCGCCGGTCATGCCGTAGATGGCGTTATTGATAAATATTATCGTAATATTTTCCGATCTCATGGCGGAATGGAGCATTTCGGCCGCTCCTATGGACGCCAGATCGCCATCGCCCTGGTATGAAAACACCAACCGGTCGGGCAGACATCTCTTTATTCCGGTGGCTATGGCTGGCCCCCTGCCATGAGCGCCCTGGATCATATCTACATTGAAATATTCATCGGCGAAAACCGAGCAACCGACAGGACCGATACCGATTGTTTTTTCCTGCACGCCCAGTTCCATGAAACATTCGGCTACCAATCTATGCACCACCCCATGTCCGCAACCAGGGCAGTAGCGCATGGGGACATCGGCCAGGCCTTTCGTCCGCTCAAAAACAACTTTTTCCATTTTTATCTCCAGTCCGAATTATTATCATACCACGAGTTTCAATTTGTCGCCGGAGAGTATTTTTCTGGTCAGCTCCAGCACTTCCTCACCGGTGGGAATGCCCCCGGCGGGACGTTTATGCAGGTAAACTTCAGACTTGCCGTTAAGGGAAAGCCTTACATCTTCGACATACTGCCCCAGACTCATCTCGACCACGAAGAATTTTTCAATCTTATCTCCCAGCTTTCGGAAAATATCCTTGGGGAAAGGCCAAAGAGTTATCGGCCTGATAAGGCCTATTTTCAGTCCGTCTTTTCTCCCCAGAGCCATGGCGGATTCACAAACACGGGCAGCGGTTCCGTATCCCGTGAGGATAATATCAGCATCTTCTATATTGATCGCTTCGTATCTCTGCTCTGTTTCCCTGATTTCATCATACTTTTTCTCCAACCTGAAATTCCATTCCTCCATTTGGCCCGAATAAAGATCGTATGATTTAATAACCCGTCTTTCTTCCGGTTTCGAACCTCGCAGAGCCCAATCGGGGGTTTTGAATATGGAGGGATCGATGGGATCAAAATCGAAAGTAAAAGGTTCCATCATCTGCCCCAGGATACCATCGGCAAGAATCATGGTCGGAATACGGTATTTAAATGCCAATTCGTAACATATCCGGGGAAAATTGGCCATTTCCTCAACGGTTTTGGGGGCGAATACGATCACTCGATAATCACCATGACCGCCCCCGCGGGTCGCCTGGAAATAGTCGCCCTGGGCGGGGGCGATATTACCGAGGCCGGGACCGCCTCTCATAACGTTGGTATAGAAAATGGGTAATTCCGCTGCGGCGCAATACGATATACCCTCCTGTTTGAGACTGATTCCGGGCGATGACGATGACGTCATAACCCTGACCCCAACAGAAGACGCGCCGTAAAGCATGTTTATCGCCGCCACCTCGGATTCGGCTTGAATGAACGTGCCGCCTTCTTCTGACAATCTCCAGGACATATATTCGGGAATCTCATTCTGGGGAGTGATAGGATATCCGGCAAAAAATCTGCAGCCTGCCCTGACGGCACCCTCGGCAACCGCTTCGTTTCCTTTCATCAATGTTCTTTCAGACATCTGCGTTCCTTCCTATTTGTAAACGGTAATGGCAACATCAGGGCAAACGAAAGCGCAGAGCCTGCATCCATTACAATTTTCAGGATTTACCATCGTGGCCGGGTAATACCCGGTTGCCGAGAACGTCTTCGAAAGCCCGATTACCTTCTTGGGACAAGCGGGTATACACAATTCGCAGCCCTTACATCTAATGGTATCTACATCTATTTTAGGCATTAACTAACCTCCTCGAATTAAAATCTATTCCGGCCATAAAAATAATCCCTCGATTCCGGATGGTCAAGAGATTTTGTAATAATTTTCACAAACTCTATATCTGAGATTATTTTTTATTTATATGTTTTGTATTTCTCAAGGCGTTGCGTGGAAATAAATTACGCTTATTCGTAATACTGTTTGTAATTGCATTTACAGACTTTTACGATGCCCCTTTTATACTTAATCGCGCCGTTTTCGGCAACCTGAGGAAATATAAACATAGTGGGCGTAATGGGCGACGCGCATACCTTACATTCCTCCACGTGCGATTTTTTCTGAGCTTTATCAGCAAACGACTGTCTTTTCGCCATAACTCCTCCGTTTTCCTAATATAGTATCGTCAACTATTATGGCAAGGTAATTCTTTACCCTAAACACGAAATTGATGGCGACAAATAAGCGTTTATCCATTATTCCACCTTAAACAAAACACCTATGGCTTCATACCTGAATGGACCATCTTCCCGGAAAGACGTTTCACCTATCGCCTCAACCAAAAAATGGCTTGCCCGTTCGATTTCCGGCATCCGGAATTCCGTTACAAAGCTGTTATTGGAATCGGGTTCCAGAAGAACGGTCTGGAAGCCGATTCCCTGAGGGTACCTTATCCGGAATAAATCATTGAGGTTGGAGCCGTTTACAGTTACGGTAACGGATTCTCCGGGGGCAAAAGCGAGAATCTCGTCCAACGATTTCAGGCCGGTCGACACTATCAGTTCAGGGTAAGAAGCCGAGTTAATGGTAATCTGGGTTATGCCCTGCGGATAAGCGGCCGTATAAACAACATCGGATATCCCGGTTAACAGCCAGCCGCGGCGGTGGTTATAATCCGAACCGAATTTTTTAAACGTTGCGGAAATCTCGCCCCGGATGGCGAACTCCGTGGAACGCCGGATAGATTCCTGGCCGCCGCCCGCGGTATCGATCCCGATAATTTCCAGCGTACCATAAAAGAATTTGATTTCTCGTACGCCCGCTTCGGGCAGAGTTCCCAGGGAATCCTGGGCATCAGGATATTCAATATCTATGGGAAGATCCAGGGAATCATAGGTTAGATTGAACCAGTAATGCTCCAATTGCACCTGGGTCAACACGGACGGCAGCGTATCGGGGACCGAGAAATCCAGAAGATCGATATTGAATTCGGGCGCCCTGTCGATGGAGACTATATGATAAATGGCGTCGTAGTCGTTTATATCGGCCGGCCTGGTGACATCCGATCCGTTGCACGCGATAATCAATAAAAATATCAAGATTCCCATAAGTCCCGATTTAAGCATCATAAACCTCATTTCATTTTTCTTAACCGCGATATCTCATCTCTGAGTTCCGCGGCCTTTTCGAACTGGAGATCTTTGGCGGCTTTTCTCATCATTTTCTCCAGGGTCTTCAACTTTTCCTCGATTTCCAGTCTTGCGACGGCGTCGATCTCCTCGGCAGCGGATTTTTCAGGTATCGGGGATTTGACGTCGGCAAAGGAGGTTGTTTTCATGATGTCCTCGCGCGATTTATATATGGTCCGGGGTTCGATTCCATGGGTTTTGTTAAACTCGACCTGTACCAGTCGCCGTCTTTTGGTTTCGGTTACCGCTTTTTTTATTGAATTGGTAATTGTATCGGCATAAAGGATTACCTCGCCGGCCTTATTGCGGGCGGCGCGGCCAGCTGTTTGTATAAGCGATCTTTCGGAACGCAAGAAACCCTCTTTGTCGGCGTCAAGTATGGCGACCAGCGATACCTCCGGTAGATCCAGACCTTCTCTTAACAGGTTGATACCGACCAGAACATCGAATTCCGCCAGCCTCAAATCGCGGAGTATTTCGACGCGATCTATGGCGTCAATCTCCGAATGAAGGTAGCGCACCTTTATTCCGAGGTTCTGAAGGTAATCGGTAAGGTCCTCGGACATTCTTTTGGTGAGGGTTGTTACCAGCACCCTCTCGCCCCGGGCGGTTCTTATCTTTATCTGTTCGATTAAATCATCAATCTGTTTCTCTATAGGTTTAACCACGATCACGGGGTCCACCAGGCCGGTGGGGCGTATTATCTGCTCCACCACAACGCCACCCGATTTCTCCAGCTCAAACTCCGCCGGAGTGGCGGAAACGAAGACGGTTCTATACAGCCGGCTCTCGAACTCCTCGAAAAACAGGGGCCTGTTATCAAGGGCGGACGGCAGCCTGAATCCATGTTCGACCAGGGTTTCTTTACGGGACCTGTCGCCACGGTACATTCCCCTTATCTGCGGGATGGTCTGATGAGATTCGTCGATAATGGTTATAAATTCCGGGGGAAAAAAATCAAACAGGGTGTAGGGAGGATCACCCTCTTTTCGGCCGGCAAGATGGCGGGAGTAGTTTTCGATTCCGGTACAATATCCGATTTCCCTCATCATCTCGATATCATATCGCGTTCGGGATTCGAGTCTTTGAGCTTCAAGGAGTTTGCCGTTCTCGCGAAAAAATTTCAACCTTTGCTCAATCTCGGCTTCGATATCATCGATAGCCCTCAGGAGGTTTTCGCGTTCGGTAACGAAATGCCGGGCGGGATAGATGGCGTGCCTATGTTTTTCTGCTATGACCGTCCCGTCAATGAGATTTACTATGGTGATTTTTTCGATCTCATCGCCGAAAAACTGAATCCTGACCGCCTCCTCCTCGTAGGCGGGATGAATTTCGACGACGTCTCCTCTGACCCTGAAATGCCCCCGGCCGAATTCGATATCGTTCCTCTGGTAATGAATATTGATAAGATCCCGTAAAAGAGAATCGCGATCTACCTGCCGGCCAACCTCCAGGAAAACCAGCATCTCCTTATAATCCGACGGCGATCCCAACCCGTATATACAGGATACAGAAGCCACGATTATAACGTCATCCCTTTCAAGAAGCGAGGAGGTGGCCCTGAGCCTCAACCTGTCAATATCATCGTTAATGGAGGTGTCCTTTTCTATATAGGTATCGGTAGTCGGAATGTACGCTTCGGGCTGATAGTAATCGTAATAGCTTATAAAAAACTCGACCGCATTTTTCGGAAAAAATCCCTTCAACTCACCGTAAAGCTGAGCCGCCAGGGTTTTATTATGGGATATTATCAACGCCGGTTTTTTAAACGCGGCAATGACATTCGCCATGGTGAAAGTCTTACCCGAGCCGGTAACGCCGAGAAGGGTCTGGTATTTATCTCCCCGGCGGAGGCCTTCGAGCAGCTGCCTGATGGCTTCGGGCTGATCACCCATGGGCCTGTAGCTTGAAACCAATTCAAATCCGGACATAATGGCTACCCATTTCAGTAACTACAAACGGGATTAACAATTATTCCCTCGGGCCACAACACAATAAGATCATCCGGAAAGATGCGATAAGACTTCGCCCACCGTAAAATGAGATCCGGTAACCAGGATAACGTCATCCTTTTCGGCTATTTCTTTAGCAGTTCTATAAGCGTCGCCAACCATGGGAATAACATTTATGTTAAAGCCGTTTTTGGGAATCTCCCTGGCGAGGGCTTCGGGATCGGCGGCCCGGTCGGTCATGGGGCGGGTGAGTATTATAATATCCGCTATACGATCCAGCTCCTCGAGCATCTGTTTGTAATCCTTATCGGAGAGAATTCCGAACACCGTTATTATTTTTCTATCATCGTAGAACTCGTTGAAATATTCGCGAATTCTGGCAAGGGCCGCGGGATTGTGCGCCACGTCGAGTATAATATCGGGATTGGAAGATATTCTCTGCAATCTGCCGTCCCATTTAACGTTCCTGAACCCGGCGGCCACGGACGACGGTGAGACTTTAATACCGGTCTGGTCCTCCAGGAGCTCTGTGGCAATCAACGCCCCGACCGCATTTTCGAGCTGATGCCGCCCCGGAAGCTGGAGTCTCAGGTTGTAGTATTTATTCGACCTGGTGAAGATATCCATTTCGGTGCAGTCGCGGTTTATATCTTTTATTATCCATTGAGTCTCGTCGAAAACGGAAATGAGATTGCATTTATTTCGTTCGCATGTTTGACGGATGATTTTTCTGGCATCGAAATTGATGGCGGCGGTAACGACGGGCACTCCGGGTTTAATCACCCCGGCTTTCTCGGCGGCTATCTCGCGTATTTTAAAGCCGAGCCATTTTGTATGTTCGGTGGCGACATTGGTAACGACAATGACTTTAGGATTCAACACGTTGGTGGCATCGAGACGTCCACCCAACCCGGTTTCGATCAAGGCGATATCCACTTTTTCGTCTTTGAAATATGAAAAGGCGAGCCCCGTGACCACCTCGAAATAAGTCGTTTGATATTTTTTAATTTTCTTGAAATTGTCATTCATAAAATCCGTAACATATTTCTTGTCGATAAAACGTCCGTTAATCTTAATTCTTTCCCGGAAATCGACCAGATGAGGAGAGGTAAAAGCGCCGACCCTGTAACCTGCCGCTGTAAGAATCGATTCCATTATGGCGACGGTTGAGCCTTTGCCGTTTGTGCCGGCGACATGAACCGAATTAAAGGAATTGTGCGGATTGCCGAGCTTCGATAAAAACTTCGTAATATTGACAAGCCCCAACTTTACGCCGAACTTCTCCATGGCGAACATATAATCCAGAACTTCGTTATAATTCATTATTACTATTGATCGAATAAAGGGAGGTTATCGGGAAGCATATATCTCAAGAGCTTTGAAATTGTCTCTTTCAAATTTCTGCGCGGGACAATAGCGTCCAGAAACCCGTGTTCGAGCAGAAATTCGGACGATTGAAAGCCGGGCGGCAATTCGCCGCCGATGGTCTGGGCGATAACGCGGGGACCCGCAAAACCGAGCAAAGCTTTTGGCTCGGCGATGATTATGTCTCCCAGGGACGCATAAGACGCCATAACGCCAGCCGTGGTGGGATTGGTCAGGACGGAGATAAAGGGGATTCTATGTTTATCTAAAAGCGACAGGAGCGCCGAGGTTTTCGCCATCTGCATCAAGGACAGTATTCCCTCCATCATACGCGCTCCCCCGGAACAACTGACAATCACCAGGGGAAACTCCCGGTCCAGAGATCTTTCTATGGCCCGGGCGACCTTCTCTCCCACCACGCTCCCCATCGAGGCACCGATAAAATTAAAATCCATAACGGCAAATGAAGTGTCAATGTCGCTGATTCTCCCCAATCCCGAAATGACGGCGTCATTTTTTCCCGTTTTCTTGCGGGCGGCGGCGATTCTTTCAGGATATTTTTTTGAATCTTTGAACTTCAGAGGATCGCCGGAAATAAGATTGGTGTCATATTCCTCAAAGGTGCCATCGTCAATTATAAGTTTTATATAGGAATCGGCGGGTATCTTGAAATGGTAGTCGCATTTCGGGCAAACCCAATACGATTTTTCGAGTAGAATAACCGTCAGGATTTCACCGCATGAGGAGCATTTAGTCCAGACGCCGTCAGGGATATCCCGTCTTTCATCGCTGGAGATGCCTTTTTTCGATCTTTTAAACCATTCAACCATTACAGCTCTTTAACCATTATTATAGCGTTTTCTCTGGGATTGGAGTAGTAATCTTTTCTCTTGCCCGCGGAATTAAAACCATAAGATTTGTATAGCTCCATCGCCGGAAGATTGGACTCCCTTACCTCGAGAAATACCGTTCGGCATTTATTTTCATTCGCTTTTTCGAAAATTTCATTCATCATTCTTTTACCCACACCCCGCTTACGGAATCCGGGGGCCACGGCGAAATTGCCGATCTGGACCTCTCCGGCAACGATATAGATATTGGAATAACCGACGATCTTATTTTCAAATTCGGCCACTATTGGCCAGGCCATATTATTATTGAGATCGGTTTTAAAGGCGCTCATAGTCCAGGGGTCCTGAAAAACCTCCTTCTCGATAGCGCTTACCACATCAAGATCGCCTTCCGCCATTCGCCTGATAGTGATATTAGGCATAAACTACCTCCCTGGCCTTCCTATGCCGGGATAACGCAGATATTCCGGGGCCGCTGACGCTATATTCAGGCTTTGACCGTTAACAAGTCTGTTGCGCCCCATAAGGGCCACTGTTCCGCCCAGATCATCGGGATTATATTCTATTATATTCTCAGGCGATATACCGGATTTCTCAAGTTGAACGCGGCGGCCGGCCACCTTAAATCCTTGAGTCACAAGCTCGAGAATATCGTCAATGGCGCCGGTTTTATCCGGGATAATTCTAATCCATTTAGGGCCGTCACATTCGAAGCCGCCATAATAAAACTCATTTCGACGGGCATCTTTGACGGCGAGGAATTTACCGGCGGCATTGCAGACCGATTCCATAATGGCCTCGGTGGAAGGAATTCCCGCAAGAGGAATATTCCTTGACCAGCATATTCCTTTGGCGGCGGCAAGCCCCACGCGCAACCCGGTAAACGATCCGGGGCCCAGGGAAACCGAGACTCCATCTACGTCCGGGAAGGTTTTGCCAGCCAATTCCAGCGTATTTTTGGTAAACTCGTGCAGCAGGTTTTTATTCCTCAATTCGGGGTCTGATGCCCTGGAGATAAGTATTCCCGTCTCATCCGCGAGACCGACCCCTACAAAATCATCAGAAGTTTCAATTCCCAGAACCATCAACGGCGATTATCTCCAATCGTCTGCTAACATTATTCAGAATTTGAAAATAAACATCGATCCGCTTGGACGGCAACACATTTTTTACGCGTTCGGCCCATTCTATAATAACAATTCCGCCTGAATCCAGGTACTCGGTCCATCCGATATCCTCGATTTCGGCCGATTTCTCTAACCGGTAAAAATCTATATGAAAAAGCGGAATGTCGCCGGGATATTCATTAATAATGTTGAACGAAGGGCTTTTTACGGATTTCGAGACATTCAATCCCCGCGCGATACCGCTTACAAAACAGGTTTTTCCGGAGCCCAGATCGCCGTAAAGAGCGACAACATCATCGGGATTAAGCGATTCTGCAAGCTCAAATCCGAGACGCTCGGTTTCGTCGGCTGATTTCGTTTCGGTCAATAAAATAGTGGACATAACACCTTAGATTATTTCGCAATAAAGTCGTTTATAATAATTCTACTTGGGACGCAAAACAGCTACGGGCAGGATCATCTCGTCGGGAGATATTCCCCCGTGCTGGAAGCTGTTGAGATAGTATCTTTTATATTCCGAATAGTTGGTGGGGTATACGAAGTAGTAATCCTCGAGAGCGATTATATATGAGGTTCCCAATCCCCATACGGGCAGCCGCAGGGAGCCGGGATCTTTTACGAGCCAGGCCTGTTTCGGGTCGCAGTTAAGGTTGTCGCCGTATTTGTAACGCAGGTTTGTGGAGGTATCCCTTTTGCCGTATGCGATAGCGCCCCTGGTGCCGATTACAGAACCGTGATCGGTAGTTATGACGACCGCACAATCCCAGCTCGACAGAGTTTTAAGCATATCGAGCAGGTGAGAATGTTCAAACCAGGATTTCACCAGGGATCTGAACGCAGCCTCATTGGGCGCGATCTCCCGCAATATATCCGATTCGCTGCGGCCATGGATCATTTTATCGACGAAGTTATAGACAATAGACAGCAACGGCACGGACGAATACGATTTTATCTTTTTGGCGACGTTTTGCCCTTCTTCGATATCCAGGACCTTGACATATTTGGGCTCGGATTTGAGTTTTAGACCCTGCAGGGCGAGATTTCTATCCAGAAGCTGTCTTTCATAACGGTTTCTGCTGGCTTCGTTGCTGGATTTGCGCCAGAGATCGGAATTTAACCTCGCCACCTCGTCGGGAAACTCACCCGCGAAAATAGCGTTTCTTGAAAACGGCGTGGCGGTGGGGAGAAGGGAATAATAATATTCCTTTTTGATGTTGAAATACTCCGCCAGCACCGGTTCGATCATAAGCCATTGATCGAGTCTCATGCAGTCGATCACGATAAAAAAGGTCTGGATTCCTTTTTTTAACAGGGGCACGACATGATCCTTTACAACATCGGCGGAGAACGGGGGGCCGTTTTGATCTTTAATCCATTGCGGATAGTTTTGAACAATATATCTTCCGAATTCGGAGGCGCTCTGTTTTTTCAAATCCTTCAGTGATTGTTTGAGCCCCACATCCCGGAATCTTTCCAGTTCGAGGTCTATGGCGGAAAGCTTGACATGAATATCTATCCAATCTTTCCAATCCAGGGGGCCGGACAATTTTTGATTAATATTTGAAAACTCCATGACGAATTCGCGGGTAAGAGCGCTTTCGGTTAAGCGTTGTTTATCGAGGATTTTCTTAATAGCCGATAGAATCTGGCTCAAATTAACAGGTTTGGTAAGATAATCGTCTATTTTCTTGCCTATGGCTTCGTCCATGAGATGCTCTTCCTCGGATTTGGTAACCATTATCACGGGAAGCAGGGGATTAATGTCTTTAATGCCTTCCAATGTGGAGAGGCCATCACGGCCGGGCATCATCTCGTCCAGAAGAACCAGATCGATTATCTCGTTTTTGACCATTTCTACAGCGTCATCGCCGTTGGTGGCCTCCAACACCTTGTAGCCGCGTTCCCGCAGGTAGATCACATGCGCGGAAAGAAGATCGATTTCATCATCGACCCAGAGTATCGTTTTTTCGCTTTCGTTCTGCATAATCACACCGGTAGTTCGATCCCGAACGCGGTCCTGATGTCGGGATCGGAGTATTTCAAGCTAATCTTGCCTTTATGATATTCCTCCACTATCCTTTTCGCAAGAGTTAATCCCAGTCCCCATCCTCGCTTTTTGGTGGTGAATCCGGGAGCGAATATTCTCTTCTGCCGCGAGGGAGGAATGCCCCTGCCATTATCCTCAACTGTGATCAGCACATTTTTGTGCCCCGGATCATATTCGGTCTTGATACTTATAATACCGGCTCCGGGACTGGTGGATTCCATCGAATTCTTAATAAGATTTTCGATTACCCAGCTGATTAATTCGGTGTTTATTTTCACCGGCGGGATTTCGCCGTATTTTTCAATAACGGAGATACCCCGTGTGGGAATTCGCGCCTTGAAATACGATACCACCTCCGATATGACATTATTCAGATTGTTTTCCTCGAGCTCCGGGACGGATCCGATCTGGCCGAAACGGGTGGCGATGCGATCGAGCCTTTTTAGATCCCCCAGCATTCTGGTGGAAACGTCGTCAAAATCCGTTTCGGAATCCCCGGAGGGGAATTTCATTTTCCCTTCCTCATATTTGAGTCTGAGAAGCTCCACCCATCCGATCAGGGAAGAAAGCGGCGTACCGAGTTGATGAGCCGTCTCCTTGGCCATTCCGACCCATATGGAACGCTGTTCCGACAGTTGGATGTGCCGGAATCCAATAAAGGCGATCAGGATAAAAAAGCCGACCACGAATATTTCAATCGCGGGTATCAACTGCAAAAGCCCGATAAGATTGGAATCGCCGTAATGAAGGATGCTGATAATCTCGTCCTGCGAAGTTATCTCAATGGGCTGGTTCGATCTATCAAACTCTCTGATATACTTATACAGCTTTTGGCCGGCTTCCAGGGAAGTATCGGCGGGATCGATATCGACGGTCCATGCCACGGGAACGCCGTCTCTGTCGGTTACGACGATGGGGAAATTGACTTTGGTAATAATATTTTCAAAAATAAAATCGATCACCGCCGGATCGGTGGCCTCGCTGGCTCCATATTGAATAAGGCGGGCGTAGGCTTGTGATACGCGGGCGGCATCGGCGCGAAGCCCAGATACGATGGTCTGGCTGAAATAAATGAAAATGCTGACCACGACGATCATACCGATAATAAGAAATCCCTTGAAGAAAGCGGAATAACCGACGTAGGATGATCCCCGATATTTGCGGCTGAAGAGATTCAAAGGCTATACCCCAATTCTTTCCATTCCCGCCATATAGGAACGCAGGACTTCAGGAATTACGATCTGTCCGTCTTTGGTCTGGTTATTTTCGAGAATGGCGGCGACGGTTCTCGGCAAGGCCACTCCCGATCCGTTCAGGGTGTGCGGGAATATGGGTTTAGCGCCTTTTTCGGGCCTGTATCTGAGGTTCATGCGGCGGGCTTGAAAATCCTCGAAATTGGAGCATGACGATACCTCGAGCCAGGCATCCATTCCCGGCGCGTAGACCTCGATATCGTAGCATTTGGCCGCCGAAAAAGACAGATCTCCGGTGCATAACACGCGAACCCTAAAAGGCAAATCGAGCAATTGCATAACTTTCTCGGCGTTCTCAAGAAGAGATTCGAGCTCGTTATATGACGTCTCGGGCTCGACGATTTTAACCATCTCCACTTTATGAAACTGGTGTACACGTACGATTCCGCGCGTTTCTTTGCCATACGAACCGGCTTCACGACGAAAACAGGGCGAGAAGGCGCAGATTTTCTTCGGCAAAGAACCGGGATGAAGTATTTCGCCGGCGTGAATATTGGTAAGGGAAACCTCCGCTGTGGGAATGAGATAAAGCCCGTCGCTTTCAATACGATACATATCTTCTTCCAGCTTGGGTATCTGGCCCGTTCCCCGCATGGCGTTTTCCCCGACCAGGTAAGGAACATAGGCCTCGGTGTATCCGTGTTCCCCGGTATGCAGATCAAGCATGAAATTAATGAGCGCCCGCTCCAGTTTTGCCACGGGGCCTATCGAGAAATAAAATCCCGATCCGCTTACATTAGCGCCGTGAGGAATATCCAGTCCGCCGATCATCTCGCCTATTTCCCAGTGGGGCCTGACCTCGAAGTCAAAGGATTTCAACTCCCCCCATTTTCTTATCTCCACGTTATCGTCATCGGTTTGCCCGACGGGAACGGATTCATGCGGAATATTCGGCACCCACAGCAATCTTTCGTTGATTTCGGTTTCCGCGTCCCGGAGCTCATTATCGTATCCGGATATCCTGTCGCTGACTGTTTTCATTTTTGAAATAAGCGTGGAAGCGTCCCCGCCTTCTTTTTTCACCCTGGCGATCTCTGACGTCGCGGTGTTTCTTTCCGATTTAAGTTTTTCAACCTCGCCGATAATATCGCGGCGTTTTCTATCCAGCTCCAGGATTTTGTCGATATCGACTTTTTCGCCTTTGTTTTTCGCGGCTTCTTTAACTATATCCGGATTTGATCTTATAAACTTCAAATCAAGCATTCTTCAAGTCCTCGTTTTTTATGGGAGAAAATCCGATCAGCGATTTGATAATCATCAAAAAATCTCCCATTGTTGAAGTTTTTTCCATGTATGCGAGATCGAGCTTGAATTTAGCCAACGGTGTCTTGCCGGAGTATCCGGGACCGAATAATCCGGGTTTTACCAGGAATTTTTTCCAGTATCCGGGGATATTGTTCAGGCTCGATTTATACTCCTCCATGGTCGTTATAGTCGCCCCATACAGACATATATCGCCCCTCAAAACCGATAGCAAGGCCCACCAGCTTCGTTTATACGGCGATCCTGCCGCCGCCGGATCGAGCTTGATTTTTCCCTCCCTTTCTCCAAACGCGACGATCTGAGCCTCCGTTATGGCTTTTATATTCTTATGACGCGCCCTCAGGATTTTATAGACCGAATAAGGAAGAGTCAGAACAAGCGCGGCGCCCGCCAACGCGAAATCGGCAAGTCTTTTTAAAATGGTGGCGAAAAATCCTCTCTGTTTGACTGAAATTATATACTTATCATCAAATATCGTAGGCATAATCCTGAAACCCCTTTTGTTTTCCGCCGACCTGTCGTTTATCAGAAACAGGGTTTCCATGTAATACGCCGAATGAAATACGTTTGCTATGTCGCTGTAATTTCCGTCGCCGTAATCTACTATTACTCTGGCGATTTTGTTTTTACGCAGGATTTCGGTCAGATCGTCGATTTCCCCGATTTTATTCAGGCCGTTATACAAGCCGTTCCCCAGGAATCCTACAACGTCATATTGTTTTTTAAACGGCTCGACGGAATCATTGCCGGGAGTCACGCCCGGGGCACAAACCACCACGGCTTTTAAGGTATTCCGACTGTCGAAATACCTTCGTTTGAAAACTATAAATATAATCCGCCTGAAAACAGTGTTGAGGAAAACCAGGATTAAAAGGAATAAGACGATAAAGGTAATTGAGATTTGCATTCCCATTTCGGGATCATAATTGGCGATTAAGAATATAACCAGACCGGCGGCCACGCTTTTTATCAGCGAGATTAACTGCTTTTTATAAGGGCGCTCGAAATATATGTCATACAGACCCATAATGGCGTAGAGAACTACCCAGAAAGCGTTGATCCAGGCCAGGGCCATCAAAAGCTCGTCAGCCGCCATGATATCCGATCCGTAGTCGCCGCCTGCGGATTTTATATAAAAATAAATTATAAAGGCCAGATTAATCGAAAGCAAATCGGACAGAACCAGGGTGATTTTCTCTCTCAAAAACAAGAAATTCTTATAAAGATGCGCGCCGAAAAAAGACAATATCAATGCTATTATTACGATACCGAGAG
Organism: uncultured bacterium; assembly: GCA_965602185.1. GTDB lineage: Bacteria > Zixibacteria > MSB-5A5 > UBA10806 > UBA10806. The sequence goes on from CBFCYP010000012.1 coordinate 15,385, forward strand.
TCAACAGAGGGGAATTTTCGAACCTGTAGAGCAAAATACCCAGAGAGACGAGAAAAATATTTATTAATAGAATTATGAAAACGGCGCTTCCCTTTGTTATTCCCAACACATTTAACTTATGCGACGAATGATCCTTGCCCCCGATATATAATTTTCTTCCCTCTTTCAACCTGGAAAAAGTAACGAATATCAGATCGAAAGCGGGGTAGGCGAGAATGATGATGGGTCCGAGGGCTCCGGCGATGCTCATGGAGGCGCCGGTGTTTATATGCACAATGCTAAGGCAGGCCAGCGAATATCCGAAAAACAGGCTTCCGGCATCGCCCAAAAAAATAGACGCGGGAGTGAAGTTATGTTTTAGAAAACCCAGAACCGAGCCCGCGATGGCGAAGCTGAGTATCGCGTACATGGGCATACCCTTAAGAAGAAAAAGCACCCCGTAGGCCAGGACGGAGATCAAGGTTATTCCACCGCAGAGCCCATCCATATTATCCAGGAAATTCAAAGCGTTGGACAGCGAGACGATCCAGAACACTGAAATTATGATGAAAACCATGGGAGAAAATAAAGGCAACGATTGCTCGAGAAAAGCCAGGAATATCATCGCGGAAACGACCTGACCAAGCAGCTTTGTCAGGTAATCCAACTCGAAAACATCATCAAGAAACCCGACCGTAATCAACAGAAAGGCGCCGGCGAAGAGCCCGATAATACTCCTGGGTATCTGAAAATCGGCGAATGTAACCGCGATCAGCGCAGTTAAGACGACGCTGAGAAAAACCGCCAATCCACCGCCCAGGGGCACTGGATAAACATGCACCTTTCTCGCTGCGGGTATATCGACGAATCCCAACCTTGAAGCGTTCCATTTAACCAGAGGCACCAGTATCATTGAGGCCAGAAAAGGCAGAAAAAAAGACCCGATGTAATAGAGATAGATCATGTCTTAAAATAATCTATTATTTCCACTATAGTTTTTTCAAGATTATTCCTAGGTTTATATCCGATTAATTTCTGAATTTTGGAGATATCGGGTTTCCGTTGATACATATCCTCAAAACCGGTTTCGTAAGCTTTATCATAGGGAACTTTGATTATCTCCGAATTCGAATTACATAGTTTCTTGACCCTGGCGGCCAGATCTTTAATCGAAACCAGTTCCGTGGTCCCTATATTAAAAACCTCGCCTATAGCATCAGGCGTTTCGGCAAGTTCAGCCATCGCCCAAACCACGTCTTTGACATTCGCAAAACACCGCGTCTGCTCGCCGTCTCCGAAAACGGTGATGGGATGCTTCAGAAGGGCCTGCTGGACAAATGTCGGAACAACCATTCCATAAGCGCCGGTTTGACGCGGTCCGATGGTATTGAACAATCTCACTATAACCAACGGCAGTTTTTTTTCATTATGATAGGCTAATCCCAGAAATTCGTCAATCGCCTTGCTACAGGCGTAACTCCATCTCGATTTGGCGGTGGGGCCGTAAACAGAATCGGCGTTTTCTTTAAATGGAATCTCGTTGTTTTTACCGTATATTTCGGAGGTCGAGGTTATTATCACTTTCTTCTTATGCTTATTCACCAGTTTATAGATTATCTCCGTTCCCAGGATATTGGTCTCGATGGTTTCCACCGGCCGCTCTATGATCAGCCTGACTCCCACGGCGGCGGCCAGATGGAATACGGTTTCCGCCCGGGCCACAAGATCGTCCATCAAATCTTTATTCATTATGGTGCCGGTTACAAATTCGAAATCAGGATTATTTCTCAAATGCGCTATGTTTTCCAGTTTCCCGGTGGATAGATTGTCGACCGCGCATACGGAATAACCTCGTTTTAGAAGTTCTTCGGCAAGAAAAGACCCGATGAATCCGGATCCGCCGGTTATCAGCATATTCTTTTTCAAAACGCGCTCCTGTTTATATATTCAATCGCTTCGCTGATATCTAAAGCCGTGAAATCGGGATTGGCGTTCGAAGCCCCCGGCTCGGATCCGCCATATCCCGTTTTCACCAGAACCGTTTTTATACCGGAGGCTTTTCCGGCTTCGATATCCGACGATTTATCACCTATTATCCAACTTTTTTTCAGGTCAATGTTTAATTTCTCCGCGGCTTCCAGTATCATGCCGGGTCGAGGTTTCCTGCAGGAGCATTCATCCTCGGGTCCGTGAGGGCAAAAAAGCCAGGCGTCAATAATGATCCCTTTGCGGACAAGCATTTTGGATATTTCATTATTGACTCGTTCGACATCCTCCGATGTGAAATACCCTCTGGCGATTCCGGACTGGTTGGAAACCACGATTTTAATATATTCGTTCTTTATAGCGGCCAGCGCCTTTATTGTTTCAGGATAGAACTCTATATCATCGGGATTCATCAAAAAATCTCGCTCCACAATCAGAACCCCGTCTCTATCCAGGAAAATAGCAGGTTTTTTGCTTTGTTCCATGATTACCTTTAATACTCAAATCCGAAAACGTTTGCCATAGTGGAAAAATCGAAATCAGTGAGCAGTTTTTTCAGTTTCCTTTCGGTCGTATTCAATCCGGTATAATGAGTCAGATACAGCCTCGGCGGCAGCTTGATCCGGGGTTGCTCCGTGTCAATCTCCCAGGGATGCATATAAAACACGCCGGGCTTACCGCTCTTTACAACCTGACGGAATCCCCAGCGAGTGACGCTGTAAGGCCAGACGCGGAAATAGGCGCCTCCCCCGACGGGAATATTGAGATTCAAAAATTTCGCCGTGGTGACGGGAATTTCGATAATGCTGTTGCCGCGTTCGGTTTTTATCTCATTACAGAATCTCTCCGCCGCCACGATACCGTACCTGTAATTAAAGGTGGGAAGGATGCTCGAATCATATTTGAAACCGTTTTCCACCAAAACATCTAAGGCCCACCGAGAGTCTTTTACCATGGAGAATATGGGCGCCCGAAAACCGATCGGTCTTTTCCCGGTAATGCCGGCAAGGGCATTACTTGTACGCTTAATCTCGTCGTCGAATTTCTCAGGGTCCAGCTTGAATAGCTGGGTATGGGAATATCCATGGGCGCCTATCTCGTGCCCTTCCTTATGAATGGCCTCGACCAATCGGGGATATTTATCCGCGAGATATCCCAGAACAAAAAAAGTGGCTTTAACATTGAAATCACTCAAGAGTTTTAAGGTTTTATGGCAATTTCGCTCGATCCTGGACTCGTAGTTTATCCATGATTCCATGGGGAATATCTCAAAACCCTGGTACCAGTCTTCAAAATCGACGGTGAAAGCGCATTTAATGTCATTCATAATTTCGATTCGTCCAAATAAACTCAAATCCTGCTTAACGCGGATAACTTGATACTACATCAAGAATTTAAGAATCAAATATCGATTCCTTTTGCCGGGCCCGCAAGGATATTTTCATATAAATTATTCATTGCCTGAAGATTATCGTTCCACCTGTATTTTTCCTCCACGAATTTCCGTCCGGCCTTTCCCATAACCGATCTGAGCCGAGGATCCTCGATCAGTTTTTCGAGCGCCGCGGTTAATTCCGCAACGTTTTTTCTTTCGATCAAATACCCCGTCACATTGTCTTCGATCACTTCCGGCACGCCGCCCACCCTCGAGGCTACGACCGGCAACCCGGTTGCCGAAGCTTCGAGCGCCGCCACCCCGAAACTCTCGTCGATTGACGGCATAACAAAAATATCTAACGTTGAAAACAGACGCGGTAGCTTCGAGTGATCCACAAATCCTAAAAAATCAACAGATCCACCAATTCCTAAATCTTTCACCAAGTTTTTATATTCGGTTTCGAACTCCCCTTTGCCGGCGATTTTCAGTCTAATATTTCCAAATTTATTTTTAAGATTACCAAAGGCGCGAATCAGGATATCTATGCCGTATTTGGGGCGCAGGGATTTTGCTATGCCTATAACTATTTCATCGGAGGGTTTTTTATCGAAATATCCGAAAAGATCGGTATCGACTCCGAATGGGATAATATCAATGTTTTTGATGCTGTTATTTAATTTTAACACTGCCTGTTTGAGGTAGGCGCTCGTAGCGGTGATATAACCGGTACGATTCAGGGCGCGCCTGATCATAGCTCGATTAATCATATTCTTATAAGGAAACGTTATAACGTCATATCCCCACACCGACAGCACCTTCGCGGGATGATCGACAAAGCTCGCCAAATAACCGAAACTGGAGGCATGATGGGCATGAAATATATCGGGATTTAATTTTTTTACGAGGGAACGGAGTTTCCCGATTTTTGTAAGATAGGAGACTTTGCTATGCGAACCCAGAGATATACCGCCGATATCATATTTGTTTTCTTTAATCAGGGTTATAAGATCGACCTGAATGCCGAGCGACCGTAGGCCCTCGACCCATCGGCGGGCATGCACTGTACGCTCGTCGGCAAATATACATACTCTTCTGGGTTTCATGAATTCAATAGTCCGCCAATTGGTTTATCCGATTGATAATCAGCTTCTAAAACAAAGATTTCAATATCTCAATCATTTTTTTTGCTGAAGGCCTCAGCAAATACGACAATTCATCTCCAAAATCGGCAGTTTCAGGTTGTAAGCCCGCTAAATCGAAATCATAGCCTACAACCCTAACTCTTTTCAACTTTTCGAAATCGACCCATTCGGTCTCCGGCCTGGGAACAAATACAGGCTTATTCAAATAAACCGCCTCCCTCTGCACGCCTCCGGAATCTGTAACGACAAATTCCGACAATCTTAATAGCGAGAGAAGATCCGCGTATCCCACCGGACCGAGCATGATAATATTTCTGGGAATTTCTTCCTTCAGTCCAAAATAATCTATCATCTTGGCTGTCCTGGGATGGGCGGGAAAGATTATCGGCAGAGGCGAAGATTTCAGGGAGGATAATATGCTTTTTAAATGCTTAATGTTATCGACCGCCTCGGCCCGGTGAAGGGTCATAAGCGCGAAATTACCGGGAAGCTCGCCCGGTTTCGATGGTTTATCCGGTATCTGTTTTTCTATCAAGCGAAGGCTGTCGTAAATTATATCACCGGTATCGTAAGCACCTGTAACTTTGCCCTCGGTTTTCAGATTTTCCACGGCGGTCGGAGTGGGGCAGAAAAAACAATCCGAAATTGAATCTGTTACCACGCGGTTAATCTGCTCGGGAAGTTTTTGATCTTTTGATCTGACCCCGGCTTCCACGTGGAATATCCGCAATCCCTGCTGGGCGGCCGCGACAGCGCCCGCCAGGGTGGAGTTGGTATCTCCGACAACCACCACGAAATCCGGTTTTTCAAAATCATAGACCGATTCCAAACCGACGATCATCTCACCGGTCAATTTGCCGGGAGTTCGGGATTCGAGATTCAAATGGTAATCGGGCTCCGGCAGATCGAGCTCTTCGAAAAAAGTCTCCGACATCATGAAATCGTAATGTTGCCCGGTATGTATCATTACGGTTTCGAAAAACCGCCCCATCTCGATGATAAGCGGGGCGGCCTTGATGAATTGCGGCCTGGCGCCGATAACCAAGGCGGCTTTTATGGTCAACCCTTATAAAACTCCTTGATTGTTTCTACGATGTAATCCTGCTCGTGATCGGTTAATTCCGGGAAAATAGGAATCGAAAGCGCCATTTCCGACGCGTTTTCCGCCACCGGCATATCGCCTTTTTCATATCCCAGGTTTTTGAAACACTCCTGCAAATGCATGGGTAAGGGATAATATATTTCGCAACCGATGTCTTTGGATTTTAAATATTCTTTCAACTCATCGCGCTTTTCAGCGAGGATTGTGTACTGATGATAAATATGATAATTATAATCATGTACGAGGGGTGTTTTTACCTGATCGATATCCGAAAGCAGTTTGTCGTAATATCGCGCCCTGGTTCTTCTGGCCTCGTGCCATTCGGGAAGATGTCTTAATTTTACCAGCAAGGCTGCGGCCTGCATGGAGTCGAGCCTGCTGTTAATACCTATTATAGAGTGAAAATATTTAGGCCGGGCGCCGTGAAGCCTTAACCTGCGAAGCAAATCGGCGGTTTCATCATCGTCGGTTGTAATAAATCCTCCATCCCCATAAGCGCCGAGATTTTTTGTGGGATAAAATGAAAAGCAGCCGGTCAGACCGAAGCTCCCCGCTTTTTTCCCCTTGTAGGTCGATCCGATGGCCTGGGCAGCATCCTCTATGACGGGGATATTATGTTTTTTTGCCACGGCCGATATTTCATCCATCGCGGCGATCTGCCCGTAAAGGTGAACGGGAATAATCGCGCCGGTTTTTGACGTTATCGCCTTCTCGATCAGTTCGGGATTGATGTTGAATGTGTCGGGATCTATATCCACGAAAACCGGTTTCGCTCCCAGCCTGCTTATGACGCCCGCGGTCGCGAAGAACGTAAATGTGGATGTTATCACCTCATCGCCGGGTTTTATTCCGACGGCCATGAGAGATAGAAGCAGGGCGTCCGTTCCCGAGGCCACCCCGACGCCGTTTTTGGTTTCGCAATATTCGGCCAGTTTGTTCTCAAGCCCTTTCACCTCGGGCCCGAGAACGAAACCGCCATGGTTCAGAACATTTTGTATTGCAGAATCGATTTCATTTTTAATTGAGGCGTACTGTCTCTTTAAATCCAGAGGGGGGATTTTCATATTGTATCCTTTACCAGTTTTGATTTTCCAGCAGCTGTTCAGGAGGAACTTCCCTGAAAGGTTTCGCGGGGACGCCTGCGAAGATCACCTTCGGTTTGGCGTCGCCGGTTAAAAGGGCGCCGGCCGCGATAAGGGCGTCTTCCCCTATTTCTTTTCCGGGAAGAATGACGGCCCCGACACCGACGCGGCCTCCTTTTCTTATGGTAACTCCTTTAAAATGCTTGAACCGTTCCTCCGTCCTGCCGATAAAATTATCGTTTGATGTCGCCACGCAGGGCGCCACAAACACGCGATCCTCGATTAACGAATAGGCGGTGATGTAGACATTGGTTTCGAGTTTGCAGTAGGAGCCGATTTTACACAAATTCTCGATAGTCACGCCGCGCCCGACAATAGTAAAGTCGCCGATTTCCACGTTTTCCCTGACCGACGAAAGATCGGCCACCAGCACCTTCTTCCCTATGCGGGCTCCCCGATAGATAACCACCGATGTACCGATGATGCAATCATCATCTATTTCCAACGAAGGCAACTGTTGTTCTTTTGTTACAGCCGTATTAGCCGCCCTCATGGGAGTTTTTCCGAGCACGGTATTATCGTCGATACGGACGTTGGAACCTATTCGCGTATCGTCATGAATAATCACCCCGCACCCGATTTTACATCCGTCGCCTATTACCGCGTTTTTACCAATGAAACAATTATATCCGATGGCAACGTTTTTCCCCGTTCGGGCGGATTTATCTTTAAAGTAATTCATATATCCTCTTATATATCGAATTTAATATCAACGGGTGCGCCGCCCTGTTCCATCGACTTCTGAGCCGCGGTTAAAACCGTCAATACCCGGAGCCCGTCTTTGCCATCCGATATCGGCTGCTTTCGGCTTTTTACACACTCGATGAAATGAGAACATTCAGCCATAAGCGGCTCGGCCGATTCTATTTTGGGAATTAAAATATCACCCGCCCTGAGACTGAGATATTCTCCATAGGTATTATAATCTAGTTTTGTGTCAACGCCCTTATCGTAGAGCCTGATTTTTTCCGTACTCTCGGTATCATCAAATACGGCCATCATCTTCGATCCCACGACCGTTAGTTTCCGCTCTTTATGAGGATCGAGCCAGCTGACATGTATATGCGCCATGGTTTTATCATCAAAATGCAATGTCAGAAAAGTTACGTCTTCTATGTTTTTCTGGAGATACGCAGCCCCGGTGGAGGTAACGCTTACGGGGATTTGATCCAGCAAAAACATTATCATGGAAATATCGTGGGGCGCGAAGCTCCAGAGTGAATTTTCGATATCCCGGACTTTGCCGAGATTTACCCTGCTGGAATACAGGTAATACACTCTTCCCAATTTCCCCGAAGATATATATTCTTTGAGCTTTAACGACGCCGGATGATATTCCATGATATGCCCGACCATCAGTATACGCTCATTTTTCCGGGCGATTTCTATCAGTCTACGGCCATCATCCACATTGAGCACCAGGGGTTTTTCAACAAATACGTCTTTACCCGCTTCAAGAGCCCTGGATGCCAACTGGAAATGATCGGCCGGCGGGGTGGCAATCACCACCGCATCCAGCGCGGGATCGGAGATCAATTCGGAGTAATCTCTGGTCCAGTTTACGCCGGGGAACGCTCCGCTGATTCTGGACAACTGCGCGGTATTGACGTCGCATCCCAATACGAGTCTGGCTTCGGGGAGATTGTAAAAGGTCCTCAGCAGATTCCGACCCCAGGCCCCCAGACCGATCTGACCGATATTAACCGACATCGCCCTTTTCCTTTTTTGAAAATAATGTTTTCAGCCAATAAATGTCGTCGTTCAGCATTTTCGTAAGCTCAGAAATTTTACCATATACTTCGGAATTCTTTTCTTTTTCGCGCTGTGTAAATTCGTAGGCAAGTATAAAAAACAGCGTCAGGCCGAAACTTAAAACTCCCCCGAGGGCCGCCGTGTATACTCTTTTGGGCTTGCTTTTGAGTTCCGGCACCCTGGCCCGATCCAGAACCTGGACGGTTGGCGTATCTCTCATCTCCTGAATCTTGGCGTGTTCATACTGCTGTTTCAACAATTCAAAAATGGTTTCCTGAATTTTCAATTCTCTCGTCAAGCGTACAAATTCGAGACCGAGTTCGGGAGCCTCGGCGATTGAAATGCCAAGCAAGGAGGGATCTCCCGAAGCGCTCTGCCCCGATTCCATCTCTTCTATCTGCTGTCGAATCTGTTCGATTTTGAAAAGCTGGTTTTTATACCGGATATTATCGGGGGATAATGATTTTTTCATTACTCCCAGCTCGATCTCGCCCAGCACAAGTTCGCCTTTCAACGTGGCTATGGTATTTATAACCGCCTTAACCTGCTCCTCGAGCGAAAAAGCCTTATGCTTTTTCTGGAAAGCCTCGTAATGCTCTTCGGCGGCCTTTAAATCCTCGATCGATTCTTCGAGTCTTAGTTCGATGAACTCTCTGGTGGCCTTGGCTTTGGAAACCAGGTTTTCGGTATTTACGCGATTGAGTTCCTCGATAAAGCTGTTGGCGATAATAGCCGCCCTCTCCGGATCTGTATCCTCAAAAGACAGAGATATTATGCCTTCCGCCTGGACGTTCACGCCGGTTCTGGCATATAATTCCTCAAGCGCTTTAATTTCAAGATCAACATCAAAAACCTTTTTTAAATCGTTTTTCTCGATAACCGCCAACGCCACCGCGCGGCTTCTCAATATGGAGGCGTAAAGATCGGAGGGGCTGGCCAGCCCGGGCAAAGCCAATCCGCTTCCGCCCAAAAGGGCCCCCAATCCGGATGGCAACATTCCACCCCCGAATCCGAAGCTTCCCGTATCTTTTTCGGGGGGCATTATAGACGTGGTTGCCATATACCAATTGGGAAAAAACATCAACATTATTGCCAACGTAATAACGGCGGCCATAAGGGTATTCACGATCAAAAGCCTTCTCCAGCGCAATATTACGCCAAAAAAATTGAAAATAAAAAGCCCGTCTTTATTGTGGTCTTGCTGTTCGATCATTTGGTCGCCTGCTGAATGACAAGGTAAACGGTGGCTAAATTACCGACAAAAACCAGGGTGTCTTTGATAAATCCCCAGTAATCGCGCTTCTTCTTTTCCGAAATCCAGATGGTATCCCCGGCCTTGACGACTTTCCCTTTTTTGGCTTTTTGCCATTCGCCTGTGATACCATCGATTACCGAAACATCTCCCCTATCGGCTCTATCCGAAAATCCTCCGGCACGGCTAATATAAAATCTATAATCCATACTGTTGACATACGACAGTATACCGGGATTGGATACCTCGCCTATGACATTGACCACTTTGCTCTTGCGCGGCACGCGAATGATATCGCCGTCCCTCAATATGAAGTCTTTGGTCGTATCTTCCTCTATAAACAATCCCGGAAAATCAACCGAAACCCTTCCCGGTCGGGATCTTGATTTTATTTTGAAATATTGGTATTCGCTTTCAGACATATCCGCGACTTCCATATTTTTCAGCCGTTCGAATTCAGGATCTACGATTTCCTCCGCCGAAACTCTGAACATTTCAGCTTCCTGCAACGACGCCAGATCAGTGAACCCGCCCGCTTTATTCACGATATCCGAAAGCCAGGTGGAATCCTGCGCGATGGCGTAATATCCCGGGAATTTAAATTCCCCTATCAACCGAATCTGATGTTTCTCATGGAAATTCTGAATCTCTTTGACATAAATCCTGTCGTCACGCCGCAATTCGATATTGCAGTTACGGGATGTAAGATCTACGTTAATATTATAGGTCGACCTGTTATCCGAACGAAACCTGACAACTTCAACATTATGAGAATCGGCGTTTAACGCGAGCCCGTGGGCCAACTCGATCAGATCGGCCAAAGAGTCCCTTTCCGAATATTCAAAATATCCGGGATTTTTTACAGCCCCGAATATTCCGTAGAGATCAATTCCCAACTCCTGCAGGGGCACGAATATTTCGTCCCCGTTGCCAAGCCTGGGATTATATTCTATCTGTCCCGTTACTTCAAATCTCAGAATATCGGCTTTTAAGCTGTTACCATTTTCCCGGAAAACAATTACGTTTCTTTTAGAGGCTATTTTATTTTCTGATCTCAAGCCTCTATAGTCGGACCTGTAGTTTATACCTTCCTCCGCCCCCAAAAATCCGCCGGACGTTTCAATTATCTCCGATACCCTCGTAACCGGCGTGGCGGCATATGCACCGGGAACCATAACAGCGCCGCCAACATAAACTTTGAAGACTCTCAAATTTACCAGCGAAACCGCAGTCTCGACGTTGCGATATCTTCCCAGTATGTTTGAGGAGATGATATCCGCCGCCTTCTCCAATGTATATCCGGAAACCGCAATGGGACCCACTTCGGGAACCAACAGCATACCTTCAGGCGATACGGTTAGAGTGTATTGCCCCTGATAATTTCCCCAGGTAAATACCGACAGGACATCACCCGGACCCAACATATAGGTTTTGGGGTCTATTTTCTTATCCAGCAATACTTTTTCCGAGGCCGGTATGGTCGCGGACATGATTGTCTGCTGTTTTCGAATATCCTCCAGGTCATAGGATCTTATCTGTTCTCTTTGGGCATAACTTAAAGAATTCACTATGATTAAGACCATAACAGCAAAAACAGCTATTTTCGCCTGCCGGGATATAAAATCTATTTTTTTGAAATTAATTATTTTCATAAATAAGGAGCACCCGCAACGTCTTAAATTATCCTCCTAAACTAACAACTCTTTAACTTTTAGACCAGCGTACCTCCTTATAATTGGGAGTCAAATATACTTTTTCGCCGGGGAAGGTCAAGCGAAATATTCATAGACCTTTTTATTCCGAATAGTGGTTCAGGTTCCATTATTTCTGCCATTTCTTTATCAGGCCGCTGTATTCTTTGACCAGCTCTTTCGATTTTTCCGGAGACTTCGATTCGGCCAGGATATGAAACAGCGCCTTTTTACGGTCGGGTCTTAACAGGATCCAGTAATCGTCTTCAATCAACCTCACCCCGTCAACCAGGAGCCTTTTTTTGTTTTCGGAATATTCCATAAGATTGCGCATAACCTGCCCTTTCAGACTCCAGGAGCACGCCACTTCCTTGCCGGACATATAAAGCTGATCCCAGGGCCCGCGAACCCTGCCGATATCGGTCTCATTTTTTATCAGGAGCTCGAGAATTTTAATCACCGCGAACATGGCGTCGACCCCGAGCTGGAATCCGGGGAAAATAAATCCTCCCTTGGTTCCCCCGACGAATATCTTAGCGTTTGAGGCTGCCGCATCCATCATGGCCTGATGATCGCTGGGAATCCAGATCAATTTCGCTTTGCAATCGGCGGCGATTTGCTGTATGGCCGCCGAGCCTGTAATGGGAACGGCGATTTTTTTCGGTTTGAAGGCATTGCAGTAAAGTTTGGCGACTATCATAAGAAGGTTCTGATTGCTGACCGCCTCACCTTTTTCGTTCACCACCCTGATTTTCTCCGAAGCGGAATTCAATAAGATCCCGATATTGGCTTTAAGCGATTTTGCTATGGAGCTAAGCTGCTTTATGGCATCGTCCTGCCGGTGGACGAAGTAAAATGCCTGCCGGGGATCGATGAAGGAATTTAAAGCCACTGAATCGATACCCAGGGTTCCCAAAATTCTCGGAAGAATTTCGGAGGCTCCTCCAAATCCATAATCTATAACCACTTTCAGCGACGAATTCCTGAATATCTCATTGTCGATATGGGAAAGGAAAGATTCCCTGTAAGATTCGTAAACTCTTTGCGGATATTCGATGCTTCCGGCCTCGTCGATCGGCGCACGACGGAAATCCTCTCTGAAAAATAATCTTTCGATACTTTTGGTTTTTGACAGCGGAAGGTCGTGTCCGTCAAAATCGAAAAATATTATTTCCATCTCGTTATTTCCGCGGGGACTCATCCTGACATTAATTCCGCCGGAATACCGACCGCTTTTCAGAACCTGTCTCAAAACAGGAATCGGGGCGGCCTGTAAATCGGCGATATTCACTCCCGCCGAAAGCAATCCGCTTATTACCGCTCGGTATATCATGCGCGATGCGTTGGAGGCTCCGCGGCAGATAGCGACAGAGCTACCCGGGCCTATAATAGCGCCGTAGGCTGCTCCCACCTTTGTGGCGAACTCCGGCGTAATCTCGGCGTTGCCGATACCTGAGATTTTCGCATCGGAAAACAGTTCTCGACCCCATCGTTCTCCCCAAATCAGGCTTGATGACAGGGTTGCCCCCGCTTCCACTTCTTTGTAAGGCCAGATCTTGACATTACGTTTGATATGGGCTTTGTCTCCCACCCGGGCTCCATCGGATAAGATACACTCCTCATCGATTATTGCTTCCTCCCCGGCGTAACTTTCGCTACAGAGAATCGATTCAGAAATCCTGGCCTGAGGGCCGATCGAGATCTTTTCCCAGCCCACAATCCTGTTTATGTTTACGTCCCGGCCGACTACGGAGTTGGAACCGATAACACTGTTATATATCTTAGCTCGAGGCCCGATTTTAACGTTATCCCCGATAACGACATTTCCGGAGAAATTGGCGGTATGCGAGATCATAGTGTTATTTCCCAGATACAGCGTATTTCCGTTCGATCCGCTCTTTTTCCCGGGTATATCGATAGCGACTTTGCCCTCCAGAACGTCCTGATGCGCCAGGTAATACTCCTCGATATTTCCGATATCTTTCCAATAACCCGAAGCGATATACCCGTACAATTTCCTTTTTTTCGTCAGCATGTCAGGAAACAGGTTTTTGGAGAAATCAAAATCTGTTTTGGGCGGTATCATTTTCAATACACCGGGTTCGAGGATATATATGCCGGTGTTGACGGTATCCGAAAAGACCTTGCCCCAACTCGGTTTTTCGAGAAACCTGGTAATCTTGCCGCTTTTTGACGTAATCACTATGCCGTATGAAACCGGGTCTTCGACCCTGGTTAAAACCATTGTCGCTTCGGCTTTTTTCCCGTGGTGATAGTCAATCGCCTGAGAAATATCAAAATCGGTTACGACGTCACCCGATATTATTATAAATCTGTCGTCAAGGAAATTTTCCGCGTTTTTTACCGATCCGGCGGTGCCAAAATCGGCCTCGGCGGTGACATAATTGAACTTAACTCCCCATTTTTTCCCGCTCCCGAAGTATGATTTTATCTGCCGGGATTGAAAATATAAAATAGCCAGGATATCGGTAATCCCGTGTTTTTTTAATAAAATAACGATATGCTCCATAACCGGTCGACCGACGAGCGGAACCATCGGTTTCGGCAGGTTGGCGGTCAATGGTCTTAACCTGGTACCGAAACCGCCGGCCATTATTACAGCTTTCATTTCATACCTCTTAAAGTTTTATCATTCTCCTATAACTAACGGGAACAGCGGCAGGCGATTCCGACGATGGAATCCACTCGCGCTGTTCGCCGTCAAACTCAAATCCCAGAGATTTGTAAAGCTCTATGGCGGCCGCGTTTTCGACGGACGGAGTAACCGACATTATCGAGTCCGGCCAGCGTCTGCGGGAAAGCTCCATTAAAAGACGCCAGGCTTCCCGGCCGTAGCCCTTACCCTGGTATTCCGGCAGAAGCTTCACGTCGTGACCGCAGAAATTATCATCATCCGGAAAAGATAATTTCGCTTCACCCACAAACCTGCCGTTTTTATTTTCAATCGCGAATAAGACAAAATTCTTATTATCCAGCGTTTTCCAGAAATTATCATATTGCGGCCTGCTCCATCCCAATCCCTTCGGATAACCGACATTCTTCATCACTTCCCCGGTTTCCCACAAATTTTCAAAATCCTCGCGCCTATCCCTGGAAACCCCGCAAAAAAACAAACGCTCGGAAAAGGCGAACAGTTTTCTGGAAGATATCTCTTTCCAGATTCTAATTATATCATAAAAATCGTCATATTCAAAATAGTTGCGCCCGGTTTTTTCCAGATCCTCTTTCAGGAACGATCTGGCGAAAACGATATCCGCCGCCCGGGCACCGTGGAAATCCGAGTGACCGTCGCCGATAAAAATAGCGGAGCTTTTCGGGTCGGTCAGCCTCTTTATATGAAATCCCTTGCAATTCGAGCATTCTCCGCAGCCCTGACCCAGAAACGGAAAATCGGGAAGTATCTTACGGTCTTTATAAACCGCCTTATTGGTTATTCTATCCAGTTTCGAATATCCGTTGGAATTTAAAATCGAGTCAATATAGAAATCGAAGCCCTCGGAGACAATATAATGTTTTATATTAATACTATTTAGAATTTTAATGAATTTATCAAACCCGTCGGTAATATCCTGTTTTATCAAATACTCAAAGACGTCTTTTTCTTCTGGCGGTGATTGATTCCAGATCTCGCATTCGGTTTTAAGGCAGGCGTGTGAATTCACCTCTCCCCGGCGGTAGCGATCGACGATGGGTTGGGTTTTGGCGTCGGTGAATTTTCTGAACATTTCGTAGCCGACGTCTTTGGTGGTTATAGTGCCGTCAAAATCCATGAAAACGATGCAATCTTTTCTCATATACTTACCACAACCGCCAAAATGAAAATCAACAATATGAATAAAGACAGCATCATATACTTGTAGCTTCTATTTAGAAAAGAAATGACGGCGGTAGCAATAATGCCGGTAACGGGGGCGAAGACTATCAGCCCGATCCCCGCTTTCGCGCCTATAACGGCTTTATCAATATTAAAAAGGTACAGTCCGAGAGAAAGCAGGATCAGGGCCAAAGCTGAATATTCCAGTATTCTCAGAATCTGAGCTATACGTAAATGTACCGTGTCATCGTCTTTCAAGATCATAATCCCCTGGCGAGCATTTTGTATGCTGTAAAAATCATTATCGCGACAAATAAGAGCCTCAGCAGAAGCGGGGTTATTTTGTAGGATAAGGCAGCTCCCATCCTGCTTCCGGCGAAAGTGCCCAGAATTATGGCCGCCGATTTATAGGGATCGATATCTCCCCTCAGCATGTAGATAGCCGCCGCCGGAGCCGCGGTGATACCTATCATATAGCTCGATGTCGCAGTGGCGATTTTAAACGGCACTTTCATAACGGTTCTCATCATGGGAATCTGAATGATTCCTCCCCCCACACCCAGCATTCCGGAAATATTCCCGGCCACAAGGGATAATCCGCATCCGACGGCGGTATGGGATGCGGAATCGTATTTGCGATCTATCAGCATTATACGTCCGGGACGGGTCATATTCACAGCCGCGATTATTAAAATTATCGAAAAAAATATATATATAATTCTGGCGGGTATATGCTCGGCCAGCAAACCTCCGGTTACCGCTCCCAATGACGTCGCCACTGCCAGCGTAATGCCCAGTTCGAGATCGGCCCGGCCGGATTTGAGAAAATCTATGGCCGCTACCGTGGAAACGGCTACTATGCTGACCAGCGACGTTCCCACGGCGATATTGACCGGAACATTAAATATAAGGGTAAGAGCGGGTACGATTATTATGCCCCCGCCGAGGCCAAAAAGCGAGCCCACGAATCCTGCCAGGAGACCCGTAATTACCAGATAAGCCAGTTCCACGTGTGGAATTTATAACTATAAATCGAAAAAGGCAAGAATCAGCGCGAAGCTAAAATCGAAAGATATTTTTGGGAATCCGTGAGGACCTCCCTGGCTTCCGCTATCTCGGCATGATCTTTGAGCCATATTTTCTCATACAGGGCTTTTTCGCCGCGAGATTGCAGTATAATCTCCTCATTTAGTACCGTCATGATTTCGGAATAATGGTTGTCGAACTGCCATATCTCATTAGAGTTTAGCCTGTTTTCGAGGATCCGGAGGGCTTCTCCGGTTTCATCGTCGAGAAAAGAAATCTTTTCTTTGAATTCGTTAAAAGCGACGCGATCCTCGTCCATAAACGCGAATCCTCTATCGGCTACGAAATTCTTAAACTCCGAAATGATACGATCATCGACTCTGAAATCTAAGGGGATTTTTCGAGTTCTGAGATATTCGATGGCAAAATCGAAAAAGCAGGCCTCCTGTTTCAATGCGGTTACATAATCCGATTCCCCGGAATTTTCCACGTATATATCGGGCATAATGCCGCCTCCCCCGTAAACAGGCCGGCCGGAGTCGGTAAGATATAGGCTGTCAGCGGGCTTTTTGAGCTCACCCGCGAGTAATTCGAAAGTGGACCAATCCGGTTTTTGCAGGCATCTCCCCGATGGGAGGTAATATTTGGAGGTGGTTATTTTGAGGGCGGAATTATCGGAAAACTGCAGCACCTGTTGAACCAATCCCTTGCCGTAAGTATCGGTTCCGATGATGATTCCCCTGTCATAATCCTGAATGGCACCGGCCAGTATTTCGGCGGCGCTGGCGGTTTGCTCGTCCACAATTACAGCCAGGCCGCCTTCAAAAAAGATCGAATTTTCATTGGACTGGTAAGAGTTAACCAGGGTGGCGTTTCTCCCGCGGGTTTCCACCACTTTTGAATTTCCGGGCAGAAACAGCCCCGCGATCTCTATGGCCTCCAACAACAGCCCACCCGGATTGCCGCGAAGATCAAGCGCCAGAGAATTCATGCCCTGTTTCTTCAAATCCCTGATGGCGGCCTTAACATCCCCAAGGCAATCTTCGGAAAAGCGGGTGATCCTGATATACCCAATATTATCGGAAATCATGGAATAGTAAGGAATCGATTGAATTTCAACGTCCTCCCTGGGCACGGTAACAGGGCGTTCTTTACCATCCGGTCCACAGATTAGCAGGTCTAGCCGGGACCCCGATGGCCCCCACATAAGCATCCTGACCTGTTTTGAGTCCAGGCCTATTGTCGACGTCGAATCGATTTTCAGGACCCGGTCCCCCGGTTTCAGGCCCATCTGTTGGCCGGGAGTTCCCTCCAGAATCGAGACAATAGTCAACGTATCCCGGTGAAACTCCATGCCCACCCCTATGCCCTCGAACTGGCTTTCGGTTTCCTGCCGCAATCGCACATAGTCGGCGTCCCTGAGGAATTTGGTGTAGTTGTCCAGTTTGGAAAGCATGGCGTCGATGCCGACTTTGATCATCTTCTCCTCGTCCACGTCTTCGACATAGTTTTCGGAAACCATCAGGGCTATACGGTCGAAGAGCCTTATGTTGCTGTATAGCTTATCCGAAGACGACCAGGTGAAACCGAGCGCGAAGGCGGCCAGGAGCGCCAGGGTTATGGGCCAGCCGTATTTGGCAAGGCCATTGAGCGATTTGGAAAAGATTTTTATCAATATTATGTAAACCTGCCGTTTTACGCACGTTTTTCTGAATATAATATCGTCACGCGAAGCGGGGCGCTGGTTATGGTGGTTTCAATATAATGACCATTTGTTTCAGGATGGAAATAGGCTTCGCCCAGCCGTGGGGTGGGCACCGACATTCGGTCAGTCGTAGGTTGGGGATTTATCCCCCAACGGGTAGATTATTCATGCTTATTCCGATTTCATCGGAAAAAGCATGCCACCCACCCGTTGGGTGGGACACCGACGCAGTCATTTACATAAAAAGTTGGGAGGACAGACATTCCTGTCTGTCCTTTATGACGATAATTTCAATTTCGGCCGGACAAGAATGTCCGGCCTACCAGGTAAGGCGATAGTCCGGGCGTCGGGTTTCTCATCCCCGACAATTAGTCGGGGATTCGGAACTCCGACCTACTTCTACTTCAGGTATAATAACTTACGAACCGCGATGTTGCCGGGCGATTTCACTCTGGCGAAATAAACGCCGGATGAATAACCCGCGGCGTTCCAGATTGCAGAGTTATTTTCTATATTAAGCGATTCCTGGAATCTGCCCAGGATATCGTAAATCTCGATGACCATGCCCGCAGTTGGCGCATTCGCGACGCCTATGGTTACAGCGGAGTTGAAGGGATTTGGGTAACATTGGATGGTAAATGGTTTCCGAGGCAAATTTGACGCTTCCGGATAGTCTTCCCATACGTCGGTTTGAATCTCCGGATTTAAAAAGAGCTGCAATCCGAAATTAACAGATACAAATAAATCTTTGGATCCATCTCTATTTACATCTGAAAGACAAATAGATATTGCTCCATTACGATGATCTCTAATGATGTTTTGAAAATCATCGGTTATAAACGTCCATAATGGCTGATCAGGACTTCCATCGTTTCGATAATATAAAAACCGTACTGGCGGATCATTACCATCCAAAATAGTAAGATCTCCAAGGAGAAGATCTAAATCACCATCAATATCAATATCTTCTAAAGCCAAATCCACAACCACCAAATAACCTAATCCGGGTGGAACATTTTCGCCTATATAAGAAAAATCATAATTTTGAGGAGTCCCGTCATTTCGATAATATGTCAATCCATTATTACCTTCTGTATGACCCACTAAGAGGTCTTGGTCGCCATCATTATCCAAATCACCTGTTGCGACAGCCCAGACATTACCAAGAAAACCATCCGGAGGAAATAGATATCTGTATTGAGCCCAAACTGGCCAAGTGTGATCACCGATATTTTCCCAATAAATAATTGCATTGGCACCTGTTCCCGCCAAATAATCGAAGTCACCATCAGAATCCATGTCTGAAAACCAACCAATATTAAATGGAATACTATTATCAATGCGATTAAATCTAATTTGATCATTATCGCTTTCATTAACAAGTATACTTCTCCCGGGCATAATATCATCATCTCCGTCTCCATCAATATCGACGGAGTTCCCCATCAATGATCCGCTTGAGGGATGGAATAGATATAAAAAGGAGGTGTCCGAACGTTCGACATACTGTGGATCTACGCCGATGCCTAAATTTTCAAAGAAGAAAAGATGAGCATAAGCTCCTGCCAAAAATAAATCGAGGTCACCGTCGGCGTCTATATCCGCGAGCTCAGGGGTTTCCATCCAATCAGTTGTATCTCGATGCGGTAAAAAATCATTCGTAACAAGTTCAAATTCCGCCGATTGAGGTGTGCCAATATTCTTATAATAGGCGATATTACCACCATGTTTACATACAATTAGATCATAATCCCCGTCCTCATCTATATCCCCAAAATCAAAATTGAACGGAACACCAAGATCCAGGTCTTGATAGTGATAGGTCTGCAAATTATAAATAGGAGAATATGGAGTGCCTACGTTTTCCGAAAAATAAATTTGGGTGTTTCTATATCCTTGCCCTGAGAAATAATCGAAATCGCCGTCATTATCTATATCGATTAAGGTTACATTACTCTGCCCCTGTAGAGGACCCAATGGTGGTCGGGGAACAAAAATAGGCCATTGGGCATTTCCATCATTCCAAGCAATCCCTCCGCCTTGATCCAAATCCAGTGAAATCGCCGCATCATAATCTTGATCAGCGTCTAAATCAGCAAAATCTACATCTACGGTTCTACCATGTGTTGTTGTTGACCTTAATCCGGGAAATTCTTCGTAAGAAAGGACGAATTGAGGGACATTGCTATTCCCGATGTTTTCAAAGAGAATGAGAGATCCAGTTGATCCACCGCCATAAAACATATCGAGGTCGCCATCATTATCAATATCAGCCAATGAGATTCGAGTATAATATGATCCTCCGAGAAACAAGTTTTCATAATAAACATCATCCACCCAACCGCCTAAAACCTGTTGCCAGGTGGTGTCCTGGGCGTAGGTCAAAGACGTGGCGAGGAGCAAATAAACAGAGCCGA
>CBFCYP010000013.1:0-35077 GCA_965602185.1 uncultured bacterium
GGCGTTAATAACCCACGCTTTATAAAGATAGTGGATACAGCAGTATAGATTGGCGAAAATCCGGGGAACCTATAATTATCTTGACAGTAAAATCCAGTAGCGATAATATGGGGGAGGAATGGGAGCGTCTATTTTTTTAACGGAGGTGAATTAATGAGAAAAGTTTCAGTGATAGTGATGGCGTTTGGATTTTTAATTTTTATGCTATCATCTATTGTGGTTGCTGAGGAAGGTGATCCTCAGTACGTCGGTTCGGCGAAATGTAAGGTCTGCCATAAGGCTGAGAAGAGAGGCGAACAATATCTCAAATGGGAGGCAGGTCCACATTCCAAAGCTTATGAAGTTCTGGCTTCGGACGAGGCTCTTGAGGCCGCAAAGGCATCGGGCATCGATAATCCGCAGACAAGCGATAAATGTCTCAAATGTCATGTTACCGCCTTTGGCGTAGCGGCGGAGTTAAAGGCCGAAAGTTTCGACCGGACGGAGGGTGTGGGATGCGAAGCCTGCCATGGTCCCGGTTCTGAATATAAAAGCCTGAAGGTGATGAAAGACCGTGAAACCGCGCTGGCGGCAGGGATGATTATTCCGAATGAGGAAACCTGTATCGGCTGCCACAACGAAGAAAGCCCGACCTATAAAGAGTTTAAGTTCGACGAATACTCCGAGCAGATCGCTCATCCTATTCCGGTGGAAGCGGAGAAAAAATAATATATTATTTATTGGTTATGAAAAAGGGGAACCCTGACCGGGTCTCCCTTTTTTTATTTGATAACTATGGATTCAGACTTTTTAAGATTTTTTCTTTTAATACGCTCGGGGCTTTCGCCGCGGCGCAGCATTTATGAACAAACTTTTTCATTGTCGTTTCAAATTCAAACTGGTCACAGCAAAGCCTGCATAAATCGAGATGTTTTTTTATCTTTTTAGTTGTCGCGCTGTCCAGTTCGCTATCGATATATTCATGTAATTTATTAACCGCTTCCCGGCACGTCATTTTTTTCCGTCCCTGACAATCCCTCGTTCTTTTGCGAAATCCCAGAGTTGTTTTTGAAGAATTTTTCTTCCCCGGAAAATCCTGGATTTTACGGTTCCGACGCTGACGTTTAGTATTTCCGCGATCTCCTGGTAACTGAAACCTTCAACATCAGATAACAATACTGCCAGCCTGAATTGTTCCGGCACAGCTTCCAGCGCTTCAAGAATATCGTCGGAAACATAATCTTTCAGAAGTTTTACAACTTCTCCGGCGCCCCTGGCCTCCGATTTATCCGAAGCCTTGATGACTTTTACCATTTCATCGGCAAGGCAGAAATTCTCAATAGCCTGGAAATCTACCATGTCGGGTTCCTGTTTCTTTTTGCGGTATCTCGTGCGGAAGGTGTTGGTAAGAATGGTAAGTATCCAGGCGCGGGCGTTTGTGCCTCTTTCAAAACGGTGGAAAAACCTGAATGCCTTTAAATAGGCTTCCTGTACCAGATCCTCGGCGTCTTTGGGATTTCTGGTCATCCGAAGAGCGATATTATAAAGATTATCGAGGAGCGGTACAAATAACTCTTCAAATTCTCTATTTTTCTCTTGCTCGCGCCTGTTTTCTTGCATAAAATTACCGCTGACTTTGTTTAGTTGGAAAATGAAAGTTAAATTAGCCAAAAGTTTTTGTCAAGCCATAATATTGAGGGTCTCGACCTTTTTCCCCCTTATTTGCCTGTATCATAACGCAGTAGCCGGAAACATTGAAAGCGGCGAAACGGCCTATTGGATTTTGTTTGATTCCAAATCCAAAGATACTCCTGTACAAGTATCAGATAAATCTCTGGAACGAAGAGAGGATCGATCACAAATGAAAATCGGCTGCTGGTACGATTATCCTGTCAATCGGGATTACGTACGGGCGCTGCGGCAAAAAGGCGCCCGAATACGACATGTTTCCCGTTGGCTAAATGCCGCCAGCGTTTCGGCGTCGCCCGAAGTTCTTGCCAAGATTACCAAATTACCTTTTGTGAAGGAAATTAAAAGGGTATCATCATACAGCCGTCTCAGAGAAATCGAAATTTCGGCGGCACATGTACTGACCGCAACCAGCGTTTTTGATTACGGGCCGTCATACAATCAAGTCGCGATGCTGGCCGTAGATTCCCTGCATGATCAGGGTTATTCCGGCGCCGGGATTCTGATCGGAATAATAGATACCGGTTTTGACTACAGCCATATTTCTTTTTCAGATATAGTATCCGAGAATAGAATTATCGCGACATATGATTTTATTAACGGGGATACCAACGTTATCGATGGGCCGGATCGGCAAAGAGATCACGGCACCCAGGTGTTTTCCGTGCTGGCAGGATTCGACGAGGGTTCGCTGATCGGGCCTGCCTACGGAGCCAATTTCGTCCTGGCCAAAACAGAAATCGAATTGCAGGAAATCCAGGCGGAGGAGGATAACTGGGTGGCCGCTGTCGAATGGATGGATTCCATCGGCGTGGATATCATATCGTCTTCGGTCGGGTATATCGACTGGTATGATACGACTCAGCTCGATGGACAGACGGCATTATGCACTCAAGCGGCCAATGTTGCCGTGTCGATGGGAATTGTGGTTGTAAATTCGGCCGGCAACGAGGGCAATACTTCATGGAGGAAAGTTTTCCCTCCCGCGGATGGGGATTCGGTGATCGCGGTCGGAGGGGTCGGGCCGAACGGTATAATCCTGAACCTTTCGTCAAGAGGGCCTACGGCTGATGGCAGAATAAAACCGGATTTCTGCGCGCAGGGATCGGCCATATATGCCGCTAACTGGAGAGGAGGCGATTATCTTTCAACCGGGGGCACCTCTTTCGCAGCCCCGCTGGTTGCCGGCGCTATCGCCCTCATTATGGAAGCCCGTCCGGCGTGGATTCTTGCCGACATCCTGGGAAATATGAAATCATATTCTCTGCGCCCGCCGATCTTTAGTCATATCGGGCCGCAGTCAGTACTTGTAGGCGAGACTTTGAATATACGGGTGTCGGTAGATTTTCTGCCGGATAATAATTATGGATGGGGAATTCCCGATTTTAACGCGGCAGTTAATTTACCTCAGGACTGGTACGGAGATGAAATTATTCTTGATGCCATCGCTTTGCCCGAAAATTCGACCTTTGTGGATTCCCTGAACGGTTCGGGCCTATTCTCGTTCATACCCGAGCAGTCTCAAATCGGAGAGGATACTGTGATTTTCATTTCTTCTTTCGGGGTCTATTCCGATACCGAGACCGTGAGAATTGTTATTCTTGAAGATTTGGGTTCATTGTCCGCCATAGTCGCCCCTCATCCTGCCGTCGATTCCGCGGTTTTTAGAATATCGCCGAGTAATCTCGGCCCGGGGAATGTTTACATACATGACGTTTCAGGGGTCTTAATAAGAGATATTAAATTCGAATCTCCAAGCGGCAATTTTGTAGTCGTCACCTGGGACGGGAGGAATAATTCCGGGGAATACGTGGCGTCCGGAGTATATATTTTAAATATCTCATTGGGCCGTTCAACTGTGACCGAGAAATTCTTCTTTGTTTCATCCCGCTGATATCCGGCGGGTCTATACTGCAACAAAAATCAGGATTTAATTTCACTCTGCAACGGATTTTTCATTTGTGAAATATAAGGCTGAACGGATTCTGGAAACTCTCGATAAAATAGATGTCGAGGCAAAGATGAGCAAAATTCTAATTATTGAAAATGATAAAAAAACAGCGTCTTTGGCGGCCGAAGCTTTAAAAAACGGCCTGAATGACGTAAGCGTCCATATATGTCTTTCGGGTATGGAAGGTATGAAAAATCTGAAAAGGAAATCATTTGATCTTGTGATCACCGAAAGCAGACTTACCGATATGACCGGATTTGAGTTATTGAAGGGGATGGCTGAGATTGGAGGGCCCTGGCCCACGATTATCCTTTCGATGCCGGGGCGGGGCGATGAAGCCATTAAATATATGAGAATAGGCGTCTACGATTATATTGTCAAAGACGCCGATTTTCCTCATACCTTGTCCGGGGCGGCGCAACGAGCGCTGGATCTCAGCTACGTGTTTAACGAAAAAAGGAATATAGTTGAGACCGGTATCGAACGGGAGCGCCGCAGGGAACTTTCCAGAATGGCTCATATTCTCAATCATGAAGTAAACAATCCATTAATGGCGATTATCGGAAATGTTCAGTTGCTGCTGTCCAGGCCGGAAATCATGCCCGGCGAACTCCGCGAAAAACTTGAGGCCATAGAGGATTCCGCCCGCAGAATCGCGAGGGTTATGGCTTTTTTCGCCGACCGTGATAGCGGAACGCATAACGGCTCGCCAAACAACGCCCCGGATCGCGATTCCGTCTTAACCTAATTGTAATTTGACAGGCTGTTATCAATCTTTTCCATAATATTCGAAAATAAATTATATATTCAATTAATTTTCCTCGCTGAATCTTCTTGACATTATGATTAAAAAAAATAGATTTCCCCAGAAATATTCTGTTTGGACTGCTGCTTAACGGGTCGTTTTTAAGAATGAGAAATTTGATCAGGATTTTAAAAAAACCGGACCTTATTAATATGATTATTATCTTTCATACAGGATTTCCGCCGGGTGGAAGTGATTTCCAATTGAGCGATAATTAGATGAGACTTTACGAATTCGAAGCAAAAAAACTGTTTGGCGGGTTCGGAATACCGTTACCGGAGGGCAGGCATGTTACGGGGAAAGATGATGCTTTAAAAGCGTCTGAAGCATTGGGCTTTCCGGTCATAGTTAAATCGCAGGTGTTGACCGGCGGTCGAGGAAAAGCCGGGGGGATTAAAATCGCCAAAAACAACGACGAGCTGGGGAAATCCGTTGAAGAATTATTCAATCTAAAAATTAAGGGATTCCCGGTCACATCGTTGTTAATCGAGAAGGCGCTGAATATTGACAGGGAAATCTATCTCGGTATTACCATAAACCGGGCCGATTATAAACTCAGTATTATCGCTTCGGAGGCGGGAGGCGTCGATATTGAAAACGTCGCCCAAAAAACCCCCGAAAAGATTCACCGGGTGGAATTGGAAATTGACGAAAGGTTTTATTCGTTCCAGGCTATGCAGCTTGCGGGCAAAATAGGCGTGCCGTCGGAAAAATTTCGTGATTTCTCCAAGATCGCGCTGGGTCTTTTCAAGTTTTTCAAATCATATGACGCGAAACTTGCCGAGATCAATCCTCTGATTCTAACCACAGAGGGAGAATTGGTGGCGGCCGACGCGCGTGTCAGTCTTGATGACGATTCGCTGTTCCGTCATCCGGATCTCAAGAAGATGGGGATTGAAAAACGTCATGAGGAAGGCGAATTAACTCCCAGGGAAATTCAAGCCCGCGAATGGGGCATTCCCTATCTCGATCTCGACGGCGATATCGGCATGTTTCCGGGCGGCGCCGGATTCGGGATTATGGGAAACGATTTCATTCAGTATTTCGGAGGAAAACCGGCTAATTTCATGGACTCCGGGGGAGGTCCTTCTCCCGAACGGATAGCCAGGATGCTGATACTTCTGGATGAAAATCCTCAGGTGAAAGCGATATTCGGCGCCAGGTTCGGGGGCATATCGCATTGCGATGATTTCGCCAGAGGCGTAATTAAGTTTTTAAAAGAGCACGGACTCTCAAAACCGATGGTAATGCGGATGACCGGGAACATGTGGCAGGAGGGCGTCAGGATTTTTGAGGAGGCCAGGAAAGAGTCTCCCGAACTTTTTGAGAAAATAGAATTTCATGGTATAGAGGTCCCTATAGAGGAGATCGCTAAAAGGGCCGTTGAACTGGCCAGGGAAGCAAAATGAAAAAAATAATCTTGATTCTGTTACTGATAATGCTGGCTTGTGCCGGACCGTTGCGAAGGGGCGGGCGACTGGCGGACGGGCCGGTGCCTTTTCAGACGATTCTGGCGGGCTCTCATAGCCTTGCAGACACGTCGGCTATCGTGCTTGTAAAAAACGAAAGCGACTGGGATAAAGTCTGGATCCAGGCTAAAGGGAGAATCGATCCCCTTCCCGCCAGACCCACCGTCGATTTCAGCAGACAGTATGTGATTGCCGCCTTCATGGGTGAAAGACCGAGCTCAGGCTTCAGGATCGAAATATCGGCGATTGAGAAAAGGGGCAAAATCCTGGATGTATATATTAAGAAATATGAGACGCCGGGGATGCTTACGGTGGTGACCAATCCGTTTTATCTGGCGAGGCTGCCGAGAGCCGATTATGAACTCAACGTTCTCGAGGAGACTGTACACTAATCGCAAACGCCCGATGGAGAATTTTAATTTTCCTTATAAAGAATAAGAAATAATGGCGATTTTGTTATCCAAAAATTCGAAGGTAATAGTCCAGGGGATAACCGGAACCGGCGGTTCTTTCCATACCAGCAGAATGCTTGATTTCGGCACAAATATCGTAGCCGGCACTTCACCCGGAAAGGGGGGACAATCGGTTCATGGTGTTCCCGTAAGGGATACCGTGGCCGAATGTGTCGAGGAGTTCGGCGCCGATTTTTCGGTGATATTTCTTCCGGCGGCATTTGCCGGGGAGGCTGCGATAGAGTCCATTTACGCCGGAATAAAAACCGTGGTGGTCGTGCCCGAGCATATTCCGATCGCGGATATGATGGCTGTGAGAAAAGCCGCCAGAGAAAGGGGCGCGATTGTTATCGGCGGCAATACCGCCGGCATAATAACTCCGGGCGAGGCCAACGTAGGAATAATACCCGATATCGCGTTCAAGCCCGGAAGGGTCGGGACAGTTTCCCGTTCGGGTTCGCTTACATATTACGTCGCCGATACGTTGACGAGATCGAAATTCGGCGAAACGACCTGCGTCGGTCTTGGCGGCGACCCGGTGCTGGGTTCCACTTTCGATGAGATATTGCAGGAATTCGATAGAGACGACGCTACCAAAGCGGTTGTAATGGTGGGGGAGATCGGCGGCGTTTACGAAGAGCGCTCGATTCCCGTAGTGAAAGCCATGACCAAGCCGGTGATCTTCATGATCGGCGGCGTATTTGCTCCTCCGGGAAAGAGAATGGGACATGCCGGGGCGATTGTCGAGGGCGTTCTGGGCACGGCGCAATCCAAGATCGAAGCTTTGAAGGGCGCCGGCGCTTATCACGCTGAAACGTTTATGGATATGCCGGAGTTATTGAGCAAGCTGGGAATATGAGTCTAAGACCCGAGCCGGTCGCGAAGGTAATAAGGGGAAAAGTAACCGAATCCGTTCATTTCGGCTCCATAGCCGTTACCGATGCCGAGGGTCGATTGCTGTACGGCGCGGGCGATCCCTACACGATCACCTATCTCAGGTCTTCCGCGAAACCGTTCCAGGCTATCGCGGTGGTGGAGTCCGGGGCGGCCAAAGCCTTTGGTTTCTCAACGTCCGAAATAGCCATAATAGCCGGATCGCATTCCGGCGAGGAAAAACATGTTGATACGGTGAAATCTATACTGGATAAGATTGGCCTGGGCCCGGAGCATCTTAAATGCGGTATTCAAACTCCCCTGGGAGCTTCAGAGAGCGTGGGCGATCCCGAAAAGAAATATACGCCGATTCATCATAACTGTTCAGGCAAACATACCGGTATGCTCGCTATAGCAAAGTTTAAAAACCTCTCTCTTGACGATTATTTATCGCCTGCCCACCCGGTTCAGGAATTAATCACCGAGACCATATCGGAAATTTGCCATTATCCCGTCGAAAAAATAGGTATCGGAATAGATGGTTGTTCCGCGCCGGTACATGCCCTTCCGCTTTATAATATGGCCTACGGCTTTTCCCGGCTGGTAACTCCGAATACGTTTCCCGCAGGCAAAGCTCAGGCGGTAAGCGCGGTTTATATGGCCATGATGGATCATCCCGATATGGTGGGCGGCACCGGCAGGTTTGACACCGTTATCGCGGAGACCCCGGGCGAGAAAATCGTCGCCAAGGCCGGTGCCGAAGCGCTGGAGTGCTTTGCCCTGCCCGATAGAAACTGGGGTGCGGCCGTGAAAATCCTTGATGGGTCCAAGAGGGCGTTGTTCCCTGTAACTGTCGAATTAATTTATAAATTGGGCGCTCGAGCGAAGAGCGAAGAGCTTTCGAAATTCCACAGACCCGTTATTGACAATTGGAGAAAAATAGAGGTTGGCATAATTGAGTCAGGATTTGAATTAAAAGAGGTGAATCATGAATAAGATTTTTCCGTTAATTGACAGAATTTCCGATTCAAGTTTACTGGCCAGAACTGTATCATGCTGGGAAGAAGCCGTCAAAAAAGGCGGATGGACTAAGGATGATTTGTATAAAATTCCATTCACATTATTACCCGCGGAATATAAGCCCAGCATAGTAACCCATACCAACGGCGTGGCCGAGTCGGCCGTCGCCACGGCGGAGGTGTTGAAACGTATTTATGGAAACCATGTCAAAATCGATATGGATATTCTGATTTCCGGCGCCATACTGCACGATGTTGGCAAGGTTCTGGAATATGCTGAGAAGGACGGTAAGTATCGTAAATCCGAACTGGGAAAGCTGGTGCGGCACCCGGTATCCGGAGCGGCGCTGGCAGCCGAGATGGGACTGCCTGCGGAGGTGCAGCATATTATCGCCACGCATTCTTACGAAGGCGACAAAACCCCGCGCACGGTGGAATCGGTGCTGGTGCATCATGCCGATTTCGCCAATTTCGAGGCCCTGGGAGGGAAGGCGTAAGGGGAAAATAAATCAGGTTAATCTGTTTTAGGTTCGTTGACTTCTATTGAGAAATGTAGTTTATTTTGAGCGTCAAAATTACCCATAGGAGTATCGTTGCGCGAAAAAGCGGAAAAGAAGGGGAGTATAAAAAAGGACGATCCAGCAACGGCTTGGTCGCATCCTGGCGGCAAATTAATTGAAATGGGGGCGGACAAGCTGTCAGACGCTGAACTTTTGTCTATCATAATCGCGCCGGGCGTTAAGGGCGATTCTGCGGAAAAAATAGCCAATAATATCTTGAATAAATTCGGCTCATACAGAGGAATGGCCAACCAACCGCTTGAGAGATTTCTTGAGTTCAAAGGGATGGGGGATACGAAAGTAATACGTCTGGCGGCGGTTTTTGAAATTGCCCGCAGAATTGTGGACGAAGTTTTAGAAGAACATGAAAAAGAAGAGTAGGGTAGCCGGAAAAGGCTCAAAATTACATAATCCCTACGACAGCACTGCCCGAAAAACCGAGCGTTCGGCGGTAGCGGTTTTAATGCACTGGATGCGGAACATCATAGAGGAAAAGGGAATAGACCTCGGATTTCCGGACGTGGACACAACCGGCGCCGATAGAAAGAGCCCCGATATCGTTATATACGAAAGTAGACGAAGCCAGCGCGTATTGTGCGTAATCGAAGCCAAGCTGCCATATTTTAACGTCTATAATGAAGAGGGACTAAAAAAACCAGCTTTGGAAAAGGCAAATAAAAGAAAAGCGAAGTATTTTGGGGCTACGAATTTTAAGTCGCTTGTGTGGTACGATACAGCCAGAGTAAATGCCAACGATCCAGAAGAAAAACAGATTATTGATATAATTCAGCTTTCCGATGTCGAGGATATAACTCAACTGGAAAGTTCTCGCTATAGCACTGCAAGCAAAAAAAATATTGAAATCTTTTTGAAAAGGCTATACGCCATCAACACAGGCAAAGAATCGCTCCCGAAACTCCCTATCGATGAAAGACTGATAAAAAGACTGCACGAGACAATAAGAGTCCTTTCGAAATATTACGCTGATATCATATATGACCAATTCCATAAGGATAAATCATTTGCCAGAAATCTTAGAAAATGGTTTAAGGAACAGAATCTTATTATTGGATCCATAGAACGGGACATTGACAAAGTCGCAAGACAGACGGCTTATCTTATAATTAATAAAATACTTTTCTATGATTTGCTCCAGGCCAGAAGACCGGGCGATTTAAATCCCCTTGAAATCCCTAAAAGTCTCACTAAGGGCTCTTTATTAAAGAGTACATTGCAGGCCTATTTTGAAGAAGCGTTAAAGATTGATTATGAAACTGTATTCACTACGGATTTTATAGACGACATCGCATTTCCCGATTCAACGGAAATTGTTAAAGAAATCAAAGATCTTATTGTAATTCTGCAAAGATATGATTTCGGTAAGTTAGGCTATGACATCATCGGCAGGATATTTGAAAGATTAATCCCGGAGGATGAACGGCATAATTTAGGTCAATATTTCACCCGATCTGACGTTGTAGATCTTATACTGAATTTCTGCATTATTCATGAGGATGATAAAATACTCGATCCATCGTGCGGAACCGGCACTTTTCTGAAAAGGGCATATCAGCAAAAGAGATTGATGAATTCCCGTTTGACGCATGCCGCGATTTTGAAGGCTCTATGGGGCAACGACATAGCGAAATTCCCCTCAACTCTGGCTATAATTAACCTCGCCATAAACGATCTCGCCGTAGACAAAAATTACCCAAATATAATATGCGAGGATTTTTTCGCCCTTAAGGTGGGGTCGGAAGGATTTGACCCGGAAAATTGGAGGAAAAAAAGAGCCAAAACCCTGGGCATTAAGGAAAGGGAGATTTTATACCCCAGCTCATTTGACGGCATCGTCGGCAATCCTCCATACACCAGGCAAGAGGAGATTCCCGAAATAGGAGTGGAGAAAGGCCGCCTTATAAAAGAGGCTATGAACTACGGCGGAAAGGCCCTTGCGAAATTCAGTAAAAGGGCGGGCATACACGCCTATTTCTTTGTGCACGGCTATAAGTTTCTAAAAGAGGATGGGTATTTCGGATTTATAGTCTCCAATTCCTGGATGGACGTCGATTATGGCAAAGGCCTGCAGGAGTTTTTCCTGAAGCATTATAAAATAAAGGCAATAATTGAATCGAAGGTGGAACGATGGTTTGAGGACGCCGATATAAACACATGCATAATTATCCTGCAGAAATGCGTAAAGAAAAAAGAGCGTGATTCCAATTTCGTAAGATTTGTATATCTTAAAAAGCCGTTAGCCGATCTGATACCTCCGGCCGAGAACGGCCGCTCCGAAGAGCTTAAAAGACGCGACGCCATAGAGAAATTAAAAGAGACCATCCTGGCCCACAATAAATTCTATCAGAACGAGGATATGCGGATATTCCCTATAACTCAAAAAGCGTTATGGGAGGAGGCCTACGATGAGGATGAAAAGGCTTTTGTGGGGGCCAAGTGGGGAAAATACTTACGGGCCCCGGAAATTTTCTTTAAGATATTGGACAAAGGGAAAGATAAATTTGTAACATTGAAAAAGGTGGCTACTGTAAGAAGAGGTTTTACAACCGGCGCAAACGAATTTTTCTATTTAACCCAAGAGGAGATAAAAAAACGCAAGATAGAAAAAGAGTTCTGGATGCATAAGGACCCAAGGAGTGATTGGGTGCCCAATTATGTGATAAAAAATCCAATAGAAACAAGAAATATTGTTTTATCTTCTGATCAATGCAAATTTATAGTATTAATGATTCATAATGAAAAAAATGAGCTAAGGGGGAAAAATATATTAAAATATATTAATTGGGGAATTAAAAATAAAATCAATCTTCGTCCTACCTGTATTGGCCGGGGAAAAAGATGGTATGATTTAAGGCATAGAGAATTTGCGGATGCTTTATGGATTGAGTTCTATTTTAAATCATATAGGGTTCTATTAAATAATAGGGTATTTGAAAGCGATAAGTTTTACGGGATAACTTTTAATAAAAAGAGACTAAAAACATATTATGTAAGTTATTTAAATTCGACTTTATATGCATTGTATAGAGAAATTTACGGATTCTTATCTCTTGGCTTAGGTGCGTCAAAGTTACCTGTATATATGATAAGTGCTTTACCAGTAATCGAAAGCAAATTTTTTATAGATTCACACAAAGAGACATTTAGGCAATTTTCTAAAAAATCTGGAAAAAGAGTTGTGGGAACAGTTTTCGAAGAAATCGGCGCTAATTCCCCGGAAGAGGTATTTCTTGAAAAAGTCAAGCCCGACCGCCGGGAGCTTGACAAAATCGTTATGGGAGATATTTTAGGGCTTACCGATGAAGAGCAGTTGGAGGTTTACAGGGCGGTGGTGGACTTGGTGAAATCCCGGATTGATAGAGCCAAGAGCGTAAAGAAGAATAAACTGGCGGAGGGCGTGGATTTGGAGGGGCTTTCCGAAGCGGCTGTCAATGATATAAGGGAAGAGGGTTGATCTTTGCAGCTTGTAAGCGAATATTACAGAGATAAAGTCTTATCCCTGGATAGAAATAGGAGGATTCTAAAAGAACTCCCTAATGGTGCCGGGGATATTAAGATTGAGCAAGACCTGTTTTTCTGGAAATTGATTTCCGGAAAGCGATATGTCGAATGCCGAAATGAGGAGGAAGCGAAATATCTCGAGGTTTTCTTAAGAGCTGGCCGCAATGAGGTGTTTGTTCCTGCCGATGAGAGCTATTTGAAAGGAATTCTTCCCCAGTTGCTTTATTTGAAAAAACGCCATGATGAGATTATCGAGGATCGGGTTGACGGGCTGATTTACCCCCGGCTTCAGGAACGTGCCAGGCAGAGGATATGGCATAAGATTTTTTTGGAAATTAATGATGTGGAATATGCTCTTGTTGAGGAGTATTAGAACAGAGGTGTTTGATGATTGAGTTTCCCGCCGAGCCGTATCGCATAAAATCGATAGAGCGGATAAGGCAGATACCCAAAGACGAAAGAGAACGGTTAATCAAAGAGGCCAGATTCAACATCTTCAAGATTCGGGCCGAGGATATCTATATAGATTTTCTGACCGATTCGGGAACGTCGGCCATGTCGGACAACCAGTGGGCGGGGCTTCTCACCGGTGACGAGTCCTATGCCGGCTGCCGGAATTATTATCATTTCGAAGATACCATCAGATCGATCACCGGCTTCAAGCATATAATCCCGGCGCACCAGGGCCGGGCGGCGGAACACCTGATGTTCTCCACGTTAATAAAGCCGGGAGATAAGATACCGTCAAACAACCACTTCGATACCACCAGGGCTAATATTGAATGCGGAGGCGCTGAAGCGGTTGATCTGGTTATCGAGGAGGGAAAGAATCCTTCCGCAAATCATCCCTTTAAGGGAAATATCGATACTGACAGGCTCGAGGATTTCATAAAGAAAAACGGTCCCGAAAAGATCCCGTTCGGGATGTTGACAATAACGAACAATTCCGGGGGCGGGCAGCCGGTATCCCTGGAGAATATCAAAAAAACGTCGGAAGTACTGCATTCTCATGGAATCCCCTTGATTCTCGACGCCTGCAGATACGCTGAAAACGGCTATTTTATAAAGCAAAGAGAGAAAGGGCAATCCGACCGGTCGGTCAGGGATATAGCCGGAGAGATTTTTTCGTATGCCGACGGATGCACCATGTCGGCCAAAAAAGACGGGTTGGCGAACATCGGCGGTTTCATTGGCACCAACGATGATGATCTTCATGAAAAACTCACCAACGCCATGATACTGGTTGAGGGTTTTCGCACCTACGGGGGGCTGGCGGGAAGGGACCTGGAGGCGGTCGCGCGCGGCCTGGAAGAAGCCCTGGATGAAAACTATCTGGCACACCGAGTAAACCAGGTAAAAAGCTTCGGGGATCTTTTAATAGAGGCCGGCGTTCCCATTGTGGCTCCCACCGGGGGTCATGCCGTTTTCGTGGACGCCGCATCTTTTCTTCCCGATTTCCCCAGACAGCATTATCCGGGCTGGGCGTTATCGGTTGCGCTTTACCGCGAAGGTGGGATACGCGCTTGTGAGATAGGCGGAATCGTATTCGGGAAGAAGAGTCAGGATGGCAAGGAGATTTTTCCATCGCTGGAGCTTGTCCGGCTGGCAATTCCCCGGAGGGTTTACACGGAGTCGCATTTTCGTTACGCGGCATCGGTCTTTAAGAGAATAACCGAAAATAAAAGTATGGTTCGAGGATTGAAAATAACCTACGAACCGAAATACCTGCGCCATTTTACCGTAGAATTCGAGGAGCTTTAGGCGATTAATAACTTTTGACATACGAGTAGAACCGTTTATCGTATAGCTATAAAAACCGGTTTTATTCTTGCGTTTGAGCTTGTGAAAAATGGTGCTTGACTGATATGGTTAAATGTGTATTATAGCGAGAAATGAAATAGATTGGATCAACTTGGAGGACTTATGTCTACGGTTAAAATAGAAAACAAAAAGTTGGAGTTTGGGGCACGCAGAGGGGTGTATATTGATATAACCGATTTTCCCGATAAGCCGGAACCGGTATCCGAAAATGCTATTAACTGTTTGAACGATTTTGACCTCTGGTACCGTACCTTATGCGCGATTCTCTATAATTTTGCCTCTTCGGGGCATCCCGGGGGATCTATTTCGTCCGGTCACATGGTCGCCGCGGCGCTAATAGAGACCATGGATTACAATGTCGGCGATCCCGACCAGCCCGACGCCGATCTGATAAGCTACGCCGCCGGTCATAAGGCCCTGGGTTTATATGCCATGTGGGCCAGCCGTAACGAAATGGTGAGAATCGGCAGACCGGAGCTTCTTCCGAAGCCTGCGAAACAGATGCGTCTCGAGGACATGCTGGGTTTCAGAAGAAACCCGGTTCATGATACTCCCCTTTTCAAAAAATTCAAGGCGAAACCGTTAGACGGGCACCCCACGCCTCTAACCCCGTTCTTGAAAATAGCGACCGGTCCTTCCGGAGTGGGGGTGCCGTCATCTCTCGGCCTGGCGCTGGGAGCGTTGGACAGATACGGCAAAGATGCGCCCAGGGTTCATATAATCGAGGGTGAGGGTGGAATGACTCCCGGCCGGGTATCGGAGGCCGCGGCCGCCGCCTCGGCGGGGCAATACGGCAACGTAATTATGCATATAGATTGGAATCAGGCTTCAATCGATTCCAATAGCGTCTGCCGGGACGGCAACAAACCGGGAGAATACGTTCAGTGGAATCCCCTGGAGTTTTTCTACCTGCACGACTGGAATGTTATATGGGTCCCGGACGGTTTCGATTTTGATATGGTGATCAGGGCTCAGAAAATGGCCAAAGCGGGTTTGAGCGATCAACCTACAGCCATAGTATATCGGACTATCAAAGGCTGGAAATATGGTATTGAGGGCAAGAACTCTCACGGGGCCGGGCATAAATTCGCCTCCGAGGGATATTATCAGGCTGTAAAAGAGTTTGAAGACAGGTTCAAGGTTGAGCTGCCTCGCCATAAGGAAGAGAAAACACCTGAAGAGCAGGAAAGGCTCTATTACGATACCTTGATGGTTTTACGCAAGATCGCGGAAACCGAAAGACATATGGCCGATTACGTTTCCGGAAAGATGGCAGAGAGCAAAGACAATCTTGAGAAACTAAACAGAAAACCGCGCGAGAACTGCCCTGATCTGAATGTTATTTATACCGATAGCAATCTTGATCCGAAAGCTATACCGGATGAATTGAAACTTGAAACGGGTACTGCGACCACTCTTCGCGGAGAGCTCGGCAGATCGTTGGGTTATTTGAATAAGAAGACTAATGGCGGGTTTATCGCGGGCGCCGCCGACTTATTGGGCTCGACATCGGTGAATAAACTTGGCGCCGGATTCCCCGACGGATTTTATAATTTTATCTCGAATCCGGATTCCCGGCTGATTTCCGCGGGGGGAATATGCGAGGACGCCCTGGGAGCCATAATGACCGGTTTGTCGTCCTATGGCTTCAATATCGGCGTTACCGCGTCCTACGCGGCCTTTATAGCCGCCCTGGAGCATATCGCGGCCAGGGTTCACTGCATAAGCCAGCAGGCGCGGCATGATTTTTCCGGAGAACCGTTTAAGACCTTTATTATGATTTGCGGTCATGCCGGATTGAAGACCGGCGAGGATGGGCCGACACATGCCGACCCCCAGGCTTTACAGCTATTGCAGGAGAATTTCCCGGCCGGCAAGGCCATAACGCTGGTTCCCTGGGATCCCCAGGAGTTGTGGCCGCTGGTTATGGAGGGTCTCATGAAAAGACCGGCCGTTCTGGCGCCCTTTGTGACCCGCCCCAACGAAACCGTGGTAGATAGAGAAAAATACAAATTACCGCCGGCGACAACGGCGGTGAATGGCGTCTATCAGTTCCGCAAAGCCGATCCCAGGTCCGGAAAATATCATGGCGCGATAATCCTCCAGGGTAGCGCCGTAACCAACGATTTTGTAACCTATGTTCTTCCGCGTCTGGATGAATCCGGCTTCAATATGAACGTTTATTATGTTTCCAGCGCCGAGCTGTTTTCGATGCTTCCGGAGCAAAAACAGAATGAAATCCTTCCCGAGAAAATAATGGGTGAGGCAATGGGCATAACCGGTTTCACCATGCCGACTATGTACCGCTGGATAACATCGGAATTGGGCCGCAAACATACGATTAATTCGTTTGTCAGGGGCATTTATCCCGGCAGCGGTAAGGCTGAGGTGGTGATGAAGGAAGTCGGTCTCAATGGTTCCGCGCAATGGGATTCCATTCAAAAGTATATTGCGGCCAGAGGAAAATAATCGGGCAAATTGATTTAAACGCTAGAAATAAACGAACGATAACTGATTTGAAATAGAGGTGTTATCATGAAACTTGCTGAAAAAATGTCGAGATTGGGGACGGAAACGGCCTTTGTGGTTCTTGCCAAGGCCAAACAATTGGAAGCCCAGGGGCGAGATATAGTGCATCTTGAAATCGGGGAGCCCGATTTTGATACGCCCCGAAATATTATCGATTCCGCAATAAAGGCTTTAAACGACGGCTGGACTCATTATGGGCCTTCCGCGGGACTGCCTGACTTAAGAAATGCTATCGCGGAAGAGGTTTCTAAAACTCGTGGCGTAAAAATAGACCCATCGCAGGTGGTGGTGACTCCCGGCGGCAAACCGATCATGTTTTTTTCCATACTTGCCTTAGTCAATGAGGGCGATGAGGTTATCTACCCCAATCCGGGATTTCCGATCTACGAGTCGGTGATAAACTTTCTGGGGGCGAAGGCCGTGCCGATAAAACTTCGGGAGGAGAATCAATTCCGTCTGGACGTCAAAGAACTTGCGAAACTGGTTACTCCCAAAACCAGAATGATGGTAATAAACTCCCCGCAGAACCCCACCGGTTCAGTTCTTACTGAAGACGATCTGAAGGCGATTTCCGAGATCGCCATAAAAAACGATATTATCGTTCTCTCAGACGAAATTTATTCGCGAATGCCATATTCCGGAAAGCATTATTCCATATATAGCCTGAAGGATATGCCGGAGCGGACGATTATCCTTGACGGCTATTCCAAGACCTACGCCATGACCGGCTGGCGTCTTGGGTATGGAGTCATGCCGGCGGATCTGGCGGAGCAGGTAGCCAAGCTTCAGACAAACTGCAATTCCTGCACCGCAAGTTTTACTCAATTAGCGGGAATCGAAGGGATAACAGGGCCCCAGGATGAAGTGGGCAAAATGGTCGCCGAATTCCGGAAGCGCAGGGATGCGGTTGTTGCGGGATTAAACAGCATAAAAAATGTAAGCTGTCTGGTTCCTGATGGGGCGTTTTATGCGTTTCCGAATGTATCCAGATTCGGACTGAAGTCCGCCGAACTGGCCGACAGAATCCTCGATGAGGCGGGAGTAGCCGTCCTTTCCGGTACCTCATTTGGCGCCTATGGCGAGGGTTATATCCGTATTTCCTATGCCAATTCAATCGCCAATATAAACAAGGCTCTGGAACGATTGAATGAGTTTTTCGGTAAATTATAGTTCGTTGACATGCGGGTGAATTACACAATATTCGCCGAAAAATAAAAAATATCATCTTTTTTTAAATTTTTGTGGAAACAAATCCGAATTATTAATTATATAGATAGACGAGAGATCTTTGCTTATGATAAATATCTCTCAGGTATTGTCTCGGCTGGTTGTTGGAAAATCTATCCAGCGGTTTTGTTTTTTGGGGTCCGGCGAATGAGTTATGAATAGTCACAATATTAATTCTATCAAATCAGCGATTTCAGGCGCTGTCCGTCAGGATAACGCGCAATCGGAGAAACCGAATTTCGGCAGTCATTCCAGGCCTTCCTGGATAGAAATTGATCTTTCGGCATTAAGACATAATATAGCCGCGGTAAAATCGAAAATCGGTCCGGATACGAAATTTATGGCTGTAGTTAAAGCCAACGCTTACGGGCACGGGGCGGTGAAAATTTCGGAGGTCGCCTGCGAAGAAGGTGTGGATTATCTGGGCGTGGCGCTCCTGGAGGAAGCCGATGAGCTGCGAAACGCGGGAATAAAAAAGCCTATTGTAATCCTTTACCCTGAGAATATTCCGCGTTGCAGTGAAGCTGTAAAAAAAGGATACATCATAACGGTATCGAGAATTAACGTACTGAATCATTTGGGCGGTATTTTGAAAGATCGGCATATCCCTATAAGATATTTTCTAAAAATCAACTCCGGCATGAATCGATATGGAATTAAGGCCGAAAATGAATCCGATCTGTTTGATTCCATTATCACGGGTGATGGTTATGAATTTATGGGATTTACCACCAACCTGGCCGGATCCAACGGCGGCGAAACGTCTCTTTCCCGAAAACAGGAAGACATATTCTGCGAATTGATGGAATCCGCGAGGAAACGCTTCGGAGATGGCATTTACCTGTCGTATGAATCATCGGGATCGTTGTCGAACAAGGACAATTCATTCGGGTCGCTGGTCAGGATAGGACATTTGCTATACGGGCCTTTAGATTCAGGAGAGAAACAATTGAAGCCGGTTATGACGGTTAAAAGCAGGATTGCCGAAATTCAGGATGTAAAAAAAGGCGCCGGCGTGGGATACGGATTTTCTTTTATCGCCCAAAAGGATATTAAAATAGCGGTTGTCCCTATGGGTTACGCGGACGGCTATCCCTGGTCGCTGTCCAACAGGGGATTTGTATTGATAAGAGGCGAAATCGCGCGGGTCGTGGGACGTATTTGTATGGATGCTTTTATGGTGGATATTACGGATCTGGATAACTGCCAAACAGGCGATGAAATTATTGTTATGGGTTCGGCAGGAAAGAACGCGATAACCGCCCAGGTGCTGGGAGAACTGGCGGGATCTTTTTCATACGAGATGATGTCCCGCTGGAGTGGAAGACTTCCCAGAATTTATATATGATTTCCAGGATAAACATTAACATAGCGGATATCAGGGCGGAGCCTAAATTTCAATCGGAAAGAACCAGCCAGACGCTTTTCAATGAGATCGTCGAGGTTCTGGATGAACAGGACGGTTATCTCAGGGTAAAATCCCGGGACGGATATATCGGCTGGATCGCTGCCCAATTTACTTCTGAGTATAAGAAGTATGAGAGTAAAAAATCATATCTGGTAATATCTAATCTCGCCCCCGGTTTTGCCTATCCCGACATCGAATCCGCGCGAATTGTATATCTTCCCTATGGGTGCAGCCTGTACGGCGAGGAGGAAGACGGTTTTCTTAAAATTATAACCGAAAGATACGGGGAAATATACGTGCGTTTGGGGGAAACATTGACCCTGACAAGTCCCCTTGAGCCTTTTCGGCCCAATGGGGATTTTATCAAAAACGAAGCGGAAAAATTCCTGAGCGCGCCCTACTTATGGGGCGGCCGTTCATTTTTCGGTATTGACTGCTCCGGTTTTGTACAAACCATAATGAGAAGATTCGGATGGGAGCTTCCGCGCGATACCAAGGACCAGATCAATTGCGGAATTAAAATTGATCGCAAAAGTATCCGAAATGGGGATCTTTTGTTTTTTCCGAGGCACGTGGCTCTGGCTGTCTCCAAACGGGAATTCATACATTCCAGTTCGAGCAACGGCGGCGTGGCTTATAACAGCCTCGATCCCGAAAGGCCGATTTACAGCGAGTATCTTGTTAAGAATTTTATTGTGGCTCGAAGAGTTATATCTCTGGGAGTATCCGGGTGAATATAATTAAGGGCGTTATAATTTTGGCATTGTTTTGCGCCGCTATCATTATGTTGATGATAATCAAAGATCAAACTCATTCGGATACGCCTCTTCATGAAGTTATATTCATTGAAACAGTAGAGGATTGGGA
Organism: uncultured bacterium; assembly: GCA_965602185.1. GTDB lineage: Bacteria > Zixibacteria > MSB-5A5 > UBA10806 > UBA10806. The sequence goes on from CBFCYP010000013.1 coordinate 20,169, forward strand.
GAAATGCGATCTTGATAACTGTTTCATAAATGGCGATAGCGCCGCCGTGGTATTTGACAATGACGCCAAATCAAGTCTGGTAACTTTTCCTGTTACTCCGGGATTTGAATTCGATCAGGTGATATTATCCTGGAATATTCGATATCAGGAAAAACAAGGTCAATTTAATTTTGATCTGGAGGTTTCAGAAGACAGCATACGATGGTACCGTTTCGATTATTTATCCTGGGGCGACAGCAGTTATAAAAAATCGGGGGTAGAAAAATCGATTGAGGGGATCGGCGGGGTGAACGTAGATGTTCTCGATCTTCAAGAACCGATGAAGTACGCCCGGATTATTGTAGATTATTCGGGAAAAGAGAATGACGAATTGGCGTTTTTAAGGCGGCTTACCTTATCATTTTCCAACGATACTCCGACCTGGCGAGAATACGGGAAATATCGTTCGAAACGTGACGAAATAGATTATGGTATGGTAAAACTATCGGTGCCCTATATTACCCAGAGATCGCTTGAAGCAAATAAAGAGGGCGGGGCTTGCTCGCCGACGTCCGTTAGTATGGTATTAAATTATCATATTCCCGGAATCGACCCGGATGTTTTCGCCTGGACAACATACGATTACGGAAACGAAATATTCGGCAACTGGCCTTATAATGTCCAGGCCGCGTTCGCGGCGGGATTGAGCAGAACCTGGGTGGCCCGACATTGCGGATTCGATGAAATTTATGATGAAGTATCAAATGGTAAACCGGTGGTGATAAGTATTAAATATAATTATGACGGACTTCCGAATTCCCCTATTCATTCAGCGGAAAACGGGCATCTGGTAGTGGTAATCGGTTTTGACGGACCGGACAGCGTTATCTGTAACGATCCCGCGGGCCACGGAGTGGACGACGGAATTATAACATATCCCAGAAAAGAGCTTGAAAAAGCCTGGATCGGTCACACCGGTGTGGCGTACCATTTGTGGCTATGATTGCAAAACCGCGAAAACTGGAAAAGGGATCGAAAATAGCCTTTATCGCTCCGGCCGGACCGCCTGATCCTGAACGACTGAACAAAGGCAAGCGGTTTTTTGAAAAGGCGGGCTATAAGGTAAAGATATATCCCCAGGCCAGGCGAAAACTCGGTTATCTGGCGGGGAATGACAGATCCCGGGCCGAGGCCCTGGCCGACGCATTCGCGGATGATACAATAGATGCCGTATTGTGCGCCCGGGGTGGCTATGGCGCGTTACGGCTTCTGCCTTTTATCGATTTTGAAATCATTAAGAAAAATCCGAAAATATTTATCGGTTATTCAGACATTACCGTACTGCTGCTTTCGATTTATAAAAAATGCGATCTGGTTACCTTCCATGGCCCTATGGCGGCCATAGAATTCGGAAAGGCGGTAAAACCGTATACGGAGCATAACTTTTTCAATATGCTGTCGGGGAATTTTGATAAGGCCGGAATCGATATCCCGCCGACTTATAAAATAAAAGTAATCAAAGGCGGAATCGCCAGGGGTAGAATGGTCGGCGGCAATTTGTGCCTGATGACGAAATTGATCGGCACCGGATTTCTTCCTTCTTTTAAGAACAGGATTGTATTTTTCGAGGATACCGAGGAAGAACCATATAGAACCGACGGTTATCTTTCGCAGCTTATGCAAACCACGGATTTTGGGGAGGCGTCCGGATATGTTATAGGCGAGTTCACCCGCACCGAGCCGAAATTCGGCGGCATGGTTGGCTGGAATGTTAAACAGGTTATAAAAGATTATTTTGCTCGAATCAACAAACCCATAATTTACGGTTTTCCTTGCGGGCACGGAAAAGAAAAGATTACTATACCGATCGGCGTCAAGGCTATACTCGACGCCGACAGGAAAGAGCTGGTATTTAAAGAACCGGGAGTTAAACGATGAAGATAAAGATCGAAGAATACGATATTCACCTGATAAATACGTTCAGGACCACACATGGCGCCAGGGACGTTATGCAGGTTTTGATAGTCAATATCGATGAGGGGATAGGGGAAGCGTCACCGGTGCATTATTACGGTGAAGATTTGAATACGGTGAAAATTTTTGTCAATAAGGCGGCTGAAAAAATTGATATAGATCCCTTTCAGTTGGAGAAGCTGTCTTTCGATCTTGAAAGGGTGGGAGCGTTTAACTACAGCGCCAAAGCCGCCATAGATATGGCAATGCATGATCTGGCGGGAAAGAAACTGGGAATACCGTTGTATAAATTCTTCGGAATAACTCCCCGAACCGATCTGCCAACCTCCTTTACCATATCTATTTCCGATCCCGAGTCGATGAAAAAGCAAACCGAGGAGAATAAGGGGTACCATGTATATAAAGTGAAAGTGGGAGTTCCCGGCGATATCGAGATGATTGAAGCGGTGAGAGACGCCACCAAAGCGAAAATAAGGGTTGACGCGAACGAGGGATGGAATGTCAAGGAAGCGATTTCCAAAATAAGGGAACTGGAAAAACTCGACGTTGAATTTATAGAACAGCCCCTGCACCGGGATGATTTCGACGGATTTAAGATATTACGCTCGAAGACGGAGCTGCCGATAATTGTAGATGAAGGCGTTTTCAGATCGACCGATATTCCCAAATATGTCGGTCTGGCCGACGGGATAAATATCAAGCTTTCGAAATCGGGGGGGGTGCGCGAGGCTATGAAAATGATATCGGTTGCGCGGGCGCATAAAATGAAGGTTATGATCGGATGCATGGTGGAGACTTCGGTGGGAATCACCGCCGCGGCCCAGATAGCGTCCCTGGTTGATTACGCCGATCTCGACGGTAATATATTGATCTCGGATGATCCTTTTAGGGGCGTCGAAATCGAGAACGGTTATATAAAGCTGCCTGATGGGCCCGGTCTCGGCGTTGTGAAAAGATAATGAGATACAAGATTGTATTAATCATTCTTTTATTAGTATATTCGGTTCCGTTCGCGGAAATCGATCTAAATGTTATATATCCGCGTTCCGACCAGCAGTTACCCGCCGTTGATTCGACCTTTATTTTTGGTAATGTTACCCCGGGTTCCGAGATAAATATAAACGGAAGCGCCGTGGAGGTTCATGAAGACGGCGGCTGGCTGGGATTCTTGCCTGTTCAACCAGGGCAATTTCAATTCAATATTATAGCGTTTGGGAAAACGGATACGGCCATGATTGCATGGCCTGTCCAGGTGGGTCCCGCCGAATTAATTGATATGGGGCTCCGGCCGGTGATCCCTAATACGCTCAACCCCGATTCGGATATCGTTTACTCCGTCGGCGATATTTTTCGTTTTTCATTTATAGCTCCGGGAGGCGGTATCGGATGGTTCAAAATCGACGATTCCGATTCTGTCGTAATGTATGAGGTGCATCAGGACGAATATCAAAATCCAATAAGTGTATTCGGCGATGTTAGGGCAAGATGCGATTATCAATCAGATCTGGTCACCTATGCAGGTTATTGTCGCTTGAATGACGGGGACATCGGTAACCACGCGGTGGTTTATTGGTTCAATCCGGCCGGGAAGTCCGTAATATATTCGCAAAATATAAGACGCCGATCAACGGGCAATATCCTGACGGTGATGCCGGAGTTTCCACCCGTAATCGGAGAGTTATCGGGTACATCTCATATTATTCGGACCGGAGTAAGAAAAGGCTATAAGCTTCTGTATTTGCCGCCCGGCATAAAAGTACAGGTTACCGGCGCTGAAAGGGACTATTACAAATTGCGCCTGGGGCGGGGGATAACCGGATATACTAATATCGACAGCGTAACAATATTGCCCGCGGGTTCCGAAATGCCATCAGGCAGGGTTTCATATATAACTGTTAATGAAACCGATGATTATATTGAATTGTCCTGCAATGTGGGAAACAAGCTACCGTACGAGGTGGCGGAATCGCAAGCTACATTGTCTATCGACATTGATATTTTCGGTGTTACCGGCGATGTCGACTGGATCAGATATAACACCTCAGGCGAGCCTGTAAAAATCGTCAGATGGTCGCAGCCCCGGGATGATATTTTTCGAATTACGGTTGAATTGACCAGGAATATCATGGGAGGATATAAGGCGTTCTATGTTGATAACGATTTTATTTTCAGGATTAAGAAAAATCCGAAATTAAGACGCTGGCCGTATAAACCTTTTAAGGGAGTGAGAATAGCGATCGATCCCGGGCATTCGCATGACAGCGGGGCCGTCGGGCCGACGGGCTTGAAAGAAAAAGACGCCAACCTCTGGATCGCGCATGAACTCAGGGAAATGCTTCTGGAAGACGGCGCCGAGGTTATAATGACACGGTACGGGCATGAACATATTCCGCTGTATGACCGTCCGAAAATCGCGGTCAAATGGGACGCGGATATCCTTGTATCAATTCATAACAACGCCTTACCCGATGGCGTAAATCCATTCGCAAATAACGGAGTTTCGGTTTATTACTATCATCTGCACTCAAAACCGTTGGCCGAAGCGATTCATAATCGTATGTTAAAAAAGACGAAGTTACCAGATCACGGTTTATACTATGGCAACCTGGTGCTGACCAGGCCGCCGGAGCTTCCCGCTGTTCTGGTTGAATGCGCCTTTATGATGATTCCGGAGCAGGAAGCAATGCTAAAAACCGACAGCTACCAGAGAAAATGCGCCAAAGCGATTATGGAAGGTATCAAAGATTATTTGAAGTTAAGCAGATAGTATTCTACTGTTTCAAAGCTCCGGCGGTAATACCCTCGGTTATCCGCTTTTGAAATATTAAAAAGAATATAATGACCGGCAGTGCGGCTACTGTCGAACCGGCCATGGTCACCGGCCAATCGCTGGAACGGGGGTCCTGCATCAACGCCAGCCCCACCGGCAAGGTATACATTTCGCTGGAATTAGTAAGAATTTTGGGAAACAGAAATGAGTTCCAGGTGGTCAGGAAGATCTGGACAGAGAGCACCGCCAGCGCCGGTTTGCATAAGGGAAAGATTATTTTGAAAAATATAGAAATCTCGCCGGCGCCGTCCACCCGGGCTGCGTCCTCCAGTTCTGTCGGCAAGCCGTCGATATACTGCTTCATTAAAAATACGCCAAGCGGCGAAACCAGCCAGGGGACTATAAGAGCGAGATACGTATCGAACCATCCGAATTTGAGCATCATCTGGAAAATCGGAAGTATGAGCACATGAACCGGGATCATCAACATCGCCACCGCCGACATGAATATCGGCCAGGTTATTTTTCTCGGGCCTCGAGACAAACCATAGCCTATCAGGGCGCACAGTATAATATTCCCGGCCGTTACAACTATGGCCACGAAGGCCGAGTTGAAAAAATAGATCCCGAAATTGTTCGATTTAAACACTACAGAATAGTTCTTCAGCGTAAGGCCGAAATTTTTCAGGCTTAATGAAAATGTCCCCGGTTCCTGGAATGAGAGAAGGATCATATATATCATGGGGAATATCATTATTATAAGCACTGCCGTAAGAAATGCCGGGACTATCCAGAACCTGACAGCCTTCTTCATGCCGTCTTCCTGATATTAATGAGCTTAAATTGTATCAATGAGAATATCACCAGTATAACGAAGAGAATATAGGCCGCCGCAGACGCGTATCCGATACTTCCCCGACTGATTCCTCTTTCGAATATAAAAAATACGGCGGTAAGAGTCGAGTTAAACGGCCGCCCCGAGGTCATAACGAATATTTCCACGAATATCTGGAACGACCTTATGGTATTAAGCACGATGACGAACGCGAAGGTCGATTTCAAAAGCGGAATTGTAATACTCATACTTCGCCTGAAAAACCCGGCGCCGTCGACACGGGCGGCTTCGTACAGTTCCGTGGGAATGGATTTGATTCCCGCGAGAAAAATTAACACGTAATAGCCGATAGCGACCCACACATCCATGGCCATAATCGAAAGAAGCGCCGTCTTTTCCGACTGTAAAAAACCGTTTTCGGGTGGCGAAAGACCAATTAGACTGCAAAGAGAAAATATATATCCTCCGCGGGAATAGAGATTGTAGAATATCAATGCGATCACCACCATGGCCGTAATTGACGGAATAAAATAGGTGGCCTGGAAAATCTTGTGTCCGGGGATTTTTTCGGCGATCAGAAGCGCGAAAATCAGGGCCAGCACGGTGGTAACCGGAATAGTACCGAAAACGAAATAAAATGTATTTTTAAGAGCTGTCAGAAAAACCGGATCTGAAAGAAGATCGGTATAATTCTTAAAACCCATAAAGGCGCCAGAACCTTGAAGCAGCCGGAAATCGGTCAGGGATAAATAAAATGAATAAATAATCGGATACAGCCAGAAAACAGCCAGGTATAAAATCCAAGGTAACGTAAACAGCAGAATTTTATTCTTAGTCCGCATAGCCTTCCGATTTCAGTTTGCCATCGATTGTCTTTGTCGCTTTTATCAGAATCTCCTCTGCGCTGCCATGGCCGTACATGGCGGCCTCGATGGCGTCCTCTATATCCTGCTCGATATAAACCCATAAAGGGGTGGCCGGAGAGGATCTGGAATTTTCAAGCTGAAAGGCGAGGACCTTTTTTATCGGATCTTCTATCTCCAGGCCGGGATAGGGAGGGAATCCAAACCCGGCGGCTTTGCATAAAGCTTGAGAGTTCTCTTTTTTAACGACAAATTCAGCCAGCCTTTTGGCGGTTTCTAGGTTCTTCGATTTGGCGTTGACCGCGATATACTCACCGCCAAAGAACGAAGTTCCGGTTCCGCCATCGGTCTTCATTATGGGGACAAGTTTGTATTCGAAGTCGGGATCGGATCGCGCCAGCTTGTTCAAGAGCCAGCCCCCGGAGATAATAAATCCCAGCTTGCCGTCAATAAAATACTCTTCCAATCTCCTCTGGCTTTCGATAGCGCCGCAATCACATAAACTCAGGTAAAATTCGAGCGCTTCAATAGCGTTTTGCGAATCCAGTTCGCAGGATTTACCGTCAGGGCTTAAAATCCGACCGCCGTTGCTCCATAGAAAAGGCAGGTATTTTTTATATAACCGGTGTTTTTCGGCGGAGTTGCATCCGAACCCGAAATAATCCTCCCCCAAAGCGTCGATTTTTTCGCAGGCCGCGAAAAGTTCATCCCAGTTTTCCGGCATTCCGACGCCAGCCTTATCCAGTAAATCGAGGTTGAAATAAAATATTCTCGATGCCAGCAGCCAGGGTAGAGCATAGAGATCGCCCCGCCATTCTGCCGGGGCGAGATAATTGGGGGAGAGATCGGATTGGAAATCAGCCAAAAGACCCTCCGAAGCGAACTCCGCGATCCAGTCCGAACCGAGTTCCATTATGTCGGGGGGATCCTTGGCGGCGAAGGAGATTACCAGCTTATCATGGCCGTTAGCCCAGGTGAGATCGGTGATCTTAACCTTCACGCCGGGATTTTCCTTTTCGAAATCCCTCACGATTTTTTCTACAACAGGCTTGGTGTTGATATCGGACCAGAACTGCCAAAAGCGGATAGTCTCGGATTCATTATCGTTTCCGGAGCAGCCAAATGTAAAGAGGGCCGGGATTATGTAAAACCACTTCATGCCCTGATTCTATCTCAGGTTAGAGCATGATGTCAAGAACGTTTGAATCTCAATTATGCCCGGAGATTTATTGGGCTTGACAGTTTATCGGGATGCTCGTAGAATCATGCCGGTATGAAGCGCCTTTTCATCATCTTGATTTTTTTCGCGTTGCTATACACGCAATTATCCGCGTTTGAGCTGTATGTTTCCGATCAGCCCGATGACGACGGAACCAGGCTTGTTATAGGATGGGATCCTTTACCTCCCGACGAATTGCAGTCCGTTGATCCCGAAACCTATTCTCTTTTAAGATCCGGGGAGGCCGACGGCGAGTATATTAGGGTCGATATTGTCTCCCGGCTCGATCCGTCGCAAAAAAAAATCGATGAAAATCTGGAAACCGGGCAAAATTATTATTATAAGCTGGCATATTCCGACTCCACAATTTCGTGGGAATCAAACATCGCGGGTCCCGTGGCTCCTGTCGAAAACTGGTACAACACGTCCAGGACCAATGTGCTTATAGGTATATTAATTACCGGCGCATTCGTGGGATTGTTCATTGTCCTGGGCCGGAAGGGCAAGAACCTTTATTTAAGGCCCATAGCCGGGCTTGACGCCATGGATGAAGCCATCGGAAGGGCTACCGAAATGGGCAAGCCTATCCTGTATTCCTCGGGACGCGGGAAAATGGAAAGGCCGGCGTCTATCGCCAGCATGAATATACTCGGATCGGTGGCTGAAAAGGTAGCGTCGTATGGAACGCCTCTGATTTTTCCCAACAACGATCCGGTGGTGACAGCGGTAGCACAGGAGGTGGCCAGGGAAGGGTATACCAGGGCCGGGCACGCTGATCTGTACAATCCCGATAATATATACTTCGTAACCGACAGCCAATTCGGCTATGCCGCCGCGGTGGATGGCATCATGATGCGGGAACGTCCCGCCACCAACCTGTTTTTCGGAACTTTCGAGGCGGAATCGCTGATCCTGGCGGAAACCGGGAATTCCATCGGGGCTATACAAATAGCCGGTACCGATTCCTCCATCCAGATGGCGTTTTTTATCGTGGCCTGCGATTTCGTGCTCATCGGCGAAGAATTATTCGCGGCTTCCGGGTACTTATCGGGAGACCCGCAGGTGGTGGGCACCCTTAAGGGATCCGATTACCTGAAGGTTATTATAATTATTATGATTTTATTCGGAGCCGTGGTCGGGCTTTTGAACCAGGAATGGTTCGTAAATCTTTTTTTGACGGGCTGAAATGAGACGAACATTTCCGATATTGGTCTGTTTTGCTTTTGGCACAATTATGCTTGCCCAATTCTTTGTGCCGTCAAATCTTTCGACTCAGGCATATAACGAAATTACCAACTGGGTTCAGATTATCTATGCCTTCGCGCTGATAGTAGGGGTGGTGGGTCTTATCAGATATCACCTGTCAAGGGTATCACGCCGCCAGAGCGGATGGTTTTTTAATCTGGTCACCGTTTCCTCCCTGCTCATGATGGCATTTCTGGGGTTTGTCTGGGGACGGGGAGATCACAGCCCCTTTATGTGGGTTTTCAATAACTTGATGGCTCCCATGCAGGCCACCGTTTTTTCCCTACTCGCGTTTTTCGTGGCCTCGGCGGCGTACCGCGGTTTTGTGGCAAGGAATCTTGAAGCCTTCCTGCTTCTGTTTTCAGCGGTTATGATAATGTTTGGCATTGCATCAATAGGTAATTCAATTCCTCCTTTTTCCGATATCGCCAACTGGATATTGATGAACCCCTCCATGACCGCGAGACGGGGGATATTTATCGGGGTTGGCCTGGGCACTATCGCCGTTTCCTTAAGAGTTATTCTGGGGGTCGAAAGGACATACCTGGGGAAAGAATAAGATGAGTATCTGGGAAAAAGCGAAAACCATCGATCGCAGGATTATCTTTCTCTTTATGTTTCTTGGCGTAGCATTGCCGCTTCTGGTCAAGATCGGTTTGCCGGTAAGCGTCACCGATGACGTGAAAAAAGTGTATGATTATATTGAAGGCCTGGAGCCGGGAGATATCGTGCTGGTTTCCTACGATCATGATACCGGCACTCTTCCGGAAATGCTGCCGATGTCCGACGCCATCCTGCGGCACCTGTTCAGGAAAGATATCAGGGTGATCGGCATGGCCTTGAGGGCCGAGGGTACGGGTATCGGCAGGCAGAATATCAGGCGGACTGCAGGGGAATTCAATAAAACGGAAGGTACCGACTTCGTATTTCTTGGTTTCAGGCCGGAGATAACCGCCGCGATTCTGGGCCTGGGTACCTCATTCGAACGCGTTTTCCCTAAGGATGACGAGGGAATCCCCATTGGTGAATTGCCCCTGATGAAGGGGATAAATAATTATAACGATATCGAAATGGTGCTTTCCATAACCGATGATGATACACCGGTGTACTGGGTAAATTATGCCAATGCCCGCTTTAAGGTCAAGGTCGTCGCCGGACTGACCGCGGTTATGGCCACTACGTTTATCCCCTTTATCGATTCCGGCCAGATGATCGGTATGGTGGCGGGATTAAAAGGGGCGGCGGAGTATGAGAAGTTGATAAAGACGCCGGGGAGGGCGGTCCGGGGTATGGACGCGCAGTCGATCGCCCACCTGGTTATGATCGGGTTTATAATAATCGGTAATGTCGCCTTTATTATGAGAAGAAGAGGTAAGTGATTTGGATTCCGGTTTAGTCTGTGTTTCTCTGTTTACATCCGAGGGCATCGGTATCTGGATAGCATCATTACTGACCCTGGCCATATATTCCTTTCTCTATAAGGATAATCCCATTTACAGATTCTCCGAGAGTCTTTTGATCGGAATATCCGTGGGCTTTCTGCTGGTAACCACTTTTGATACCACTCTAATTCCGAAAGCTTTCGAGCCGGTTGGCGAGGGTCTTTTGGTAATGTTTGGATCCGGAGGATTCGGCTCGATAATCTCGTTTATATGGATATTGATTCCGGTGGCCCTGGGCCTTTTGATGTTCGCCAGGTTTGTTCCCAGGTATGCCTGGATGTCGCGGGTGGCCCTGGCCCTATATATCGGTTTCGGGGCGGGAGCGTCCATACCCGCCAATATGCAGTCCTATATCTTAAGACAGATAGACGCCACCATCAGGCCGTTTCTACATATTGACTCGTTCTGGGCTTTTGTGAATGCCCTGGTCATCCTTGTAGGTTTGATCTCAACACTATTTTATTTCTTCTTCTCCAAAGAACAAAAAGGCGCTTTCGGGAAAATAACGCGACTGGGCACGTTCTATCTCATGATATTTTTCGGCGCCACCTTCGGATATACGGTCATGGCCCGTATTTCCCTGCTTATCGGGCGATTGACGTTTTTAATGAAAGACTGGTTGGGGTTGATTTCCTGAAATACACCTTTTATTTTAGATAATAAATTTCAACATGATGGGAGCGGGTAATGAAAAAGATAATAGCGGTTTTACTCTTGTCGGTGGCGATTTCGTCCTGCTCGAAGGATGAAGTGAACAACTGGAAAAGATACAGCCTGCCGGAAGGTTATTCGGATTCTCATATACTGAGTGTCGATTCCGGAGGAGGTTCGATTTTGATAGGCACCTTCGGCAAAGGAGCCCTCTTCAGCGATAACAACGGTGAAAGTTGGGCGGTTTTCGATACAGGAAATGGATTATCATGGAATTTCATTCTGGGCGGAGACTGGAACGGAGAATATATCATTCTGGCGACGCTTGGCGACGGTTTGAATATCTCGACAGATAACGGCAAAAATTGGGAACGTTACGGTTATAACTATTTCGGTATCGAATATCTTTACACGGTTGATGCCAAAATAATAAATGGTAAAAAATATGTCCCCACCGCCGACGGATTGATAATTTTCGAAGACATAAATGAGTGGAACTCCCTGGATGAGAGCGATGGGATCGGGTCCCAGTATATTTATGACATGAAAATTAGAGACAATAATATGGCCCTGGGAACGTTGCATGGCTTTTCGCTGTCACGCGACGGCGGCAAAACCTGGATAGCCATGTCACCGAACCAGAAGTATACCGCTGAACATGTTCCGGCCTGCAAAGTCAGGGCGGTGGAGTTTTCCGGGGAAAAGCTGTTCGCGGGTTGTGATGACGGTCTGTTTTACTCCAAAAACGGTGGAAAAACATGGGAACCGTTAGGCACCGAATATTTAACAAGCCGGTATGTACGTGATCTGGTTATGAACGGCGATCAGAATCTCTGGATCGCCACCTATAAAGAAATAGCGGCATACAATATGAAAAGCAAAAGCTGGAAAGTATATAATTATGAAAACGGGTTACCGCGGGGTGGTGTAAACCGTATCGGGATTACCGATGACGGCCACGTTCTCGCCGGTACCAATACGGGCTTATTCAGGCTGGAAACAGGTCCGGCCGAGATTATTGAGGAACCCGAAGTCCATAAGGAGTTCACAGTGACCGAAGAGTCCAAACATCAATGGATGCTCCGGCCGGTCCGTCCTGATGATCAAAACCTGAAAGACCAGACATACCTGTACGGTTCTACTATGGGCGGAAATTTCAGGCAGCACCAGGGCAACGAATATAACGCTCCGGAGGGCACTCCGCTTCTGGCGGTAGACGACGGGATAATAGTCTATATCGATAGAGAGATCGGGCATTCGGTATTGAAGTGCAACCGCAGAGAGGGAGATTTTTACGTCTATGCTCATTACCATCATCAACACGATATATTTAAAAAAGTGGGAGACGTAGTCAGGCGAGGAAACATCATCGGTTCTATTGGAAAAAAGGGGAATGTAACCAATGAGCATCTCCATTTCGAGGTATCCCTTTCGAAACTGGACGATTCCAACAGGGAGAGCCACACCCGCAATTCGGAGTTATGGATCGAGCCGCTTCCTGGAACCGGTACGATTGTCGGTAAGGTAGTTGATGAGGTTGGAGATTATGTACCAGGCGTCAGAGTATACGGCGTTACCAAACCCGTTCCAACGGAATCGCCATTTTCGTTCGCGGAGACTTATCAGGACAAAGTTCATCCCGATGAAGCGTATAATGAGAATTTCATTATTGGAGATGTGCCGGAAGGAAGCTACGTTTTATCTGTCGAATCGGACGAAAAAAAATCCGTAATAAAAACCGTGGTCGAAGCCGGCAAAATAACGAATGTTGTGATGGCGTTGAAATAACGCGGCCAATATGCCGCCTGTTCTAAACGTATAGAAGAGAATAGAATGTATTGCCGAAGGTGCAAGGCAAAGATGGTGGAGCAAAAGAGGGTTTATCATAAGAGGCGGAAATGGGTGTGCCCCAGGTGCGGCGCGTCGCGTTTCCAGCAAATAAAAAAAGATGGCAAAACAGGCTGAGATTGTTATAGGAACATCGGGATATTCGTTTGACGACTGGCAGACGGTGTTCTATCCCCCGGATTTGCCCAAAGGTAAGAGACTGGATTACTATAAAGAGCATTTCAACGCCGTGGAGATAAATTCCACCTATTATAGAATTCCGCATCCGGCAGTATTTTACAATATAGCAAAGAAGGTGGGAGATGAATTTGAATTTATAATAAAGACGCACAGAAGTTTTACCCATGACAGAAAAGATTTGGAGGAAAAGGCGGCGGAATATAATCAATCGATCAAGCCGGTTGTGGAATCCGGCAAATTTCGCGGCTATCTGGCCCAGTTCCCATATAGCTTTAAATATTCGGAGCCGAATTTGAGATATATTCTGGATGGTAAGAATTATTTTTCCGAGGGACCTTTATTTGTCGAGTTCCGTCATAAAAGCTGGGATCGACCGGATATATTAGAGTCATTTATATCGAATGAAATAGGCATCTGCTCGGTTGATGAGCCGGAACTGTCCGGCCTCTATCCGTCCCGGGCCGAGGCCACCACAAATACCGGATATGTAAGGTTTCACGGTCGGAATTCCGATAATTGGTGGGGGGGCAGGGGAGACAGGTATGATTATCTTTATTCCAGAGAAGAATTGTTGAACTGGAAGAAGAAAATAGATAAATTGAGATCCAGGACGGATAAAATATATCTGTTTTTTAACAACTGCCACCTGGGCCAGGCTGTAAGAAACGCCAGGATGATGATGGAGATAATGCAGACGGAATTGTCGTAGTGAATAATATCATGAAAAAACTCTTGTTCTATTTGCTGGCAATCTGGGCGATATCGGCAACGTATAAGGCGATCGCGACCAACCATAAAAGCCCGTCTATCCGATTTGAAGAGGATCCGGGCGTAATCGAGAGGATTCTCGATAAGCTGGATCCATCATCCGGCCCACGGCTCAAAGCCAAATCGGCGGTGCTCGTCGATCTTGAAAGTGGAATTATTTTAACCGGTAAAAATGAGGATAATATAAGACCGATAGCGAGCTTGACCAAATTGGTTACGGCGATGGTATTTCTGAAAACCTCTCCCGATCTTCTTGAAATCGCCACGGTTACTCCTGAAGACAGACGCAACGCCGGAAGAACCAGGCTCTACTCCGGCCAGAAGTTGACTCTTTTCGATCTTTTTCATCTCATGTTGATTTCATCGGATAATGTCGCCGCCAGGGTGATCGCGAGATCCACCGGCTTTTCGGACGACGAATTTGCGGGCAAAATGAATGAACTGGCGGCTGAGTTCAATTTGACAAAGACGCGGTTTAGGGAACCGAGCGGGCTTGATGACGGAAATGTTTCGACGGCGTCTGAATTCGCCGTTATATTCAGAGAAGCTTTGCAGGATGACCTGATTTCCGATGTTATATCCAAACGATTCCATACCTATAAGGCTTTGAACAATGATAAACAGTATGTGGCCTACAATACTAATCGTTTTCTTTATGTTAGAGAGGACGTATTTGGAGGAAAAACCGGCTATATTAGGGATTCCGGGTATTGTCTTGCGCTCGGGGTCGAGAGTGGGGATCGAAAGTTGGCGGCGGTAATCCTCGGAGCTCCCTCAAACGGATATCGTTATCGTGATGCCGCCAGGCTGGTGGCTTTTGCCGATAAATAAACAACATCCGGGTTCAATTTGGATCAACATAAATTAATAATGCAACTTGACTTGTCGATATCTCGAATATATATTGACGTCCGTTCGAAACCTTGTTTTTCGGGTTTTTGTTCTTTGATAATTGTGCCGGAGTAGCTCAGTTGGTAGAGCAGCTGATTTGTAATCAGCCGGTCGGCGGTTCAAATCCGTTCTCCGGCTTTGGCTTATAATATTCCGGAGGGGTTCCCGAGCGGCCAAAGGGAACAGACTGTAAATCTGTCGGCTCAGCCTTCGGAGGTTCGAATCCTCCCCCCTCCAGTTTTGC
>CBFCYP010000014.1:0-32436 GCA_965602185.1 uncultured bacterium
CGATCTCGCAAAAAATCGAATCGGAACTGAACCAGATGAAAAACGAAAAGCGGCTTCTGGATAATCTCGAAGAGGACTACCGCGATGAATTGCAGTTACGTAAAACTTCCCTTTCCATTCGCAAAGAACTTCTGGATAAAATCCGGGGCGATAAATCCGAAGTCGCAAAAGCGATATCGAGCCTGGAGGATGACGCGGCCGCGGTCTCGGAAATAATCGCCAACCTGGATGGGAAAACCGCTGATGAAGCGGCTTATACGGAACTCCCCGGCCTGGCGAACGAAAAGGGTAACCTGATCTGGCCCGTTCAGGGAAAAATCGTCAGGCCCTTCGGATCTGTTAAAGATAAAAGAGGGATAAGATTAACAAACCCGGGGATCGATATCAAGGGTCTGTCGGGATCAAACGTATCGGCCGCCGCCACGGGAACGGTAATTTATGTAAGCTGGCTCAGGGGATACGGCCAATTTATCATTATCGACCATGGCGATGGATACTATACATTATACGCGAATCTTATCGATATTTACGTTGAGACCGGCGACATGGTGAAAGCCGGAGAGACAATCGCCAAGATAGGAGATCTGGGGTCCGTTGACGGTTCCACATTGCATTTTGAACTTCGGCTCAAGAAAGAATCATTGGATCCCGTAAAATGGCTGCGATAATGGATAATCATCTTAAAAATATCTCAAAAAGGCTGAAATCGCTGGTGAAAGACGAGGATTTAAACCAATCCATTCTCCTGATCGGAAAGGACGGTATCGGGAAATTCAAACTGGTTATGGACACGGCCGCCGCCCTTCTCTGTGATTCACTGACAGCCTGTGGGAAATGTTTCGGCTGCAAAAGTGTCTATAACCTTCAGCATCCCGACTTTCTATTTGTATTTCCTTTCCCCAGGATCAGGCCGGAATCCAGGAAAAATACGGTTTTCTCATTTTCGGACCCGGTTTCGTCAAACGCCAGGTATTCCGACGATACCAGAGACGAAATCGACAATTATATTTCGGCGCGGCTCGAGAATCCTTTCGCCATCGTCGATTTCGAAAAAAAGGAAAATATACCGGTTGAAGTAATAAAAGATCTTATCCTGGCTCTCTCTAAAAAACCCTTGCTGGGCGGACGTCGGGTTGTGGCCATCCTGAACATAGACAAAATGGCTTTTGGCGCGGCCGACCTGTTTCTGAAAGTAGTAGAGGAACCGCCGGATAATACTCATATAATTCTAACCACGGCAAATCCGGATCAGTTGATGCCCACCTTACTTTCACGCACGGATATCGTAAAAATCCCTCCCGCCAAAATTGAAGATATCGAAGAATATCTTATAAAAAAACTGGAGGTCCCCGAAAATCAGGCCGCTTATCTGGCGAGGATGTCCAACGGTTCGCCGGGCAGGGCGTTGTATCTCGCCCAATGCGACCTTGTAAGCAGGAGGGATACGATATTTTCTTTTTTCGAAAAAGTATTGACCCGGAAAAATCTTTCACAGCTTATCGAAGAAATAAATCGTGTATATACCGGCGGCGCGTATCCATTTGGCGAGATGCGTCTGGATTTCGAGATAATGGAATCAATTATTCACGATCTTTACCTGTTGAACGAAAATCAGCTTGATAATCATTTTATCAATGTCGATATTAAGGAAAAATTGAGGGAATTGAAAGTCCCCGAAATTGAATCGTTGGAAATTTGGAAAGGATGCTGCGGCGAGGTTAGAAAAGCGTGCCTTGTAAATAATGTTTCTGTCAATTCGGCAATGATTTTTTTCTATATCTCGTGCGCAGACTCAATCGATAATCCCGTAAGGGTCAGATTAAAACTGCCTTGATTGATTATTTTAAGGAAATCTAATAAAGGCAGGCCCTGATACGAGAGGTGATTTTTTGGAAAAATTTATTGTGGCATTCAAGGGAAACCGTAAAGGCGTTTACATAAATCCCGGTGGGCCGGAGATAAATATAGACGATTATGTCGTTGTGCATGCGGAGAGGGGCGAGGATTGCGGCCGGGTTGTCGGAAGACTTAAAGATCCCGGTGATGCCGGCGAAGAAAAAAACGAACTGCCGAAAATAATAAGGTTGGGAAACGATTCCGACAGGGGCCGCATGATGTTCAATCGGCAAAAGGAAACCGAAACCTTTTACGAATGCCTGAATTTCATAGATAAGCACCAACTCAAAATGAAATTGGTTGACGTTGAATACCAGTTTGACTGCAACAAAATAACTTTTTTCTTTACCGCGGAAAAAAGGGTCGATTTCAGGGAGCTGGTAAAAGACCTGGCCGCAACATACAGGACCAGAATAGAATTGAGACAGATCGGAGTCAGAGACGAGGCGAAGAGGGTCGACGGATACGGTATATGCGGGAAAAGGCAGTGCTGTTCGGCCTGGTTGAACGATTTTTCCACCATTACGACGCAGATGGCGCGCAGCCAGAATCTGGCGTTGAATCCGCAGAAACTCTCCGGCAATTGCGGAAGGCTGTTGTGCTGTTTGAGATATGAGATTGGTTTTTACGATGAGGTTACCCCTCAGTATCCCCGGGTTGGCGCGAGATGCATGACTCATCAAGGCAGCGGGAGAATAATCCGCTCCGATATTTTCAAAGAAGAAATTCGGATTCTCCTGGACGAAGCCGGAGAGCTAAAAATGAACCTCGCCGAGCTGAGAAGGGCCAGGAATAGAGGGCATTTCAAGATAATCAGCGAAGAACCGGCCGAAACCGGAGAGGAAGACTCTTCCGAATTGGAGAAACTCGAAGGGTAATATGCCGGGATATGATGACGATAATAAGCGTATGGAATTACCCGCCGTCCGCGGCCCATTCTGTAAAACCAGGCCTTTGATGCGGCTGTTTTAATCATATCGTTTAACGGCTAACCTTATTGTTATAACTGATAGAGGATATTAAGAAATGAAAAATAAATTTTATGTAACAACCCCGATTTACTATGTTAACGACGAACCGCATATAGGCCATGCCTATACCACGATACTCGCTGACGTGCTCGCGGAATTCCATCGGATTTTCGGGAAGGACGTTTTCTTTTTAACCGGCACGGACGAGCACGGGCAGAAACTTCAAAACGCGGCCGTGAAAAACAAACGCGAGCCGCTCGACTATTGTGATGAAATGGTCCAGCGGTTCAAAAAAACCTGGCGGAAACTTCATATTAAAAATGACGATTTCATAAGAACCACCGAAGAACGCCACATTAAAGTCGTATCCGAAATTCTCCAGCGGATTTACGATAAGGGCGAGATCTACTCCGCCGAATACGAGGGTTGGTATTGCGTTCACGAGGAGAGGTTCTGGACGGAAAAGGACCTGGTGGCCGGCAACTGCCCCGACTGCAACAGGCCCGTCACCAAAATTACGGAGAAGAACTACTTTTTTAAAATGTCGAAATATCAAAACTGGCTCATTGAATATATTGAAAAAAATCCGGAATTCGTCCAGCCCGATTTCAGACGTAACGAGGTGCTGGGCTTTTTGAAAAAGCCTCTCGGTGATCTCTGCATATCGCGTCCCAGGGCGCGGCTTTCCTGGGGAATCGAGTTGCCTTTCGACAGGCAGTATGTCTGTTACGTATGGTTCGACGCTCTGATAAATTATATTTCTGCGATCGGGTACCTGTCCGATGACGGAAATTTCCGGAACTGGTGGCCGGCGGTGCATCTGATCGGCAAAGATATCCTGACCACCCATGCCGTGTACTGGCCCTGCATGCTGAAAGCCATGGATATACCTCAACCAAGGACAATTTTCGCGCACGGCTGGTGGCTGGTCGGAGAGACCAAGATGTCCAAATCGCTGGGCAACGTGGTAAAACCGTTACAACTGGCGGATAAATACGGCGTGGATGCTTTCCGGTATTTTCTGATGAGAGAGATGACGCTCGGACACGATTCAACTTATACCGAGGAATCGTTTATTTTGCGCTATAATTCCGACCTCGCCAATGATCTCGGCAACCTGTTATCGAGAACTCTAAAGATGATCCAATCGTTTAACGACGGTTTGATTCCCGCGCCGTCAACTGATAGTTCCGATAATGAACTCTCCCGGCGTGGCGGAAAGGTTATTTCCGCGACGCGCGAAAAGATCGAAACATTCAAGCTGAATCAAGCGGTGGAGGATATACTGGAGCTGGTCAGGGCTACCAACCGGTATATCGAGAAAAACAAACCCTGGGCTCTCGCTAAAGAAGGTAACAAAGAAAAGCTGGGCGACGTATTGTATAATGCCGCCGAGACCTTGAGGCTTGTATCCCGGTTGCTTTCTCCTATTATGCCGGAAAAATGCAAATCTATTCGGGATCAACTCGGTCTTCAGGATGACGCAACCGGAGACCTGACCTGGGGTATCCTGAAACCCGGAACGTCAATCAATCCCGGTGAAGGTTTATTCCCCCGGCTTCAAAAGCCGCAAGCGGAAGCCGACAACGGGCCCGACGAGGAAGATCTTCCCGAAGGTGTGATAGGTTTTGAGGAATTCGGCAAAGTCCAGCTGCGGACGGCCAGGGTCCTGGAAGCCGAGAAGGTACCAAAGGCCGATAAGCTTCTTAAACTGCAGATCGATCTGGGATCGGAGACGAGGCAGATCGTAGCGGGTATCGCCGAATACTACAGCCCCGAAGATATAATCGGGAAAAACCTGGTTATTGTATCAAATCTCAAGCCGGCTACAATAAGAGGTGTCGAATCCAACGGCATGCTGCTGGCCGCCAAATCCGGGAAGAAGCTGGTTTTGGTTACAACCGATGATGATATCGCTCCCGGCGCGGATATAAGTTGAGTTTTCTTAGGAACAATGTATCATTCTCCGGCGGATTAAATAAATCCGCCGATTTCTTTTACGAAATCAATCTCATCGGTTTGCTTCAAGCTCTTTTATTCGATTCCCGGCGGTCTCCGTCCGTTCGGAGACAGGAGATAACTCTATATACCTCCTATAATAAAAAACCGCTTTTGAGCTATCGTTAAGATTTCGATCGTATATAACGCCGAGATTCAAATTGATCCGGGGATCTGAGGCCGGCAGACCTGACGCTTTTTCAAAATTCTCCGCCGCGGACTTATAATTCCCCTTGTTCAGCTCGTCATAAGCCCTGGTAAGAAAGAGATTATATTCGGCCTCTACATTGTCATTATCTATGTCCAGCGCCTCCAGGTAAAATTCAATTGCATTTTCCGTTTTCCGGCTGTCTTTTTCAAGATTTCCGAGATTGACATAGATATTGGATTTTTCGTTAGCGGTCAAATGATCGGCGTTCAACGCGTTTTCATACTCTTTGCGCGCCAGCACCGGCCAACCCTCGTGGCGGAAGAATATTCCCAGGGAGTTGTGAACCGAGGCTTCCCTCGAAGATTCGGCGATCTTCCTCGCCTCCCTGTATTGTTCCACCGCTTCCCGCCTTTTCCGTGCTCTGTATAAATCCTCCCCGTAACAGAGATGCAGGTTAACCAGCATCGTCATCCCTTTGAAATCGAGATTCTGCGAAAGCTGCGAAAAGGATGGCATGATCAAATCCTCCCATAAATCCAAATCAGCTTCGTTATCCTCAAATCCGTATACAAGACCCCGGGAGAACAGATTTATCCTTTTATAATTGAAAGGATTGCCCCTGGCCAGCATATGTTCTTTAACTATGTATGTTCTTTCCGGATACGCGCGTCCCAACAATACGCAAAGATCCGGGCCGGACAGGTCGTTTCTCAGATCGAAATCCTTCATCCTGTGTTTCAGTCTCTCTATCGATATGACCGAATCATAAATCTCCAGATCGGTTCTCATCTTTTCAACGTAACGAAGATAATACAGGGTGGAATTCGAGTTATCCCCCACCGAAATTAAAAAAGCGTTTTCCGGCGTGGATTTCAGAATATTCTCGCCGTAGATGCGGGCAAGGTTGTTATTGCTCTGGTCATTTAAATTATAATTTTTAAAAAATGTTCCGATTGCCAATATAATAACCAGGGCTCCCGTTACGATATATTTTATTCTTTCATTAAACCGGTTCAGGATAAAATCCAGAAAGCAAAAAAGCCCCAAGGTCAGAATCAGAATCGACGGCAGGTAATACTGGTCGATATCCGGGATATCATATAACGCGGATAAAAGCAGGTTTAAGAGCAATATTGAAAGCAGTACGAATTTAAAATTTATCTTGATTTTACCCGGAACAAACAGTCCGATAAATCCCAATGCCGATATGTATAAGGGATTTTGATCCAACAAAATCCGAACCGAGCGCCACATATTCTGAAACCAGTTCTCGAATCCGAAACCGGTGATATATGTCTGATAACGCCGCGCCGTTACATGATCTATAAAGGAACTCAGCGATGCGGGGTGATTCCAATCGAAAAGAGGATTATGCGCGGACCTGACAGGAAGATATAAATACAGTGTTAAAGCCAGTATGAAAAAGAATACCAGGGATGAAACCCGTTTGAAATCCGGTTTTGATTTCACAATAAGTAGAATAAGCGCCGGAAACAATGAGACGGCCGAGAGGTGATTCGCAAGCGATAATCCGAACAGATAAACGGCAGCAAAGACATATATATATTTCCTGCATTTGTCGTATTTTTCTAAACTGAAAAGCGTTAATAAGATCAAAAGAATTCCGAGCGAATAAACCTCGAATCCGACGGCGGCCGCCCAGAGCACGTTGGAAAACCCGAAGATCAAACCGCCGCCGATGGAAATCAGGATAGCCTGAATGTTATTCCGATTTTCAGGCAGGAAAAACAACGAATGTATCAACAGCGCCGCGATCCCCACGGAAATTGACGTCAACAGGGCCGATAATATATTCAATGAAGCGGCCGCGTTACTCAATGGAAAAATTAGAAAAGCCCTGCCGAGCAGTATTAGCAGCGGATACCCCGGAGGATGGGCTATACCCAATGTAAACGCCGTAGCGGAAAGCTCTCCCGAATCCCCGGTATAGACAGTCGGGCAAACGGTATTGAGATAGACAACAAACGACACCGCGAAAGGTATCGAGAAGAGTAACGTTTTATTCCATCTTTCCTCAGACACAGGAGACATTATAGAAAACTTAAGATTTTAAGGCAATAATTAATGCGGGAAACAAAACGCCTTCTGTCTGAAACCTATTAAGTTCAAAAAGAAGGCGTTAACCGTTTATTATCGGGGTGTTCTACCGTTTTCCAATTCCCGGGTATTCTATTCTTTTGCCCTCTTTAAATTTCGCGGTTACCGGTAACTGGCCGTTTTCTTCTGATGTTACCCATCCGCCGGTGGGCGGGCAGGAAGGGCAATAGAGTATAACATCTACTATATATGTCAGATAAGTATAGAGATATGTCACATCAAGACCGTTGAAGGCGCAGTCGCCGTTAGTATCGCCGGCGCCGAAGAACGGGTAGATCGCGACGTCGGGCCTGCAATCACAGGTATCCGGCAAAGGCGGTCCGCCCTTGAAGAAGTTCACCATTATTGTGATATCCAGGCCGTTTACATTGAAATCGGCGTTGGCGTCACCGGGCAAATATGAGCAGTAACCTACCGTAACGTCTACCTCGCACGTATCGGCTTCGCCGCAGTCATCCGTCGCAACAATTGTAAGTGTATTTATCCCTATTATCGGAGTAAAGCAGATTTCATCTCCGACAAGACTCCCGCCGATAACGTCTATGGAAGCGATATTATTGTCGGGATCGGTAATTTCGATTCCGCCCAGACAGATATCGCTTAAATCGTCTACAACCATGGTGGTATCGTTTATGCAGGTTATCTGGGGCGCGCTGTTCATTATAACGGTAACGGTAGTTGTACATGACGCGAATATTCCGCATGAATCCGTAACAGTCAGAGCGATTGTGTTTGCGCCCACTGCCGGAGTAAAACATATGCTGCCATTATCATAGATTCCGGTGCTGACTTCGACAGTCGCTATATTGTCGTTGGCGTCGTCGTACCCGAAACCGGGAATACAGATATCGCTTAAGTCGCATGCCACTATAGAAGTATCTCCCGCGCACTGAACCGTCGGCGGTTCGTTTGTCATCTGGACATCGACGTTAACCGCGCAGGTATCAGTTTCACCGCAAAGATCGACTGCCACATATTTTATCTGATAAATAGCACGCGAATTGGGCGTAAAGCAGAACGTGGTTCCATCGAATGTTCCACTGAATCCGTCGGTTATAACATAGGCGGAGTCTAAATTGTCGTCAAGGTCGCTTGAGGTGAACGGACCGACACAGATTTCTGAAACTTCGCATACGAAGGAAACGCCAGTATCGCCGGGGCAACTTACCGAAGGCGCCGTATTGACATCTACATTTACGATGGTTGTCGCAGTATCGGCCACACCGCACTCATCGGTGACTATTAAAGAAACGGTATTGACACCGACGAAGGGCATAAAGCATATCGAATCGCCGGTTAAAGTACCCCCGACGATATCAACGGAGACAATATTATTATCCGGATCACCGTAATCAAAACCCGGTAGACATATCTGATCGAGATTGCACAGAAACATTGTCGTATCGTCCGGACCGTTGGCGTAAGGCGGCGTGTTAAGCGCGATATTCACAACCGTTATCGCCGTATCCGCTTCTCCGCACGAATCAGTTACAATTAAGGTTATGGTATTTGCGCCTATTAACGGATCAAGGCAGACCTGATCTCCGTTCAAGGTTCCGCCGGTGACATCAACCGATGATATATTGCCGTCGGCGTCGCTGTAGGTGAACCCGGATATGCAGATCTGACTCAAATCGCAGGCAAACATGGTGGTGTCGTTGGGGCTGTCGGCGACCGGGGGCTCGTTGAGATTGACCGTGACAACCGTAATAGCCGTGTCGGCTTCACCGCAGGCATCCGTAACAATCATGGTGATAGTATTGGCGCCTTCAACCGGATCGAAGCAAACCGTATCCCGGCTCAGGGTCCCGCCGGTAACATCAACCGACGATATATTGCCGTCAGCATCACTGTAGGTGAATCCTGAGATACAGAGCCGCCTCAAATCGCAAACAAACATGGTGGTGTCATTGGGGCTGTCGGCGACCGGGGGCTCATTGAGACCGACCGTGACAACCGTAATGGCCGTGTCCGCCGCTCCGCAGGCATCGGTCACAATCATCGTGATCGTGTTGACTCCCTCAAGCGGAGTAAAGCAAACCGTATCTCCGTTCAGAGTTCCGCCGGTGACATCAACCGATGATATATTGCCGTCAGCATCACTGTAAGTGAATCCCGAAATACAGATCTGACTCAAATCGCATACAAACATGGTGGTGTCATTGGGACTATTAGCCACCGGAGGCTCATTGAGACCGACCGTAACGACCGTAATAGCCGTGTCCGCTTCACCGCAGACATCCGTCACAATCATCGTGATCGTGTTGACTCCCTCAAGCGGAGTAAAGCAAACCGTATCTCCGTTCAGAGTTCCGCCGGTGACATCAACCGACGATATATTGCCGTCGGCGTCGCTGTAAGTAAATCCCGATATGCATATCTGGTTCAAATCGCATACAAACATGGTGGTATCGCTCGGGCTACCAGCAACGGGAGGCTCGTTGAGACCGACCGTAACGACTGTAATGGCCGTATCCGCTTCACCGCAGACATCGGTCACAATCATAGTTATAGCGTTGGCTCCCTCAACCGGAGTAAAGCAAACCGTATCTCCGTTCAAGGTCCCGCCGGTGACATCAACCGACGATATATTGCCATCAACATCGCTGTAGGTGAATCCCGAGATACAGATCTGACTTAAGTCGCAGACAGACACCGTGGTGTCGTCGGGGCTGTTGACCACCGGGGGCTCGTTGAGATCGACCGTGACAACCGTAACGGCCGTATCCGCAGCCCCACATTCATCGGTACAAATCAGTGTAATCGTATTGGTCCCCTCAACCGGAAATAAGCAAACCGTATCTCCGCTTAAAGATCCTCCCGTAACCTCTACCGAAAGAAGGTTGTTATCGGGATCCGAGCAGGTAAATCCTGCCAGGCAGATCTCATCCAGCCCACAAACGAAGATTGAAGTATCGACCGGTGAACTCGCTACGGGAGGATTGTTCGATGCACAGGGATCGGAAAGACAGGATGAGGAGAATTGCACTCCATTGCCTTCATATACAAATGGTCCAACAAACCGGTCTCCGTAATCCTGACCCAGCACCTGTCCGCAGGGATATGTTTGTCCCGATAATATCGGACCATCCTTATTATATGAAGTTCCCGTGCCCGATAGGGCGGCAAAAATAGTAATATTCGGATCGGCCGTTGGGTCGGGTCCGGCCTGAGACTGGTACGGATCGTAGATGCCCGGATAAGTATCAACAAATCCGGGAACACTACTCAAGGGAACCATACTGCCGCCCAGATATATCTGGTCTGTATCGAACGTACCGCCGTGCCCGCTTGACCAAACATTAAAATCTATTGCGCATCCGGCAATATTGATAACCATAAAGTCATTCGGGTCGCCGCTTCCCTGCTTCCATTCCCGAGTCGAAACATCCCACCAGATCTCGTATAGATTCTCAGACCACTGGTACCATCCCCAGCGATCGTTCTGCAAATAGCACCTGTTTGCAGTGGTATCGCCAAAAATTTCAAAGCCATCGGCGAAAACATTTACCCCCGGGGCTGGCGGAGAATCAAGCATGGCCAGAACCGAACCGTGGAACTGCTCCAACGAATACCCCTGTGAGTAAATATGATTGGCTATGTTCCAGCCCGTGGAATCGACCCAGATATAAACGCCCCCGGAATCGGGCGGCGGCATGGGAATAACAGGCGTTCCCATAAAATAGGAAGTATCCACCTGATTGTAGTTAGGAGGGGGGCCGGGCGGTTCATTCCCCGGAGGATAATAAAACGTACCTATCGGTGGATCCGACAGCGACGTTTTTACACCGAACACAGCAATTGCCAGGAAAAACACCCACAACACAATTGTTGATTTTCTAACAGGTATGCGATAGCCTTCTGGCATTAGTATCTCCTATAATCTAAAATAACATTTTTTCCAAAAATCGAACTATCCATACATAGCAGCGAAACGCCGGCCCGTTCCTTCGGCGCTCGCGCCGCAATCATTATTATATTCTCCCCGACAAGGTTAAAGACAGGAGCATAGATGGGATCCAATAAGCGATTACATAATAGATCGCAAAATAACGATAAAACTTTCTTTATCACCAATAACCTTACAATAATCTTTTCCAATTTCCGGCGCCTTAAAAAACAAGCGCGCATTTAAAACCTATACTGAAGTTATTTTTAGAAGACTTGGGGACGCCAAAAAGCTTACAGCACCTGATTTCCTTGAAGCCCCAAGAAATTGTCAGTAATTTACTTCCCTACGATATAAATATAGATTCGGCCCGGGATATTGTCAAGAAAAATATGGACTTGCCGATAAATTACATATGCAGGTTCAGTTCAGTCTAAAAATGAAAGACGCCAGGATAAGAAATGAATACATCGATTATCTTGAACTCGAATGGAAGGAGGACTTGACTCCAAGACAATTGGCGGTTCGATTCCATACCTGGCTTAGCGATAACACATTCATCTCAAACAGGCTGCCGGATCTGCAAGATGCTGCATATTGTCAACTATTTATAAATCCTCTATCATAAATTCCGGGTAATCGGTTAATTTATTAATATTCAATACGTTAATTCCGATTTTATTAAAATATAGCATTAAACTTATCATTTTTTGTATCTGCATTTTCGATATATCAACCGTTATTATGGTCTTGCAGGGATCTTCTAAATAAATCAACTCCGTAATCAGAGCGGTTTGAATTTCATTTAAGTTTTTATCGGTGTAATCCAATATTTTATAATAACTTATAAATGTCAGGCCGGCTGAAAAGGCCAGGCTGTCTATTCTATCGGGAACGCGGTTTTCATAAATATATCCGATCTTTTTTTCCTTCGCCCGATCGACAAGAGCTTCGATAAATAAATAGTCGATATCATCCGACCTATCAAAACGCAAAAAAGCGAGATTGGGATAACGGTTCAGCAGATCGAACGCTGAATCCCGGTAATCGGATTTACCCTCATCTTTGAGAAGATCATACCTGACCAGGTCTTTTCGAGACGTGGGTATTTTTAATACTGCGGTTACTGACTCCGAGCGCAACTGTGTCTTAATATCGCCGGCCGGGAAAACGTCAATTGCGGCAAGATATCCGAAAGGAATCCTGCTTTTTACAATAGTGACGATCTCCCGATTTTCCAGCTCATATATATTTTTCAGGATTATCCCCAGGAAACGTCCCTCCAGGCCGGTTTTTTTATCCGGAATAGCGACTACCTTCGCGCGCGCATAATCCCCCGATATCAGCTCACAGACCAGAGAATCATCCCCGCCGAACATTACACAATTGCAGTTGATTCCGGATTTTCCGGCCAATTCCTGAAGCTTTCGGGCATAAAATTCAAGCGGCAGGCCGGACGGCCAGGGCTGTAAAACTCTCACACGGCGAATCCCGGCCGTATCTTGATAAGCGGAATCCACTTCGGTGGGATTATTCAGTCGAAAACTATGACCGGTTTCAATAACCAGGGAATCCAAATCATCCCGACTATTTTTTTGAAGAATGCTCTTGACGTATGAGCTTTCCAGCAGGTTTCCAAGTTGCGTTCTATAGGTTTTTCCGATAACGAGCGATATTAGAATCAGGGCAAGAACCAGCGCGATTCCGGCTTTTTTATTTTTTAATGTCTGCAGCCTTTGTTTTCTGCTGATTCTGTCATTCGATATCATATTTAATTGGTAAAGGAATAATCTTCCCAGACAACGATCCGCCAGAACCCGTCATAAGATTCTTTTATTTTATAAAGCGCCAGCCCGTTCGCTTCAAACTGCTGAAAATTATATGTTCCGCTCAAATCCCTCAGAGACAGGTGAAAGTTTACCAGCCAGACTTCCCAGGTCTCGCCGTCATGGAGTTCCGGGCCCTCCGGTTCCAGGCGATTGGGGATCCAGGTGCTCAGCCTGATTTCGTCAAACGCCTCAAAAAGCCTTCGGGTTCGCAATATATCGCCCGAGGCCCCGTCGCGGGGGATCTCCACTTCCTCAATTTCGCCGGATCTATTCTGATCTATATAAATGAACACAAATTCCTCATCCAGGCAATTCTCATAAACGTCAATATCTCTATTCTCATAGGCGTATTTGAAATTGGACAGCGCCGCATAAGCGTTAACCGAATCCGGGCATTCCTCGCAATTTTGCGGGAGTATCGGGGCGAGCGCTCCCGGACCGACCTCCGGCGGCGCGAAGGGATTGGAGCATGTCAGGCAGATTACGCCCAACCCGACCGAAAGAGCGATATTTATTATTTTGCCCGTCATCTGAATAATGCCTTAAAATCGCCCCAGTCATCCCCGGTCCCCGCCGGGATATCATCCCATAAATAGATAGTCCACCAGTTTAGCTGTTCCTCCCACAAATGGAACACTGCCCGCCCGGAATAAGAGGTCGCAAAACTTGTATCCTCGTTGGTTGTTATTATCACCAAATCGTATATTCGATGAAGTATAGCGGTTGAATCCTCAATCTGATCGCTGTAATCTGCGGAAGGGCTTAAGGTCAATATCAAATTCGATAAGGTGTCATTTGAGTAAGTCGCAAAAATATTGTTTGTTACGGAAATCTCCACAGACCTGTTCCAGTTGGCGAAAAGCTCCCCGCGTCCGTCATTTACAGCGTCGATGGAATCCTCGGGGGAAGAAAAGAAAAAGGAATCCGAAAAGCAAAGCTGGTAATTCGAAATGATCATTTCATTGTAGGCGTAAAGGAGGTTGTTTATAGTTACTTCCGGCGATTGGGGCGTTTCCCAGGTGCCGCTCGAACCGAAAGGATCCTCCGTATCCCTGGTGGAGATCGGGTTTTTAAAACATCCCGCGAGCAGGACGGCTATCGCGATCAATAAAAACAATCCGTTTCTCAAAACAGGTACTCCATCGAAACTCTCACGAGATCATTGGTTTCTCTCGGCCTGTCGCTAAACTTCCTCAACCTGTGAGATACATTAATAAAGAAATTCCTGCGATCATTCCATTTAAAAATCAGTTCGGCCCTGAATATCATCTTGACCTGTTCCTCGCTCAGGGTTCTGATTATGGACGGTTCATCATCGGGATCGATGACCTTTCCCGGTCTATGGTCATAATTGCCTGTTTTTTCCCAGGAGAAAGACGGTTTAAAATCGACAATTCCGGAAACATCGTAAATAAATTCCGTTTCCAGCCCGTTCCTGCGTCTATCCCAGCTCACCGCCTGCTGCCAGCCATCGTCCCAGATCAACTGACCGTAATCCTCATAACGGTAATAATAGGTCTGATTCATATGAAGGTTGTCCGAAATCCTAATAAACAGCCGGGTCCTGGTGGAGGCTCTCCTGAAAATCCTGTTTTTGGTCGAGATTTTCTTACGGTCGAAATCAAAAGTGATATAATTGGCCTGTATATCAAAATTATGATGTACGTCCAACCAGAGGAGAGGTCTCCAGATGACGAAGGGAGTCAATACATAGGTATCGTTATAACCGTTGTTCGCGGATCGCGCCCCGGAGACATATATCTGGTGGAAGCTGCTTACCGCGCCGGAAAGACCGCCGGCAAAAAACCTGCTGAAAATATGAGAATACTTTCCATTCAGCAATACCGTCTTCTTATCCCAGTCTTCCTGTGTTAATCCTTCGCCGGGATTTGAAAATGACGCGACCCCCAGAACCAGATCGCCCGATACGGTATCGTTTTCAGTCAGATTTAACTTTCCGTGAAACGACATCTCGCCGGTATCGGTATCCTGGTCAAGCTGCAGGCCCTGGTAATCCTGGCTGGCGTTGCTCCAGCGATAGACGACTTCGCCGTAGGCCATCTCCTCCAATGAACCGGCCAATGATACCTCGTACCCTTCGCCGCGCCCCGAATTATCTCTCTGCGCTGATGTCGCGTCGTTAACAATGCCTCCGCGATACAGATATCGCGTCAAATATGCGTTGCTGTCAAACTTCAACCGCAGCTTGGCGGGGAGCATTACGGAAATTATAAAATCCGCCTCCCTTTCCTGCTTGATCTGCTTCGTAATACTTTCAGCGGACCCGCCCGGGCCGTAAAATTGCTTCGCCGTTTCTCCCCCGCGGACCGAAACGTATATGGTATCCGATTTGCGAAATTTATATGTGGAATTCAGATAACCGATGCCCGTTTCGGAAGGAATATTCGTCAGAATGGTTTTATCGTAGGAAATCCTGGCGTCCAGAAAAGCCCCTCCGTTTTTATAGGGCAGGAGGTCGGCCGTGAAACCGTAACCCACTCCCTGATCATCCAATTGCGCTTCGAGCTCGGATCGTTTTTTACTGTCGACATGTACCATCGGCTTGATTTCAATATATTTTAACGGCTTAACCGCTAACCCCATCGCCAGTTCCGAGGACCGGACTCTTCGACGGTCCAATCCGTTAATAGTATATTCGCCGGATGTTAAAAAAGAAACGCTTTTGAGCACGAAAAGTTCGGAGTTGAAATCGGTGGTTGCGTTTTCCTGCCACCTGTTATACCTGCCCTTAATAAGGTTGGATCGACCGTCGAATGACGTTCTAAAATTGAATCCGGTACTGTAAATTGAATAGTTGAACCCCGTGAACCAGTTATAGGTCTGGTTGTCGCGGTCGAAATCGATCCTTATTCCCGCATGGGATAATCCGGATAAAAACAATCCCGATACAATGAATGAGAAAAGTATTTTGGTATGCCTAAACATTTCCGGCGATCTCTCTGTAAAGAATTATAAAATCCCGACCGGACAGTTGTTCTGCTCTTATATCGGTACTTTTACCCAGCGATACAAGGCTTTTTTCAAATATATCCTTATCATAACCGCCCGAGGATTTCAACGAATTAACGAGCGTTTTTCTTTTTTGGGCGAAACAATCATAGATAAACCGCTTAAATGAATTATAGTCTATATCGGAATCCAGCTTTAAATCCGGAACCAGCTTTACTGCAGTCGAGACAACCTTCGGTTTCGGGGAAAAACAGCCGGGAGAAATATCGAATAAACGGGAAACCGTGTAAAACATTTGTATCAAGACCGAAAGAGAGCCGTAGTCGCGACTGCCGGGTTTGGCCTTGATCCTGTTAGCCACTTCTTTCTGAACCGTGATCAACGCCAGCTTTATCATTCTGTAATTCTCGATCAGCCATTCAAACAGCGCCCCGCTGATATTATAGGGCAGGTTTCCGACTATTTTAAAATTCCGTCCGCCCAGGTCGGGAAGATTTATTTTTATAATATCGCTTTTCAACAATTTTAACCTTTTATCATCGCCGAATCGTTCCTCGAGTTCGGGAATCAAGTCCCTGTCGATTTCCACGGCGGTCAGATTGGCGCCGGCATCCAGGATTCTCCCGGTCAATATTCCCCTTCCGGGACCGATCTCCAGGACTTTATCGCCCGGTTTAATACCGGCTTCACTTATGATCCTATCAGCCTTGCGGTTGTCTACAAGGAAATTCTGCCCGAATCTTTTTTTTGAGATCACCATTACGCGACAATCCGCCGGTTATCTTTGGAATAGCTCCTTATCCTGAGACTGACTCCCAGGTCCGAGGCCAATTTTTTGCAGGCCTCGATATCTATCTCCGGTAAATTTACCACCGAGACGACCGTCTCAATACCGGTTTTTTTACATCCCTTCACAAACTCGATCATGGCATTAAACGATTCTCGTCCCCGATCAGGCTTACAGATTTCTACATAAGTATCCGCGTCCTGGGCGTTCAGGCTTACCGACACCCTATCGACCTTGCCCGCCAGTTTCGAGGGAAGATCGATTTTGTTGATGAGGCTGCCATGACCGTTTGTATTTAATCTTATTTTGTGTCCCTTGATTTTTAAATTTTCCGCGATCTCGAGCATTTCCTTCAGCCGCATGGCAGGCTCGCCCAATCCGCAGAAAACCACCTCGTCAAAACCGGATTCCCTCTCGACCGCCTCCAGTACCTCTTTAACCGAAGGCTCCTTTCGCAGAAACAGGTAATGCCCCGAAACAAAACCGTCGTTCGAACCGCTCCGCGGGCAGAAATAGCAGTTGCAGCTGCACCTGTTGGTCAGGTTGATATAAAGGGAACGCCGGATTTTATAAATGATTCCGGGTATCTTTTCAAATGGCAATCCAAAAAGCCTGCGGGCGTTATGCGATGTTATTCTTTCGATATCGTAATATGTATAGGGCTCGAAAATCTCGGAGAGTTTTTCGATAACGTAACGAACATACGAAGACCTGTTCCTCTTTCCCCGGAACGACTGTGGCGTTAAATACGGAGCGTCCGTCTCCACGACAATTTTCGAAAGCGGGAGCGATGCCGCAACATCCATGCGGGTCGATCGGGGATAGGTAATAGGGCCGGCGAAAGAGATAAAGAAGCCCATCTCAAGAGCTTTTCGGGCCTCGATTTCTTCTCCCGGAAATGAATGAAGCACCCCTTTCCCTATACCTGATTTTTCCAGGATTTTGAATGAATCCTCAATCGCCTCGCGAATATGCACCACTATCGGCATATCGAGTTTCAGGGCCAGCTCCAGTTGCCGTTCAAACGCTTCCCGCTGGATATCGCGGGGGGAGTGATCGCGGTAATAATCGAGGCCGATTTCGCCGATGGCGACCACTTTTTTATGAGAGGCCAGATCCTCAAGCCGCTTGAGATAATCCTTCGGGGCATTCCCGGAATCGTGTGGATGAATCCCCACGGTAGCGTAAATATGTTCATATTTTTCGGCTAAGGCGATAGATTTTCGCGAGGTTGCCAGATCCACGCCGATATTCACGATCGCTTCGATCCCGCTTTCGAAATCTTCTTCGATAACCTTGCTGCGGTCGGAATCGTACTGCGGAAAATCGAGATGAGCGTGAGAATCTATCATGACGGTAATATAAGTTCTGGATAGGATTAGTCAAAGATGGGATTTATGAGTTTAAGAAAAACCTACTTTAATAAGAGTATCTTTCTACTTATGGTAGTATCAGGGGTAAAAATTAAACACCAATAGACACCCCAACTCAGATCCCAGGCATCGATTACTATTCGATGAGTGCCTTCTTTTATTAGAGTATCTGTCATTACTCCAACCGACTGCCCTTGAATATTGAATAATTTCGCTCTCACAATTTCGTCTTTGTTTAATGTAAAATTTAGGCTGGTTCTTGCTGCTCCAAAAGGATTGGGTCTATCTTCGATATAAATTGAAACGGTTTCGTTCTTTATGATTGATGGTGAATTTCCCGCGTCGTTGCCATTGTTTTGTTCTTGAACGGCCGCGACTGAAATTGAAAAAATAAATGCCGTCGCTATTGATAAAAATATGATACGCATAATTTTCATCCTTTCAATGAGTTACGTAATTGTTTCTCATGGACGGCTGAAACATCCATTTTCTTATATTCCGTTGCCTTCTAAAAGGTTCGCCGGAATCTTCCGACTTATTATAAGATGGACGGTTCTACCATACTTGATGGCTACGCACCCGTAAGTCTGGAGGTGCTGAGGCTGGATCGCGTGCCCGGATTCGATCTTTACATCATCGGATCCAAAGGGCTGGTGTTATATCGTGAGAAAAATGTAGCGTTCACGCTAAAAAACCTGAAGACGCTTCTCGAGAATAACGTCAGGTATCTTTATTTCAAAACCACCGATGAAGGCAAATACTTCGATTATGTTGAAGACAATCTGGCATCCATAGTTGAAGACAATAATGTACCTCCCCCAAAAAAGGCGTCATTGATATATGATTCGTCCGCGCATCTTGCCCAGCAGCTTATAAACGATCCCGACTCCAGAAAGGTAGTGCAGAGAGCATCTAAAGTTATGGACACGGTTGTCTCCTTCACCGCTTCCGGCAGAGACGCCTACAAGGATATTATCCAGATGCTTCCCAGCGATTACTACACGCATACCCATTGCGCCAACGTGGCCACCTACTGCCTGGCGCTGGGGCAGGTTCTGGGCATGACGGTCAATTCCGGATTGTGGGAATTGACCCTGGGGGCCTTGCTTCACGATATAGGCAAAAGCCGTGTACCGCCGGAAATTTTGAACAAGAAAGGCCCGCTTTCACGACAGGAATTTGAGACCGTCAAACAGCATGTACAATGGGGAGTGGAGATAGCGGGCCAAACCAGATCGGTTCCCCACGCATCCATGCCCGCCATTGCGCAGCATCATGAAAGAATCTCGGGTAAGGGTTACCCTTACGGAATCAAAGAAATCCATCAATTCGGGAAAATAGTGGCGGTAGCCGATTCTTTTGACGCCATGACCACCAACAGACCTTACGCCAGGGCCAGATCGTCATTCGAGGCCATACTTATTTTAAAAACGCAGACAACCGAATTCGAAAAGAACATCATAAACGCCTTGATCGAGGTTATGGCGGACACAAAGGTCAAGGTAAACGTATGAAGAAAAAACCCAATAAATCGTTTCAAACTCGTCTTAGATATTTCCCTGGGGGATTCACGTTATTGTTATCGGCTCTCGCTATCTCAGCAATCGGTATTCTGGCCACCATTATGGTTTATTCTCATTACGACTATAAAAATTCCCAGAAAAAGCTCTTTATGGAAAAATGGGACTCTATTGCCTTAAGGATTTCGAGGGAGGCTTCAAGTTCGATAAACGACTCGGGTTTGATCGATGACGAATTTGCGTCATATCTTTACTGGATACCGGCCATATCCAAAGAAATCGTCGCCATAAAACTTGTTGATAATCAGAATAATCCCATTTATACAACAGGAATATCGGGGGGAGACGGCGATTTAATCGACGAATGCGCCAAAAACGCTCTGGATGGCAAAAACCAGTTCTTATTCCCGGAGGACTCCGGAATCCTCCATACGATTATAGCAACGCCAATTTATATCAATCAAAAAATCGGGGCGGTTTTGCTTTTGACTGTTAACGACACCCCTGAAAATATAGGCATAAAAACGGCCATCTTCAGACCTGTTTTACTAGCTGCAGTTTTTTTATTGTTATGGATCGCAGTTGTCATGGTGGTTTTCTTGCGAACGAAAAATAAAGTCGATGCTGCCGAAAAAATCAACCAATTGCAGTTAAGATTGGCGAATTTCGGGACGGAAAAATCAAAATTAATCATCGAAAAAGGCTTGAATGATATAATGACGGTTTTTGGTTTCAAGGCGGGATCAATTTATATTAAAAATCCTTTTTCGGGAGAATTCGAACTAAAAGCCTATTACCCCCCTCTGGATAAGAATGCTCAAAAACGGGTATCCGCCAATTTCGGACCGGGCAATCCCTGCCTGCAGGCGATTATCCATAACAAATCGATAATATATGATAAAATTACCAACAAGCAGCTCTCCTTAAAAGATATTAAAAAAACGGACAGTGAAGTCAATATAGCAATTCCGTTAATATCGGAATCATCGGTTGTCGGAGTATTGAATCTGACGCTTTCCGGGAAAAGAGGGATCAACGCAAAATGGTTGTTGATATTGAAGCAGACTCTGGAGGTTTTTTCGGTCTCTACCTTCGCGGCATTGGAATCGGAGGAAAAAACGTTCCATAACAACAGTCTTCTCTATATTCTCGATATAATAGAATTAATAAGTTCGACAGATTTCATCAGGACAGCTCTGGGAAAAATCTCTGAAAAAATCGCGTCGTCTCCAGGTGCGACTTTCTGCAGTATCTTTATCATGGATGAAAGAAACAAGCGTTTGATCCTCGCCGCGGAGGCTTTCTCCGGTGAGGGTTTGAGCTTCAAGCCTGAAAATACCGCGATTGACATTGACGAGATGCCGGTACATAAAATCGCCCTGATTTCCGGACAATCGCAAATTCTCAGGTTCGATGAAATTGAAAAACTGTCATTGAGCAAACACGATCTTTATCATCCCATCATGGAAAACAGCACAATCCATATCATACCGCTCATAGCGGGCAATACCCGTATCGGATGTTTTTCCATCGGCACCATCGAGGACGGCGACGATTTGTACAATAAAAAGGAGCCTTTTGACAATATCGCCCACTATCTCTCCCTGGTCCTGAAAAATATATTACAGTATTCCGACATAAAAAAATCGTTCGAACAGCTTCGAGCGACCCATGACATGCAATTGATGCATGCGAAATCCGCAGTTGTCGCCGATCTCGCGCGGGGGATGGCCGGCAATCTCGATTCTGTGATGCAACTGCTCCTGGACGACGTCAAAAAACTCCGCGATCTGAAACCCGTTGATTCCCTTTCGGAAATTATTGAATCGCTCGTTTCCCATATAGACGGGTATAAATTCGTGCTGGAAAAGTTTGACGATTTCGCATCGACAAAACCGGTCAACAAACGTCGCCAGATCGAGGTGGCGCAGATCCTGGAAAAAATGGAGAAAAGGCTCAGGAAGGATTCGAGCGGATGGTCCGTTAATCTCGAGAAAATTAGAATAGTGATTTTAAACTCCGGTTCCGGACAGATCCTGGGCGACGTGGACGAATTATATACGGCGATCTCGAGCATAGTATTGAACGCCGCCGAGGCTATGCCCTACGGGGGTGACATTGTGCTGGAATCAAAGATCGAAGGAAGGATGGCCATTCTCGAGGTCAGCGATCAGGGTTCCGGTATGAATGACACCGAAATCAACAGGATCTTTGAGCCGTTCTTTACCACCAAGCAGGGTCCCGCCAGGGGCCTGGGTCTCTCTCTGGCCCATAAAATAATAAGCCTTCACAACGGTGAAATTGATGTCAGGAGCAAACCGGGAAAAGGCAGCACGTTCAACATAAAAATCCCCTTAATCGATCCCGAACAAACCGCGCTATACAGTTCCAAAAAGAAATCTTCTTCCGGGATTCCGCTGTCGTCATGATCCCCGTGATATCGGGGCAAATACCATCGCCGCTCGCCGGATTTTACTAAATAGCTGCTTTTATAACGTTTCAATTTTAGACGCTTTTTTTAATGGAAGCGCTCATTAATTGTAATAATAACCTTATATCGTCCGATAAGTTAATTGACCATATTAACTGAAGGAGGAATCATGCCACGTAAGACTCGTTGCGCAGGCTGGACCAAGGACAAAAAGCGCTGCAAAAATTATACTTGGGGCAAGTCCAAATATTGCTGGACACATAAAAATACTCGCTAGTTTGAAAGTTCGGGGCCCGAAAGGGCCCTTTCTTTTTTCAATTGGAAATTGAATTCATATACTTAAAATTCATAACCCCGATCGAAGTCATTCCCCATCTTTAAAATAACCATTATAGATTTATCGAGAACAATATTTACGGCCGCGGGGATTTATGGGTCTGATTGCGACACTTATAATATCGGGAGGATAAAATGAGAATTTTGATTTCAATGATAATATCGGCGCTGGCATATTCAAACGCTTTCGCCCAAAATCTGATTCAACCGCGGGAAAAACATCTCGCCAATATGCGGCAGTTGACCTTCACGGGGGAGAACGCCGAGGCTTACTTTTCGGATGACGATAAAAGGCTGATTTTCCAATCCACCCGCGATGAATATAAATGCGACCGGATATTCGTTATGAATGCCGACGGCGGCACCCGCCTTACAAATATCTTTATAGCCGATTGGGTGGAATAAAATTGGGTGTTATTCTTCAGCATGGATCCGAGGAATAATATTTACTATTCTATCTTCGCATATTGTATTTTAAAAATTGAAAACAAAGTCCACCCAGGGAATTCCCGGAAAAAATATATCCTCCCCGAGCACATTAAACAGCGCCAGATCAACACTGATGCCCTCGCCGAAAAACCGGAATCCATACGAGACCAATGGTTCATCTACTCCGGGAATTACCCAATTCTCACTGACGAAAGATATGCGTCTGGATACCCTTTTTTCACCGCCCAACATAACCATCGGCTTATCGGCAATTTCGTCTTTCACAAATCCATATCCCAATCCCAGGGTCAGGCTGGCGTCAGGTTCCCCGAACGTTCCGACTCCGTAAAGAATACCCACCGTGGGCGATTCATCGTCAATCTCGGGCAACGCCAGAATCAAGGCCCCCGCCGCTATGCTCGTGCTGGATGTTGTGTTTATGCCGATTTTCGGCGTGAAATAGAATACCTGATCATCGATATCCACTCCCGGAAGGAGCGTCATTCCTCCGCCAATAGTCAAATTATCGGTAATTCCGAAAGCGATCGAGGGAAAGAAGAGCATATAATCCGCGAAATAGCCCTTGCCTTTCTCCAGCATCCGCGCCGTTGGAGAAAAATACAGCCTGGTAGTATTCGGATTATCAAACCAGTATACTCCCTTCTTTATTTTGGTCTTTGATACCTCCTTTATATCCTTTATTTTCGAAATCAGTACCGTAATCTCACCCATATCAGTCTGGAAGATTATTTCTTCTTCGCGAACTTCAACAATTCGCCCCATGAGACTGGAACCATCCCGGGTCGTTAAAATCTGGAATTTATCCTGATCGGGGACTTTTAGTTCCTCTCTCGATATCGATCCCATCTGCCCGGAAGCCGCGGACGGATAAACGGACAGAAACAGAATAAACATCAACAATAACAGCTTGCTATTTTTTCGCTGGATCGAGTTCATTTTTCCCACCTTTTTATAAACATTTGATTTCATCTACGGCAAAGCTTACTAATACGGCGCCGGCCATCGAGCTCCCAGCCCCGGCCCCAACAATACGGCGTTAACGAACAATCGTTTCGATCCGTAAAAATAGGATCGCATATCGGGATGCCCCGAAAACAGAATTACCTGCCCTTTCCCGCTCGATTCCCTGGTGCAATAGGCCGTGTTGGCCCACCTTTCCCGGGCTTCCGGCCATATCAATCCCGACAGCCTTATACCCTTTTCATCTTTTAGTCTCGCGACCGTTCTTACCGGCGGTTTTGACAGGAAGGCATTTGACGTATACATCATGACCGGAAGATCCTCATCCAGACCGTATGACAGCCATTCCGTGGTATCAACACCGCACTCCAGTATCACTCCTTCCGGGTTGAATTTGCGGGCGAATTCATCGTTGCGGCGGATCTCCTCCTTGGAGGGTTTTTCCTTTTTATCTTTTTCGGATTTTTCCTTTTCGGGATCGATACTGTTCCATACCCGCAGACTGTCGATTGATATTTTGTCGGCGGATATTTCCAGCTTTAAAGCGTAATCGTATTCATCCAGTTCATCAAGCGTTTGCCGCTTGAGCTTTACCTGCGATATTCCGACCAACGTATCCGCGCAGAACGCTGCGGCCTCTCCCATGGCTATAAGAGTGCCGCCATCTTTTACCCATTTTTTGATATTGGATAGACCGGAATCGCCGAGTACCGATTTTATGGCGTCGGAACTGCCCCAAACAGACGGGACGACCAGAACGTTGTATCTCGATAAATCTGTTCGACCGATACGCGATATATCTACCGATGCCATCCTCAGACCGAATTCGTAATCCAGCATATGCCAGAACGAACCGTAGCCGGAAACGTTGATGGGCGGACCTGTTAAAATCGCGATCTTAGGCTCAGTCAGAAGCCTTAAATCGCCTCCGCCAAGATCGGGGCCTTCGGCCGCAAGCGCGGTATTTATTCCAAATACCTCTACGCCATGTTTTACGGACAGATCCTCAAGCACCCTTTCCAGACTATCCGGATTTTCTTTGGAAATGAACAGGATAGAGCCCCTGCTGAAACTTTTGCCGTCGACGGTCAGGGGCTTTCTGGCGACCCTCACCTTTAAATCGTTTTTGAATGCGTCGGCCAGGAAATAAGTAGCGGCGTCGTTTTTGTAGTCTACCATATATCCAAAATCGGGACTTGCCTCGCTCAGGCCTCCCGGATCCTTCGCGGATTCCAAAACAGGCGACGTTGTCATATTAATACTACCCTTCGCGATATAGCTGTCCAACCCGAAAGCCAGGGGCAATGACCATGCCGACACCTCGTACATCCTCGAACCCCATCCTTTTTCGATATACCGGCGTTGCTCTTCGAGAAAACTGTTGGGTATCCTTATGTCGTAATCGAGCAGCACCTGCGCCAGATAGCGTGACGGTTGCGCAAAGTCGATTATATATGTCCCCGCGGGAAAATTTTTCGCGGGTTGATCGCCATGCTCATTATAAAGCCCCGAGACCTTAAACGACGATTCCGCTTTCTTGACTTCGATGCCCTGCAGCATCATGGTTTCGAAAAATCGTCTCACTTTTTCCGGATTCTGAGAGGGGTTAACTATAAACGCTTTTCCCAGAGAATTCTCGTTATTGGAGACGGCCCTCTTCCTGTGTTCATAATAACTTGTCAACAGCTTTTTTCTATTCTGCGCCGCCGTCCTGATGTTCGCCAGACTGCTTATATAATGATGATGTGCCGATTCTGAATAGGTGAGAATCTGCCCGGTTTTCTGTTTTACCAGCGAGCCGTCCACACCCGCCTGTTCATAAAGAATGCCGACTATCCCCAGGAAACTGCCCCAGGAGGATGTATACCCCGGATACCATTCTTCATTCCAGTCGCGGGTGTAATAACTCCATCCGTATTCGTCAAAAGCCCTGGCCTGGTCTGTGGCGAAGATATCCCACCATTTACGAAGGTCCTTGGCCCAGTGAGGATTAAATGGCGCCCTGGGCGGGCTGAAAAGATAGGTATCCATGGCGCCCATTTCATGCGAATCGATCATCAACTGCGGGTGCCATTCCAGGCATACCGAAATTTTCCCCCTGGTCTCGGGATGTACCAGTGTAAACATATCCCGGTTTAAATCGATGAAGTAATGATTACCGCGGCCCCAGGGCCAGATCCCGGTATGCTGCATGCTTTGAAGATCGTAACACGGAATCTTGCCGCTAAATTGACGGATCTGCACCAGAAACCTCTCGCGGCCGTCCGGATTTTGAAGGGGATCTATCAGGACTACCAGATTGTCGAGAAGGAATTTCGTGTCATTATCATCACCGGCGCAGAGTTGATATGCCACCGCCACGGCGGCGTCGGTCGATGAAAGCTCATCGCCATGTATCGAATATCCTGCCCAGACTACGGCGGGAAGATTTTCTATTAAATTATCCGCGTTTCCCCCTC
This sequence comes from uncultured bacterium, assembly GCA_965602185.1. Lineage (GTDB taxonomy): Bacteria > Zixibacteria > MSB-5A5 > UBA10806 > UBA10806. The sequence goes on from CBFCYP010000014.1 coordinate 26,139, forward strand.
TCTTCATCGTTCGGGGATCAGATATTTCAGCCAGCGTCTCCTTTATAGACGCTATCCGGGACATATTTTCTTCGGATGTTACCAGCAAATAAAATAACTCATGTCCTTCGTAGGTCTCACCGTACCGGAAAAGCTCCGCCCTTGAGGAAGAGTCCGCCAGGAGTCCGAAATATCCTTTCAACTGCGAATGATTGATCGGCTTCGACGCTAACGGAAAACCTAAAAATTCAGATGGTTTAGGAACCGCCGTATTATATGGTTCGCCCGTAAAAAACGGCCCTGACGGAGATGAGGCTATATCGGTACCCGAAAAAGCTCCCGAATAAAAAACCGACAAAAACAATAAAACCGAGAATGACAGTTTAATTCCGCGGAATTTTCTCATTGGAAATCCTCCTTTAAATATTTGGTCAATGATATCTATATACACTGAGATCATCAAGTCAAAAATCGGGGCATTTATAAAAGTCTAAAACCCAAAGAAATCTGAAAAAGCTCACGCGGTGGATTGTATGGAGCTTTTCTATTTGAAAGGCCATTACCAATGCGATATTATGTGTCACTCATCGATTAATAATATCAGGTATAGCTAATCGCCCGTTTTTTTAAGGATTTTCCTCTCCCTGTACAGCTGGGCTATCTGCGCACCCAATAAGAAAACCACCGAAGAATAATAAATCCAGAAGGTAAGCACGGCAAACAGAACATAGGTGCCGTATATCCTCTTCAACGAGACCATGTTGGTAATATAATATCCGAAAATCTCTTTGGCCGCCACCCATAGTAACGCCGCCCAGAAGGCTCCCACGGCGGAAACCTTAAATCCCAGTCTCCTATTGGGTATGAGATTATATAAGGTAAAAAATAAAATGAACATCGTCAAAAGCGATCCGATAAAATAGAATTTGCCCTGAGCGCCCGTCAGTTGAAATCGCTTTAAAATCTCTATTTTATCCGCCGAATCCTTGACAATTTCTAAAACCGGGAAAACCGTGGTGGCCAGCATGATGAATATAATTACAAGCACTACCATTCCGAGATCCCTGAGCTTTCCCACATAAGCGCTCGGTCCTTCCGTATTAAATATCCTGTTCAAGCTGGTCCGCATGCTGCTGAAAAGGCCGCTGGCGGCGAATAGAAGGCCAACAACACCGACATATCCGGCGATATTTTTGTAAGCTATGACCTCATCCGCCCTGGTATGCAATATCATCTTAACCTTGTTTGAATATTGCAGATATGGGATAACGGTATCTATAAACAGATCGATTTGCTGGCTGACCGTCTGAGATTCCAGTATCCTGCCCAGAAAATAAAAAATGATCAGCACAAAGGGCACCATACAGATAATCACCGAAAACGCCAGGCCGCCCCCGAAAAGGAATATGTGGTTTTCCCCCACCCGTTCGTACAAACCGCCGAAATAGTGCTTCAGGAATTCCAGCGCCCTTTTTAAGAATTTCCTAATTGAATCCATAATTAAGACAATAAAAAATATAGACCGTAAACGCCAATAATAATTAAATAAAAAAATGTGATTGTTTTGAAAATAATTATGATATGCATTATCAAATATGAAACAAAGGGAGTTTCTTTACGTATGTTTCCATATAAAATCGGGAGGAAATAATGAATGTAACTACCGCAATTAAAATAGAAAATGAAATCAATTCTCTGGAAAAAGAGATCTTTGAGAAAAAACTACTTCTTGCCGAGCTTAAGCGCAACCAGCCCCGCGAAGAGATAAGCGATTACCCTCTAACAAACTCGGACGGTGAAATTGTCAGGCTTTCCGAAATGTTCGGTTCACAAGACGAGCTTATTTTGATTCACAATATGGGCAAAGATTGCAATTACTGCACCATGTGGGCGGATGGTTTTAATGGAATCGTTCGTCATCTCGAAAACAGGGTCGGTTTCGCGGTGGTTTCACCTGACCATCCCGAGACCATGAAGAAATTCGCTTCCAGGCGCAACTGGAAATTCAAGCTGTATTCTGGCAAAGGATCGCCTTTTATTAAGGATATGGGTTTCGAGGATGAAAAGGGCGATTATTGGCCGGGTGTTTCCACTTTTATGAAGGATAACGGCAGAATCTACAGGGTCGCCAGGGATTTCTTTGGACCGCACGACAATTATTGCAGCGCCTGGCATCTTTTCGATCTGTTGCCGCGCGGAGCTGATAACTGGCAGCCGAAATCTGAGTATCAGGTTTAAGTCATTTGAATTAAAAGAGCGGCTTTGTAGTTATCTTTAATCATAGACAGTGACCTCCAAGACCTGCTTCGTGTGAGAATTAGAGAATTTACTTATAAATTTACGATATTTTCCAGAAGATTCAATTTTGATTTGTCCCTCAATGAATTTACCGCTATAATAAACCGGGAGCTTTGAATATGAAAAAAACAGGTTTTTCCGATGAATGAACCGTTAAGCTGGGAAGAATATTTCATGACCCTCGCCCTGGTCGCTTCGATGAAATCGAAGGACCCCAGCACCCAGGTCGGGGCGGTAATAATAGACAATAGAACCCGAAAACTTGTCAGCTCCGGCTATAACGGTTTTCCGCGCAATATCGACGACAACCAGATCCCTCAATCACGGCCTGAAAAATATCTCTACGTGGTTCACGCCGAGCTGAATGCCATACTTCACGCGCAGAGGGAACTCTCGGACTGCAGCCTTTACGCTACGGTTTTTCCGTGTTCGGAATGCATGAAGGCGATTGTCCAATCCGGCATTAAGCGGGTCGTATACCTGAACGAATTAAACGGCGCCGATTGGAATGACTCCAAAAAGGCGACCATGAAAATGGCCGAACTGGCGGGCGTAAAAATCGATAAGTTTGAATCGGACAACGAGATAATAAAATATCTGAATTCCAGAATCAGCTTCAGACAAACCTGAGACTATTAAAACAGCGACAGCTTAACATACCTCTTCGGATGAGCCTTGATATCGACCAGAAGGCTGTCAAGCGATTCAATTGTCGAAAGAAGTTTCCGATACATTTCGGCGTTGGTGGCGATCTGGCCCAGTGTACCCTCGCCGGAATTAATCTTTTCCAGGGTTTTATTTAAGTTCATTAAAAGGCTGTCGGTATGATTATAAAGGTCGGTTTCGGTAGCCAGTTTCCCCAGCGTTCCACCGCCCTCGTTGGCCGCCTGTATAAAATCCGCGGCCTCTTTGGTAAGGCGGGTGAATTGATCGTAAAGCGCGGGATCGTTGATAAACTCCGAAAGCGTGCCCTCCCCGGCCCTGATTTTGTAGGTTATATTGGTCCAGAGAACCAGCAAAGAGTCGAGGTTCGTATACATTCTGGGATCGTTGATAAACTGAGCAAAAGTGCCCTCTCCCCGGTTTATTTTCCAGGCGATTTCCCTAGCGTCGCTGGCGGTAAGCTTGACATCGGTCATGACGTCACCGCTTTCCGAAATCAGGTCGTCAATCTGGTAAGCCTCCAGCGTGGGAATAAATTCCCCCGGTTGACATCTTTCTGATTCCGGAGTTCCCATGGTTACATCGACCGTTCTATCGCCGAGCAATCCTTTGCTTCCCAGGCGGGCCTCGGAATCTTTACCGATTCTTTTGAAACTTTCTTGATCAACGGACATAGTAACCACTATTGTTTTATCGGCTCTATCCTCGGAAAAACCGATTCCGCTCACCGAACCCACCTTTACACCCCCCAGCCTAACGGGAGCGCCGACTATCAGCCCCTCAACATTTTGAAATCTGGCTTTAAGTTCACATTTGCTGGCAAATAAGCCCTCCTGGCCACCCACCAGGAAAAACGCCAGAAACATTATTATAAATCCTATGGCAGCCAGGAATCCCACCCTTATACCTTTGGACGTATTATCTTTCATTTTACATATCCTTTCCACCTGATCTGAACGCTTTTACAAAATCTATGTTACTCCCTTGAAAATCATCGGGTGTGCCTTCAAAATATTTGCCTCCATCTTTTATCAGTACGATTTTCTGCGCCACCATGGCGGCACTGTCGAGATCGTGGGTGACAACCACAACCGTGGTTCCGGTATGTTCCCGCACCCTTATAATAAGCTCATTAATGGTCCTGGCTGTTATGGGGTCCAGGCCGGTTGTGGGTTCGTCGAAAAATATATAATCCGGGTTGTTCGCCATCGTTCTCGCCAGGGCGATCCTCTTCTGCATACCGCCGGAAAGCTCCGACGGCATCAAACTCTCGGTCCCCGTCATTTCAACGAATTCGAGTTTCTCTTTCACAATATCCTTTATTTTATTCTCAGTAAGTCTGGTATGCTCCTTCAGGGTAAACGCCACGTTCTCATAAACGCTCATGGAATCAAAAAGGGCCGATCCCTGAAACAGCATCCCCATCTTCTTCCTGACGCTCATCATTTGGCTCTCGCTGAAATCGGTAGTATCGATATCGTCAATGTAAATTTCGCCGGAATCAATTAAGAGAAGCCTGAGAATGACTTTCAGCAGTACGCTTTTGCCGGTTCCGGATCGACCCAGTACCACCGTCGTTTTTCCCCTTTCAAAATCTATTGAAAGATTTTTAAAGACCTCTTTATCGCCGAAGCTCTTTGAAAGATTTACCGTCTTTATCATATCTATCTGCTGACCAGAAAAAATATTTTGGTTAGAATGAAATCGAAGACAAATATAAAAATGGATGATATTACCACCGAGAGGGTCGTTGAACTGCCGACACCCTTGGTTCCGCCGGTCGTCTTCATCCCGAGATAGCAGCCGATGGTACCTATTATAATGGCAAATACCACCGGCTTAAACAGGCCGGAGACCAGGTCTTCTATATAAATATTGTTTAGCGCCGTCGATTTATAAAGCTCGTAACCGACATTCAAATTGGTCGTGGCGATTATCGCCCCGCCGAAAAAACCGAAGGTATCGGCGACCGCCACAAGTATGGGCAACATGATCAGGAGCGCCGTAAGCCGTGTCAATACAAGCTTCTTGTAGGGATCGGTGGCCATGGCTCTCATGGCGTCTATTTGATCGGTAACCTTCATGGAGCCGAGCTCGGCGGTGATGCCGGAGCCCACTCGTCCCGCCACCACCAGGGCGGTCAAAACCGGTCCGAGTTCCCTGACCAGGGAAACCAGAACCACCGACCCGATATACGCTTTCGCGCCGAACCGTCCCATTTCCACACCGGTTTGAAAGGCCATCACCATCCCGGTAAAAGTCCCGACCAAGATGACGATGGAAAGCGATCTGTTGCCGATCTGGTAAAGCTGTTCTATGATCTCCTTAAAATAAAAAGGGCCACCGAACGCTGCCCTGACGGTAGTCCCCAGAAACAGGAAATAATTATAAATATGATTAAAAAAGATGCCCGGAGCTGAATTTTTCAGGATTTTCTCAATCATTAACCGTTCTAACCTCGCAAATACAGCTTTATTATATACATTAATTGACCATTCTCCACCACAATTAATTTAAACCATCAAAATCGATCGCGTCTTACCAATTATAAGTACAAAAATGGGTGTTAAAAATCCGAGTACTGGAGATAATACGGTTTAAAAAAACGGCCTCGACAGGCGAGGCCGTTTTCTACTATAAATTATTCCGCTTTAATTAGCTCGGTTTCGATATTTATGGTGACCTCGTCGCCGACAAGGAACCCGCCTGTCTCCAGCGCCTGATTCCATTTCACGCCGAAATCCTGACGGTTTATTTTACCGGTCGCCGAAAACCCGGCCCTGGTGCCGCCCCAGGGATCCTTGATGGTACCGTTAAAAACGGCGTCGAGAGTTACTTCCTTAGTAATGTCTCTTATGGTCAGGTCGCCGATAATTTTAAAATTATCGCCTTCTCCCCTAACTATCTTCCCGGATTTAAAAGACATCACCGGAAACTTTTCGACATCGAAGAAATCGGCGCTTTTCAGATGGTCGTCCCTTTTCTGATTTTCGGTATCAATAGACGTCATCTGGATGGTAACATCTATGGAGCCGGTTTCGACATTTTTCCCATTAAACTCGATCTCGCCGTTAAAATCCTTAAACTGCCCGTGGACTTTCGTAACCACCAGATGCCTGACAGTAAAACCGACAGACGTATGCGGCTTGTCAAAATTCCAGACATCCGCCCATGTGGACGCGGTAAGCATAAAAACCGCGCCTAACAAGATAAAAACTCTTTTCAACATCAAACAACCTCCCGCTTTGTTTGTTTCTAGGTTGATTTTGCTCTATCCAAAACACCGGCATGTAGACCGGTTTATACAATAAACTCCAACAGCTTAAAATCGGTTTCTGATAAATCTTATAATATCGGT